>CALGYO010000014.1 GCA_937934715.1 uncultured Desulfovibrionaceae bacterium | reverse complement strand
ACTTCATGAAGCGCCTGAAAAAAACCTGCCCCTGGCTGGAATTCGGCTATTTCAATCCGTACCGGGGCTAAGCGACGACGGATCACGACGAAAAAAGCCCTCCGGAGCGATCCGGAGGGCTTTTCGTTTTCATATCGTCCTTGAAAGCGCTCGTCGGCTAACAGGCCTCGCCGGGCTCGCTTATGACCACCCGGTCGCTTTCGCCCTTTTCCTGCATGGCGATGCGGCCGATGACCTGGGCGCGCTCGTGCATGGCCTTCAGGCGCTGGATCACGTCGTCCTTGATCTCCTGCGGGACAACCAGGATGTAGCCGATGCCGCAGTTGAAAATCTGGAGCATCTCCGGCCAGGTCATGTTTCCCTGTTTTTTGAGCCACTCGAAGACCGGCGGAATGTCCCAGGAGCCGAAATTGATCTGCGCGGCCACGCCCCGGGGCAGGATGCGCGCGATGTTGTCGTAGAAGCCGCCCCCGGTCACGTGCACCATGCCGCGAATCTCGAAATCGCGCATGAGGTTGAGCACGGGTTTGACGTAGATGCGCGTCGGCGCGAGAAAAGCATCGCGCACGGTCGCGTCCGTGCCGGGGAGATAATCGTCCGGGCCGAGCCCGGAGGCGTCGATCAGCTTGCGGATGAGCGAATAGCCGTTGGAATGGGGACCCGAGGAGTCGATGCCGATGATCACGTCGTCCACGCCGATGCTGGAGCCGTCCACGATCTTGGCGTTGTCCACGATGCCCACGCAAAAGCCGGACAGGTCGTAGACCCCGTCGGGATAAAAGCCGGGCATCTCGGCGGTCTCGCCCCCGAGAAGCGCGCAGCCCGCCTCCTTGCAGCCCTCGGCCACGCTGGCGATGACCGCCTCGGCCTTGTCCACCTCGAGCTTGCCGGTGGCGAAATAGTCCAGAAAGAAAAGCGGCTTGGCGCCCTGGACCAGGATGTCGTTCACGCTCATGGCCACTAGGTCGACGCCGATGCCGTCGTGGGCGTCGAAATCGTGGGCGAGCTTGAGCTTGGTGCCGACGCCGTCCGTGGAAGCCACCAGCACGGGCTCCTCGTACGCTTCGGCATCCAGTTTGAAGAGACCGCCGAAACCGCCGATGTCGGAGATCACGCCCTTGCTGTAGGTGGCGGAAACGAGTTTCTTGATACGGGAAACCAACGCGTTGCCCGCGTCGATATCCACTCCGGCCTCTTTGTACGGCGCCGAGCGGTCGGCCATATACACGACTCCTTGGTCATGGTATCGTAGGAAGAAGGTCTACATAGGACTTTTACCCCGGAAGTTCAAGGGAGATTCGCCATGAGCCCCATAACGCCCCGCCTCGTCCGCCGCCTCGTCCGCCAAGCCGCGCTCTTCACGGCCGCGCTTGCCGCATATTGCCTCATGGCCCCGGCGCGGCCCGCCCTGGCCGACGGCATGTCCTCGAGCCTGCCGCCCGCTCCGCCCAGACAGACCGCGCCCGAGGACGACGATCCGCGACGCCCTTTTCGCATGGGAACGGCGGACGACAACATGCATATGGGCTATGACGAGGACGGCAACATGGTCATGGAGGTCCGCCCCCAGGCTCCCCCGGCGACCCAGACGCCCAACATGGGGCCCATTTACGTCTATCCCCAGGTCTACGGCGGGGAAGGAATGATGAACCAGGTCAATCCCGGGCTCCCGGGCTCTCCGGGTTCTTCGGGCTCTCCGGGCCAGCCCATGAATCCCATGGCCCCCATGAACCCCATGACGCCCGGCGGATCGAACGCTCCGGCGTCGCCCATAGTCAAATAAGCCGTTTGCGGCGCCCCTTGCCCGGGACGCCGAAGGAGGCGATCATGCATCCCGCGCGCTTATGGAAATCCTTGCCCGACGGTCTGGTCCAGTGCCGCCTGTGTTCGCATTTCTGCCGCATCGACCCCGGCAATCGCGGCAAATGCGGCGTACGCGTCAACCAGAACGGGGAGCTCTTCACCCTGGTCTACGACAAGGTGGCGGCGCTCAACATAGACCCCGTGGAAAAAAAGCCCCTCTATCATTTCCTGCCCGGCACGCACACCCTGTCCTTCGCCACCATGGGCTGCAATCTGTCGTGCTCGTTCTGCCAGAACTACAGCCTGTCCCAACCGCCGGGAAAAGGCGAACCCGCGCGCGGACAAGCGGCCTCGCCCGCATCCCTGGCCGAGGCCGCCGTGGAAAACGGCTGCAAAAGCGTGTCTTATACCTATTCCGAACCCACGGTCTTCTTTGAGCTCATGCAGGACACGGCCAGGGAGGCCATCGCCCGCAATCTCAAGAACATCATGGTGTCCAACGGGTTCCAGAGCCCGCAATGCCTGGAAGAACTCGGGCCGCTCATCCATGCGGCCAACATCGATCTCAAGGGATTCACCCCCGAGTTCTACGAAAGAATCTGCGGAGCCAAGCTTGAGCCGGTCAAGCGCAACCTCAGAATCATGCGGGAGCTCGGCTGGTGGCTGGAGGTCACCACCCTCCTCATTCCGGGGCTCAACGACGATTCGGCGGAACTCATGCGGCTGGCGGATTTCCTGGTGACGACCCTCGGGGAGGACGTTCCCTGGCATATCTCGCGTTTTCACCCGGACTACGCCATGCGCGACCGGGGGATGACCCCCTTGACCAGCCTGGAGAACGCCTGGCGGATCGGCCGGGAGGCCGGATTGCGTTACGCGTATGTGGGCAATGTGCCGGACGACGAGCACAATGCCACCTTTTGTCCGGACTGCGGGGCCGAGCTGATCACGCGTTCGGGGTTCCTGGTGGAGGGGATGCGCGTAAGGGACGGGCTGTGCGAGCGTTGCGGCGCGGCCATCGCCGGGGTGTTCGAGTAGCCGGGCGGAGGAAAAAGGAGCGCTATGGGGGGACGCGGCTTGCGCGCGGCCGCGATATCCAGTAGGTAAAGCCGGTTTTGATCGGGGCGTGGCGCAGACTGGTAGCGCGCCTGCTTTGGGAGCAGGATGCCGGGTGTTCAAATCACCTCGCCCCGACCAGGAAATTCAAGGGCTTGCGAGCAATTCGCAGGCCCTTTTTTCGTGTAATATTTTCGGGGTACAATCTGGGGTACAAATAATAAGCCCGTTGGGCGCGCCCTCCTTTGGAGCCTACGACCGGACATTCCGCCAGTCGCCATACGGGTGAAATGGTTGTGGACTATGGCTGGACGCAAGCGTAAAGAAAAACAAGATAATTTGCTAAGACTGACGTAGCGTCGGGTGGGCGAATCGTTCATACATGACTCAAGCGACAAGGAAAAATCATGACTCGGGAAGATATGATCCGAAGCATAGAGGAATACGGCGGATACTGGGACTTCATTATCGTTGGCGGCGGCGCCACTGGATTGGGCGTGGGGGTGGACGCGGCCTCACGCGGCTACAAAACCCTGCTCCTGGAGCAGGACGACTTCTCCAAGGCCACGTCCAGCAGATCCACCAAGCTGGTGCATGGAGGGGTGCGCTACCTGCGTCAGGGCAACATCTCGCTGGTGCTGGAGGCCCTGCACGAACGGGGACTTATGGCTCAGAACGCACCTCACTTGGTGCACAACCAGGCCTTCCTGGTGCCCAATTACGAATGGTGGGATGGCCCTTTTTACGGCGCGGGGATGAAGGTTTACGACCTCCTGGCCGGCAAGCTGGGCCTCGGCCCCTCCAAGTGGCTCTCTGTGGCCGAGACCACCAAGCGCATTCCCACCCTTGAGACCAAGGGGCTCAAGGGCAGCGTCGTCTATTTCGATGGACAGTTCGACGACTCGCGCATGGCCGTGAACCTGGCCCAGACAATGCGCGCGAACGGCGGCGTTCCAATCAATTACGCCAAGGTTACCGGCCTCGTGAAAAACGGCGAAATGGTCAGCGGCGTGAAGGTGAAGGACATGGAGACAGGGCGTGAGATGGCCATCAACGGCCGCGTGGTGGTCAACGCCACCGGCGTGTTCACGGACGGCCTGCTGCGCATGGACAATCCGGAGGCGAAACCCATCATTTCACCCAGCCAGGGCGTGCATATCGTCCTGGACAAGGAATTCCTTCCCAGCGAAACGGCCATCATGGTGCCGCACACCTCGGATGGCCGCGTCCTTTTCGCCGTGCCCTGGCACGACAAGGTCGTGGTGGGCACCACGGACACCCCTGTAGAGCGCGCCAGTATGGAGCCGCGCGCGCTGCAGGAGGAGATCGACTTCATCCTTACCCATGCCGCCAAATACATGACAAAGAGTCCGGCGCGCGAGGACGTGAAGAGCATCTTTGCCGGGTTGCGTCCCCTGGTGGACGTCGGGCACAGCTCCAACACCGCCTCCATCTCGCGCGACCACTACCTTTTGGTTTCGGAGTCCGGCCTCGTCACCATCACGGGCGGTAAATGGACAACCTATCGCAAGATGGCCGAGGATACGGTGAACCAGGCCCTGCAGGTGGCGGGACTGGAAGAACGTGAGTGCGTGACCAAAAACATGCGCATCCATGGTTGGCTCAAGAACGTGGACAAGAGCGACCCCTTACACTTTTATGGTTCGGACATCGTCTACATCCAGAAGCTGAGCAAGGCCGATCCGGCATTGGCCGAAAAACTCCATCCGGCGCTGCCCTACCACAAGGCCGAGGTGATTTGGGCCGTGCGCGAAGAGATGGCCCGAACCGTGGAGGACGTCCTCGCCAGGCGGACTCGCGCGCTGTTCCTCGACGCCGCCGCCAGCATGGAAATGGCGCCCGAGGTGGCCAGGCTCATGGCGGTGGAACTGGGCAGGGACGACGACTGGCGAGAGGCCCAGGTTTTTGCCTACGCCGAGCTGGCCAAGGGGTATTTGTAGGCAAAAGAGGGGGCGTTACCGGAGATTCCCCAGGGGAACGATGGGAGCCCATGACCACGACATGGAAGACGGCGGCCGCTTGTTGAAAATTTTAGCAATCCAGCATGAAAACAGGTTCATCCGGTCAGAGCGTTCGCTGACTCATGAATCCCTGACCGGGCGCGCCCGACTCGCTCCGGAATATATTACTGATGGGATGGCCCCACCCCTCCAACAGGGGTATGCTTCAAGGAGTCTCCAACAACTTTGAAAGGAGCCATCCCATCAGTAATAAGTCCCTTGGCGTGGCCCGCTTTTGAGTCTGCGACCGCCCCTTTCCCCCTCCTCTTGAACTATCCCGGCGCGGAGCGCTATCCAGGCCGCATCGCGTAGAGCGGCGGACCGGCAACGGCTCCTGTTTCGCGCCAAAGAACTCATGGGGTGCGTCTCGTGGCTGGGGCTCCCCGGTCGGTTTACGTCTGTCCGCAACCCGTAAAGCGACGGCATGACCGATGCGTTCGTGAAAACCTTCAGGCGAGATTACGCGCCTGTCCGCGACCGCCCGGACGCGAGGACCGTCCTTGCGCGGCTAGCGTCCTGGTTCGTGGACTACAACGAGAAGCGCCCCCATATACGCTGTTTTGAATGGCGCATCGTCCATGCCGCGGCAGGCTCTGTTTCAGTCACAGAACTCGCAGCCTGCCGCTGGCCGCATGCATCGGCGTTGGAGGACTTTTTCAAGGTTGACGAAAAAATGCATTTTCGCGCCAATCGAAAGGCAAGATCTCCGAGCCACACAGCAGCCCGCATGATGCATCATCCGTTCTTCCGTAGCGCTTGAAATCTTCCTGGAGAATTAGCTACAAATACTGGGCTGTAAAAAATGATTGACCAGTATCAATAAAGTGCTTACTGTTTATTAGATCGATTTCTATTGATTATTCCTATCAATATGTCTTTCAATAAATGTTTGAGAATGAGTAGCTGGAGAGGTATTATTTTCAGTAAGTGATATTTTCAGCGTATTTCGACACCTGGAGGGCGCGTATGAACGCTTTACATAAGGTAATGAAATGCGCGCTGAAGGAAATAGTCGTATTCTCCTTGTTGCTTGCGGGCAGCGGCTTGTCCGAGGCGGCAAGCGTGTCCTTCAGCTATGACCTCGGCGGACGGCTGACGCGTGCGGCGTATGGCGACGGACAGTCCATTTCCTATGTCTACGACGGGGCCGGCAACATCATCAATCTGGCCGTGACCGGGCTGGTTACGCCATCCACGGTGACCATCGTCGCCTCATCCGGCATGAACGGCGTGTCCGGCATGGGCGGGTCGATCCAGCCCACGGGCGCGACCGAGATCAATTACGGAACGAACTGCGCGTTCACCGTCACGGCGCTTCCTTTTACGAACATCTCCTATCTGCTCATCGACGGCGTGGTCACGACTCCGGCCTCTTCGTACACATTCTCCTCCGTTACCCGGGCCCACTCCATTCACGCCGAATTCATCAACAAAACGCAGGACATGGACAACGACGGACTTCTGGACTCCTGGGAGATCCAGTACTTCGGGCAGCTCAGCGCGACCAACGGCTCCGGCGACGCGGACGCGGACGGGCTCTCCGACCGGGCCGAGTACGCCTATGGCGCGCATCCCAAAAACAAAGACACCGACGGCGACAATATGCCCGACAAGTGGGAGGTCGACCACGGCTTCGATCCGGCCAAGGCCGACGGAGACCTGGACGCCGACGGCGACGGCTGGTCCAACTACAACGAATACCGGGCCTCCACCGACCCGTGGAACGTCTTGTCTCACCCGGTCCTTGGCGGGACTGCGCCGATTCTGAACCTGCTTCTCAAATAATGAGGCGAGGTGTGAAATCATGAACGCCACGAGCTATCCATCGCTGATCGCAGGTTGCGCGACGGGCTGGATCGGTCGCGTCCTTTTCTCCGTCCTCATCATGCCCCTGACCATCTGTCTCGGCCCCGGTCCAGTCTCCGCAAATACCATCACCTACGAGAATACGACCATCAGCTACGCCGTGAGCGGCATGGGCAGCCAAACAAGCGAGGGCGATGACCTGGATCCCTGTTGCAGGCCGTCGTTTTGGACGTACTATGACGGGGTCGATGAGGCCGGTATTTCCCCCATGGCCGGATTCGTGACCTTCGATATCACCGTCGAAGCCACGGACGGCATCGGCGTCTTCACGGACGAGGAAGGCAATGAGTATACCCTGGACGGGCTCACGCTCGAGCTCAACCAGAACATCTGGAGCGAGGAGGCGCAGAGCATCGTCAGCACGCCTTACCTCAGTACGTTCCTTGAAGTCGGCCAGACCATGACCGTGGGCGCGCCCTATTCCATCGCCGACGGCCACGGCGCGTTCGGCTATTTCTATTTCATGCGCAGCCTTAACGGCATTGACGGCTCGAACTACCTTGGCGTGGACGTCATCATGGACAACGCCTACTGGTCCTATGCGGAAAACAACAAGGACATGGCCGGCGGGCCGGACGACAACGAGGACACGGCCTTCGACCAAGGCGGCCAGGGATCGTGCTCGAGCCAGGGGCTGCCGGCCTACGCGGTCAACACCTCGTTTCTGACCCTGGTGGCCGAGGATACGGACTTCTCCTACCAGAGCTTCGGCCAGACCGTGGCCATGAAGCGGACCTGGAACATGCCTCCGGACGCGGACGGCATGTTCGGCCCCGGCTGGCGCTTCGCCTACGAGACGACCATCCTGGCCTCGGGCGCGGCCTCGGGCGCGGCCACGGCGACCTTGGGCGGCGGACAGGCCGTGACCTATTCCTCTTCCGGCGTTTCAGGCCAGGGAAGCGGGACCGCCACGGTGGCCTTCGCCTGCCAGTCCAAGGGCCGGCGGCCGATCCTGACCGGAATACTTGACGAATCGAGCGGGGTCATGACGTATCGGCTCTATGACCGGGACCGGCGCCTGACCTGGCGCTACGAGTACGCCCGCCCGAATCCGGACGGCGGGGGCAACATCTACAGGCTCGCCGCTGTGAGCGACGACAACGGCAACGCCCTTTCCGCGGGCTACGACGGCTCGGGCCGGCTGGTCTCGCTGACCGATGCCTCGGGCCGGGCCACGACGTTTTCCTACAATGCCCAAAACAGGGTCACGGCCATGCAGACCTTCGCCGGAACCGCGGCCTCCTACGCCTACGACGCCTCGGGCAACCTTATAAACGCCACGGACCTCTTCGGCAACGTCTCCGCCTTCGCCTACGACGCGGATCATTACCTGACGTCCATGTCCGTATCGGGCAAGACCGCGACCTTCGCCTATGCGGTCATCGATCACCAGAAACGGCTGGCCTCGGTGACCGACCCGTCCGGCCATGTCCGCTCCTACTCCATGGTCTCGGGAGAAACGCGGGTCGCCGACCCGGGCGGCCACGTCCGGGCCTACGCCAACACGCGCGGCAGGACCAACATGATCCGAAACCCCCTGGGCCAGACAACCTCCATTGCGTACAACGACGCCGGACTGCCCGCCTGGATCGTCCATCCGGGCGGAGGAACGGAAACCTTCGAATACGACGCCTCGGGCAACCTGACCCGGTATCAGGATGAGAATAACGGCGTCGCCGTCATGACCTACAGCCAGGCAGGGGACCTCCTGACGCTTACCGATCCTTTGGGCCATGTCTGGACCCGGACCTACGACGTCAGGCGGAATCTGACCAAAAGCGCGACGCCGCTCGGCCGGGAGACGCTTTTCGCCTACGACGCCAAGGGGCTGCTGACGGCCCTGACAGGTCCGGACGGCGCCGCGACCGGATTTTCCTACGATGCATACGGCAACCTGACCGGAGTCGATCCGCCGGCAGGCGGGGGCTTGGCCTACGCCTATGACGCGCATGGCCTGGAGATGACGTCGTCCTCGGACGGCCGGGGAAACGCCTTCTCCTACGTCTACGACGCCAACCGCCGCCGGACCCGGATGAACGTCCCGGGAGGCGGGCATTACGACTTCGCGTACGACTGCTGCGCCCTCTCCTCCCTGAGCGATCCGGCCGGGGCGACGACCGCCCTTGAGCGCGACGCGCTCCTGCGCATTACCCGCATCGTCGATCCGGCCGGCAAGGCCACGACCTTCAGCTATGACGCGGACAGCCGCCTGACCAGGAGGACCGATCCCCTGAACCGGACCACGCTCTACGCCTCGGACGAGGCCGGCCGGATTACCCGGATCACCTCGCCCCTGGGAGGCCACGTGGACTATGGCCGCAACGACCGGGGACAAGTTTCGTCCCTGACCGACCAGCGCGGCAATACCACCACCCTGTCGTACGACAATAAGGGCCTTCTGGCCTACCAGACCGATCCGTCGAATCGCCAGGCCTTCCATCTGACCCGAGACGGTCTGGGCCGGGTAACGACCTGGACCAACGCCCGAAGCGGGCAGGTGAACTACGAATACGACGCCGACGGGCGTCTGACGGCAAAGAAGCACGGATCCGCCGTCGTGGCCAGCTATGCGTATGCCGCGTCGGGACTGCTCAGCTCAGTCACCGACCCTTCCGGGAATACGGGCGCGCTCGGCTTTTCCCGCGACGCCTTGGGCCGGGTGACGGCCATGACCTATCCCGACGGCCTGACCTTGGGCCTGACCTATGACGCGGCCGGCAACGTGGCCTCCATGACCTACCCCGGCGGCATGACGGTGAACTACGCCTACGATGCGACGAATCGTCCGACCCAAGCGGCCTTTGACGGGAAGACCGTGGACATGACCTACGACGCGGCCGGCCGGATGACTTCCGAGACGCGTTCGAACGGCGTGACGAGTTCCTACGCCTTCGACGCGGCCGGGCGGCTGACCCGGATCCGGCATCTCAAGGGCGCCGCGGTCATCGTGGACCTGGCCCAGACCCGCGACGCCGCCGGACAAATCACAGGGGAATCCGGAACCGTTCCGGCAGGACCGGCCCTGACCACCAAGCAGGCCGCGGCAAGCTACGACGACGCGGACAGGGCGGCGTCCTTCGGGTCCGACGCCTTCGTCGTCGACTTCGATGGAAATGTGACCGCCGTGTCCGGCTCGCGAACCTTGGCCCTGGTCTATGACAACGAGAACCGGGCGACCTCCCTGACCTCCGGCTCGACCACGACCACGTATCTTTACAACGGGTTGGGCGACCGGGTGCGCGCATCCGCCGGAAGCGCGACCCGCAACTTCCGCTACGACCCCTTCGGGCGGTTGGTCTTCGAGACGGACGGCTCGGGCGCGGTGACGGTCCTGTACGTCTGGTCCGGTTCGCGTATGAAGGCCTTCGGCGCGCCCTCGGGCGGCTTCGTCTGGCCTCTGTATGACCGGGTGGGCAGCGTCTTGGCCCTGACCGACGGGACCGGAACGGTCACGGCCGGTTACGCGTACGCGCCGTACGGCGCGCGGGCGGGCAAGACCGGCTCGGCGACGACCTCGTTCACGTACGTCGGGGCCTTCGGCGTCATGGACGAGGGCGGGGGCGTGTATTTTATGAAAAACCGCTTCTACGACGCGACAACAGGCCGCTTCCTGTCCCGGGATCCCATCGGCTTCCTCGGCGGCGACAACCTTTACCGCTACGCGCTGAACAACCCCGTCAGCCGGGTTGATCCCTCGGGCTTGGCGGATTTCGAGATGACCCATTTCGGCTGGTACGATGTCAATACCGCCGAGGGGACCTACGATCTGACCACGGGCCGCGCGCCGCACATGGCCGAGCCGGCCACGGACGCCGAGCTCGTCGTCACAGGAACCATTGTGGCTACGACCGTGGCCGCCATGGCCGTCAGCGCCGCCCTGTGCGCCGCCCCGGCGACCGGGGCGGCCGCCACCGCGGGGGCGGCCGGGGCCGAGATTGACGTGGCCGCCCTGGCTGCGGACCAGATGGTCGCCGAAAGCGGCATCGTGGAGATGCTCGCCGCGAGAAGTCCCGGTCAGGCCGTGTCCTACATCAAGTATCTGTACCAGTCCGGCCAGCACAATCTGCTCAAGGCCATCAACCGGAAGGCTGGCGATCTTCTCTTGCAGCGGGGCGGTTCGGGAACTTTGCATACGATCATGGACGCCACGCGGGATATCGGCAAGCTGGGCCTGTTCTATTGAAACGGCGTTTCCGTCCGAAGGCGCCGGGTTTTTGGACGCGAAGGCGCCCGGCGCCAGGGGACGAGGCCGGGTGGATTGTCCTTCTCCCGGCCAGGACCGCCGCGCCGTCCCGACGGGTTTCGGAATCGGATGAACGCGAGCGGATCAAAGCGGGGTTCGGGCATGGGCTATCCCGGACAGTCCGCAGCCTCGGGCAGCGTCCGGACCGCAAGACCGTTTTTGGCGTGACAGGCATCGGGATGCTCGCCCAGGCGAGGCGAACCGAAGACGGAATCACCTCTCCCCGTAGGAGAACCTCTGGATGACCCTCCATGGCCGGGCCAGGGTCGTTTGAGCCGGAAAATGTTCCCCATCTTTGACAATAATCAATTATTCCAAAGTATAAACCCAGCTCCTTCGACGTTGGGAGCAGGATGCCGGGCGTTCAAATCACCTCGCCCCGGCCAGGACATTCAAGGGCTTGCGAAACATTCACAGGACTTTTTCCATTATATGCCGCATGGTTGAGGCAAAAGAGCCTGCCGTGCCATGTCCCGGCGGCCCGCCCATGCCTCCCGCCATTCGCCGCCGCGTGAATCCTTGCGGGGATGTCCGCGAACGATGGCGCATCGGCGCCGCGAACCTCGTCCCCAACCGGATACGCGGCGGCCTCCCGTTGTTCCGAAACGCCGCCGGCGGGAACGTTCTTCCCCCTTGCCCGAATCGCGTTGTGCGCTATTGTTTCACGAAGACGCCTCAGCCGTAGCGGCGGGCGCCCCCCCTCCGGCGGGAACGGCGGCATCCTCATGGTTGATTCGCCATGCCGGGCCCGGCCGCGCCCTGACCGGAGCGGCCACAGTGATCGAGGATTGACGCGGCTTGGCGCATCCCCAACGTATTTTGAGGAGGGACAGAGCATGATTTCATTGCGTCACAAGAAAAGAGGCGCCTCTATGCGATCGGTCTTGACCGTGATAGCGGCCATATCCTTCGTCGCGGCCGGACAGGCGAGCCGGGTCTGGGCCCAGCAGGCCCACTACTCGCCCTATGTCTCGCCCTATTCGATCAACTACAGCTGTCCCGAGGACGCGTTGACCTTCGATTTCGACGCCGCGCCGCGAAACGACTATACCCAGGCCTCCAACACGGCGTTTGCGGACTGGTATGTGGAATCGGCCTATCCGGTCCCGAATCCCAATAACGGCAGAGGAACCTCCGCCTCCTGGGGCCCCTGGGCGGCCAACTATCCCTGGGCGACTCCGCCGTCCAACCTCCCGGGCGGCTGCGACGCCACGACCTGGAAACGGGAACGCGTCCTGCGCGTGGCCCAGGAGTACATCGGCTACAACTACCAGCATCACCACATCCCGGATTTCAATCCCTATGCGAGCAACCCGAACTGGCCCGCCAGCAATCCGGAGGTCCTGGTGAACTATCCCACCCCTGGCGTCGATTGCTCGGATTTTTCCTCATGGAACTACAATTTCGGCCTGGGCATCGTTCTCGATACCGCCGTTGAAACGCAAGGCCTGACGACCACCCCCATCTATTACGGCCAGGGCGGTTCCCCCGTGACGGCGGTTGAAGTCGTGGCGCCGGGAGCTGGGTTGACATATCAGCAATTATGCGGGGTATTGAAGCCTGGAGACCTGTTGTATATCAAAAATACGCAGGGAACCGTCAGCCATGTGATCATGTGGCTTGGGCTCAAGGGCGAGGACAGCAACAATCAGGACGACTGGCTGGTCATCGACAGCCACGACAACAGTCCTCCCTTCGCTGATTCCAACAACATAACCATTCCGCCCGGAGTCCATATTCATCCGTTCAGGGAGAACGAATGGTATTTTACGAGTTTTGATCATGCGCTGCGCATCATTCAGGACAGCGCCAATGCCGCCGCGTCGTCGATCCTGCTGTTGGATGGCGCGCAATAGAGGGATTCCCAGGCTGCAAGGCGATGCTTTAGACGATAGCGGGCTGACGTCAGCGGGGAGGAGCTCCCCGCTGACGTCAAAGATGCGGCGGCGTCTCCCCGGCGGCTTGAGCCCCCATCGATCCCCTCCCCGCTTTCCGCGCCTAAGACCCTACCAGCCCGTGCCGGTCCTGAAAACGTACTTCAGCGCGCCGGTGAAGACCCTGACCTTATCCTTTTGGGGCATGGGCGCGTTCATGAGCCAGTCGAAACCGGCCCCGCTGCGGGGATCGACGCCGGGCAACCGTCCACCCCATTGACGCATGAGCTTCTGGGAATAGGCCAGCTTGTCGATCATCCCGCCGCCGCCCGCCGCCTCCGGGGCCGCGCACAGCGCCGGGGCGGCGATCATGGCCCCGACCGTGGCCGCGACGATGATCCCGGCCACCAGGGCCTCCTCGTCGCTGGCCGGATCGGCCGTGTGCGGCGCCCGGCCGGAAGCCAGGTCGTACGTTCCTTCGGCCGTGTTGACGTCGTAGCCGCCCTCGCCCCCGTAGCCGTGGGGCTCGAAATCCTCCAGGCCCAGGGGATCGATCCGGGCGACGGGGTCGTTCTGGACGAAGCGGTACGGATTGAATCCTCCGGCGATGCCTATGGGATCCTTGTGGAGAAAGCGGCCGGTCACGGCGTCGTAATACCGGTTGCGCATGAAATACAGGCCCTCCCCCTCCTCCATGACCCCGTAGGCCCCGGAGAACGTGAACGCCGTGTCGGCCGGGCCCGTCCTGTCCAGAACGCGACCGAAGGGATCATAGGCATAGGCGGCCACGACCGAACCCGACGCGCCGGTCAGGGCCAGGGCGCTGCCGGTCTTGTCCATGTGATGAAACCTGAAGCCCCCGGTTTGCGTTCCCGAGGCGACAAGGCGCCTGTCCGCATAGACGTACAGCATGGTCGTCGCGCCGGTTCCGTCGGTCTCGAAAAGGAGCCTGCCCAGATGGTCGTAATGATAGTTCGTGACAACCCCGCTTCGCGTCCGCCGCACCCGGTTGCCCAGGGCGTCGTAGACGAAGGTGGAAGCGACCCCGGAAACCGTAATGGAAGTGGGCCGGTTCTCCGGATCGTAGCTTATCGCGATGTTGCGCGCACCGGTCATGGCGGTGACGTTGCCGTCGTTGTCCGAGGTCATGTTCTCGGCGCCGAAATACGTCTGCCGGCCCGCCGCGTCGAAGTTTCCGGCCGCCGCCGCGCTCTCCTGCCAGACTTCCCGGGGCTGAAACCCGCTTTCGCCCGTCACCTTGCCCGTGGCGTCGCGGACGTAGGCCAACTGGACGAAGGGCGCGCCCGATCTTGCGTGCGAAACCGAAATCAGCCGTTGGTCCGCGTCGTAGCCATAGGCGCTGGACACGCCGTTCGACCTGGACTCCGAGACGAGATTGCCCGCCGCATCGTAGCCCAGGCTCATGGTCAACGCGTCCACGGCCAAGGCCGAGACGCGGTTGCGCGCATCATAGGTCGTCACGGCGGTCAGATTGCCGGGATAGGTCAGCCCATTCATGTTCCCGGACGCGTCATAGGTGAAGCTGACGCTCGTTCCGTCCGGATAGTCGATGCGGGTCGCCCGGCCCAGCGCGTCGCGGGCGTAGGTCACGGTCCCGTAGGAAGCCGAGGAGAACGAGGCCAGATCCCCGGTCTGGGCGTGGTAGGCGAAGGAAGCGACCTCGGCCGCTCCGTACTTCTTCGCGATCAACCGGCCGTCGCCATCCAGGGTGAAGTCGACCACGCCGCCCCGCGCATTGGTCTTGCGGATCACGTTGCCCGCGGCGTCGCGAGTCAAGCTCGCCGTATGGTTCAGCGGATCGGTCAGGCCGATGTACCGGCCCAATGTGTCGTAATTGAACGACGTCCAATTCCCCCGCTGATCAATGAAGGTGATCGGCCTGCCGAGCACGCCGTAGCTGAGGGAAATCTCGTTGTCCAGGGGATCGGCGGCTCCGGTCAGGCGGCCCCCGGCGTCGTAGGTCAAGGTCGTGGCATGCTCCAGGGCGTCCGTGACCCTGGTCAGATCGCCGTTGGCGTCGCTTTCGTAGGACGTGGACCCGCCGCCGGGAAAGGTCGCCCTGGTCAGCCGCAGGAGGCCGTCGTAGTCGTACCGGGTGACGCCGCCGCGCTCGTCGGTGAAAGACTCCGGCGCGCAGCAGCCGTAGGCCGTGTGGCGCGATGCCCCGCCCGGCCAGACGGTCCGCGTGCGCCGCCGGTTGGCGTCGTATTCGAAGCGTGTCTCGGCGCCGCGCGGGTCCCGGGCCAGGGTCAGGTTCCCCACGGCGTCGTAGCCGAAGGCCGTGACCCGGGCCAGGGGATCGGTCCGGCTGACGGGATTGCCTTGCGCGTCGTAGGCGTAACTCCAGACCCGGCCGCCCGGCAGGGTCACGGTCAGGGGCTGGCCTTTTCCGTCGTAGACGAACGAGGTTTGCAGCCCCATGGGGGTGGCGGCGGTCAGCGGATTGCCCGCCGCGTCATAGGAATAAGCCCAAATCCTGGACAAGGGATCGGTCACGGTCAAAAGGTTCCCGTCCCCGTCGTAGGTCATGCTCCAGCTCTGGCTCAGGCCGCCGCTGGAGCGGGTCAGGGAGGTCAGGTTGGCGCTTGCGTCGAAGACGTAATCCGTCAACACGTTGCCGGGCTCGGTCAGCCGCTTGGGCAGGCCGTTGGCAAAATAGGTGGTGGACGTGACCAGGGACAGGGGATCCGTGACTCTGGTCGTGCGGCCGTTTTCGCTCAGGTAGACCGTGGACCGGTTCCCGGCGCCGGTCCGGGTGATGGCGTTTGTGGAGGAGTTCCGGGAGTAGGTCACGACGTTTCCCCCGGCGTCGGTCAGGGAGGCCAGGGCGCCCTTGTCCACGCCGTCGTAGACGAAGGAGGCGGTCTTTCCCCCGGCGGTCATGGAGACGAGGTAATGCGAGACGTCGTAGACATACTGCGTGACCACGCCCGCCGGATCGGTCACCCGGACGAGGTCGCCCGAGGCGTAGACGAATAAGGCCTGGGTTCCGCCCGGGAGGTGGATGGCCACGCAACGCTTGTCCGCGTCATAGTCGAACGTGGCCGTGCGTCCGGCCGCGTCGGCCACCGAAGCGATGGTGAAGTCGGGGTTGCGGACGATGGTCAGGGCGTTGCCGTTCGCATCGGTCACTTCCTGGAGCAGCCAGGCGCCGTCCTCGTCCTGGACGGTGAAGCGGTAGGTCTCGCGCGTGCCTTTGGGCGTATACTCGAAACCGTCGGCCACGCGGACCAGCTTGTCGAAATTTCCGGTCTGCGGGACAAGAGTTGCGGGAAAAACGGCCGGGGCCGGGCAAAGCGTCCCGGAAAAGCTCACGGTCTGGTGCGATCCCTTGCGCAGCGTGGCCGAGGAGCAGTTGGCCGTGACGGCCGCGTCCAGGGAAAAGGCCCAGCCCGATCCGAGCATGCCCGTCCGCGAGGGAACCGGGCTGTAGGTCATGGCCAGGGTCATGTCCGGTCCGGGCGCAGGGGCGCTGAACAGCATATCGCTGATAACCAGCCCCCTGGTCGCGGAGTTCACCGCATAAAAGGGCAGCCCCTGTCCGTTCACGGCGCACTGACCCGGGCCTTCCTCGTCCGCGTATTCCGTGTCCGGGTTCTCCCAGGGGTCGCCTTCCTGCCAGGGCGCGTTGCCGATCCAGTGCCGGGCCGAGGGGCTCAGATTGACGGTGACCGGAAAGGCGAAACCGGCGCCGTCCCGTGAATAGGAAAAATCCATCATCTCGAATGCTTGTGGATCCAGGGCGTAGGAGGCGCCATAGGAGACGCTCACGCCGCCCTGGGGAACGTCGTAAGGACCCTGTTCCTTGGGCAGGGGGGACTGGGAGGCCCAGTATTCCAAGAGGTAATAGACGAGCTTCTCCGTTCCTCCATCGCTGACGGTTTCCGTGCGGTAGCGGTAGTTCTTCTCGTAGACGTCGCTGGGATCGGTATGGACGCTGAGCCAGATGTATCCGCCTGACTGGAGATTCTCGAAGGCCGATGCTGGGATCGTCAGGTTGAGCGAATACCAGCCTTCCGGAGAAATCAACGCCGATTCGTAGCAATGGGTCAGGCCGCTCGAGCAGGACGCGAGCCCTCCGACATCGATGTCCCACTCGATGACGTCGCCGTTGAAATCGTCCGACATGGCCCGGCAGGGCGCGGCGGCCAGAAGCAGGCATCCAAGCGCCGCCGCAAGGATCAGGGCCTTGCGCGCAATCCGTGGCCGATACATGACGTTTCGCATGGTCTGTCCTCTTGGCTTTGCCTCAAGCCGCGTCGCGGCCCGTCCCTGACGGCGTACCGCCGCCCGAATATCGCCGCTACTTGTCGAGCAGCAACATGACCCCCGGTGTGAACGTCCCGCCGATTCCGGCCGCGACCCGCAACGACACAAGGCCGTTGACCAGTCCGTCCAGATCGTATTCCCCGCCGTCGGTCACGGTCAGCGTCAGGACCGTCTTCAGGCCGGACTGGACCGCCCTCGCGCTCGAGCGGACATAGGCCCCGCCCACGCGCTTTTTGATCCACAAACCGTTCACGGACGCGTTTTTGGGGATGATCACGGAGAACGCGGCCGAGCCGCCCGTCCCCGATGCCTGGGTGACGAAGGCCAGAAGATGATAGGGAGCGGCCACATTGGACGGAAATCCCGCGTCCGCGTTCGCGGCCAGGGCCGATACGGCCGTGTTGGCCCTGGCCGGGACCTGGTTGGCCACCGTGATCACGGGCCCCGCGCCGAAGGAGGGCAGCGAGGTCACGCCGGGTTGAAACGCGTCCGGCGTCCCGTCGCCGTTGCCGTCACCGTTTCCGCCGTACCGGCTCGTGACGGTTTCCTCCACGGCGTCGTCGACCCCGTCGCCGTCCGGCGCATGGCTCGAGGCCTCGCGCCAGCTGAGGTTTCCGGCCGGATCGTACAGATAGCTCACGGATTGTCCGTAGCCGTAATCGACCCCGACAAGCTGTCCGCCCGCGTCATAGGAATAAACGATGGCCAGAGCCGTCTCCGGCCGGATGGACGCATACCCGGTCAGGAGCGCGACGCAAAGCATGCATGCAAGGAGGGTTGGGGGGCGCCGGTCCGTTCTCATGAAGACCTCGCAACGAAATGGACGCGCTCAACGGCCATTTTTTCCCGTCCCGCCCTTGGTTCCGGCGTTCCACGCCAGAACCGGCTGGGGACGATTGATCCGCAACGACGTGAGAACATAATCAACGACGGGAAAGCAACAGCAAGGACGGACTTTTTGTACGCATGAAACCTTGTATTATGAATACGACACGCCGCCCGTGTTAGCAAGCGGCCGCGCTCGTCCTCAGCGAATATTTCTCCGGCGCCGCGTTCCATCCGGTCTTGCGGGCGAACCCGGCGCGCCCCCCGGAAAAGAACATGACCAAGGGCCGGGCGCGCGGCCGCCGGACAGGCCCGTTCCGGCCGCCGACGCGAGCGCGGGCGTTGGCCGTCCGCGCCGCCTGGAAGCGCCGCTTCGAAAACGGGCGGCGGGGACGCATGCGCTTCATGAACGGGCCGCGCATATTCGCCCTAGCCGAAGGTCATCAAGCGCGGTATCGTTTCGTTACGCCGCGAGGATCGCATAGGCTTGGCGCGGCCCGTTGCGGCGGGTTGTTTTCATCAGGCGGAAATACTTGGAGTTCCAAAACCAGAAAAGGAGCTTCCTCATGTTTCGGCCCATCACGCATATCCCCGTCCTTTGTCTGTTCCTTACGATCATCCTGCTTCCCGGTCTCGCTCCTCCCGTCTGCGCCCAATCATCCCCAGGGCGGCGCCTGATTTATTCCACCTACCTGGGAGGATCGATCCCCTGCATTCCCGGCGGCTCTCCAGTCACCTTCGCCCAGAACGCCGCCAGCGACGCCCAGGGCGACGCCTATGTGACGGGCGCCGCCCTGGTCTACGATCTCCCCGTGCGCAACGCCTTTCAATCCGCCCCGGCGCCGGACAGCGCAATGTCCGCCTTCGTCGCCAAGTTCAGCCCAGCCGGTCAACTGCTCTGGAGCACCTACCTGGGCGGCGACAAGAAAAGCGTGGGCGTGGGCGTGGCCGCCATGCCGGACGGCGGGGTGGCGGTCAGCGGCCTCACCTCCTCGGACGCCTCGGGAGCCTTCCCCATCAAAAACGCTTTCCAGGAGCAAAACAACGGCCTCACGGATTATTTTCTGGCCGTTTTCGACGCCAGCGGCGGCTTGCGCTATGCCACCTACCTGGGCGGGAGCGGCGTGGAGGGCGCGCCGTCGCCGGAGACCTTCGCCGATGACAGCGACAACGGCGACAACGTCGCGGTGGATGCGAACGGCCTGGTCTACGTCACCGGCATGACCCATTCCGGCGACGACGAGACGATCCCCTTCCCCGTGACCTCCAACGCCCTCCAGGCCAGGCTTGCCGGGAAAAGAGACGCCTTCCTGTGCATCGTCGATCCCTCCCAAAGCGGGAGCGGCTCCTTGATCTACTCCAGCCTTCTCGGCGGAAAGGGAGACGACAAGGGGCACGGCGTGGCCGTCGACGCCAGCGGCGGGCGCATCGCCGTGGCCGGCATGACCGACTCCCGGGATTTTCCCGTCACCGGCAACGCCCTTCGCGGCGCGGCGCCGCCGGAGGGATTCATCAGCAACGGCTTTGTGACCTGGATCGAATCCAGTCAACCCGGCTCCCGTTCTTCCCAGTACGCCCTGCGCTATTCCACGTATCTGGGAGGAAACGTCAGCGACGCCAGAGACGACGTCTACGGCCTGGCCCTGGATCCGAACGGGCTGATCGTGGCCACGGGCCGCACGCAATCAGCGGACTTCCCGATGACGCAAAGCGGGGCCTCGGTCTTCAACAGCGCCCCCTATCTCAAGGCGGGCTCGTCCGGCGACGAACCGTACCTCGTGAAAATCAATCCCGATTTGGACGGGGCGGCCTCCCTGGTCTACGCCGCATTCTTAGGAGGCGGGTCGGCGACCGGCCAATGGGGGAGCTTCTGTACGAGCGTCGGCGCCGATGCCCAGGGAAACGTCTATGTGGGCGGGGAGACCTGCGCCCCCGGCCAACAGTACGACCCCGGCGACAAAACCGCCCCCGAGAAGTTTCCGTATACGGAAAACGCCTTGTCCACGACGCTGCAAGGGGACTGGGACGCCATCCTCATGGGGATCGCCCCAGGCGGCGCCGCCCTGGGATACTCCACGTTTCTGGGAGGAAGCGCCAGCGACCGCGTTTACGGCCTGGCCGTCGATCCGGCCGGCGGCGTCATCGTAAGCGGTCTCACCTTTTCCAAAAATTTCCCGCTGCGCAATCCGGCCCAGACCTGGCCGGGCAATAAAGGGCATCAAAACGCCTTTGTGGCGAAATTCGCGCCTGTCGCGCCGGAAACCGGTCCGGTCATGTTGCTGCTGGATGATTGAAGAGGCCGGGGCGGGGCTTTTCGACGAAGCCCCCATTGGATCCGGTTCAAAGGGACGGGCCGTTTTCACCCCATTTCCCAGGACCAACCCGCCGCCCTTTCCATCTATCGCATCGTAAAACTCCTTGTCATATAATCCCACAAGCAATTACCCTGCTTGAAGCGCTGCCCCATCCTTTTCCCAAGCGCCCCACGGGCCATGACCCGCGGACAGGCGATGCCCCGGGATCGATGGGCCGATGCGAATCGCTTTGTCGAACGCATTTCCCTTGCGCCAGCGAATACGATCGTATACGATTGTCATACACTTTGAGCGAGGCGGGATCATGGCGGCGAAAAGCGTGGTGCTCAGCGTACGCATCAACGACGAGGATGCGGCTTTTTTATCCGAACTGTCGCTTCCCGGGGCGACCACCCCCAGCGACAAGGTGCGGGCGCTCATCGCCAAGGAACGGCAAAAAAAGATTGGAACCGAAGACCCTGCGGGCTGCCTGGACGTGATGGACGGACTGCTCGGCGGCGTCAGGAAACGGGTCGGCGCCCTGGAGCGCGAACAGGGCGTCCATTCCGAGTTCGTCAGCCGCCTGTTGGCCTGGCTCCCCGAAACCGTCTGCCTGGCCGCGACCGGGCTCTCGACCGGGACGGCCGAACCGAAGGACGCGGCGCAATGGGAACGTCTCCTGGCGGACCGGGCGGCGCTTCTGATCGAAGCCGTCCTGCAACTGGCCCTCACAAAGGCCGGGCGAACCTACGATCCCGAATTGCTGGCGAAACGGCTTGGGCCGAGCGCCCATCTGGCATTGTTGTTGGATTTGGCCCCTAGCAAGGAGTGATACCACATGAGCGACTCCATGGCCGGGCGGGTAGCCCGGATTCTCAGCGGCGGCGTCAATTCCCTGATCGACGCGGTGGAAAGCGCGGCGCCCGAGGCGGTGATGGAACAGGCCATCCGCGAGATCGACGCGGTGGCCGACGAGGCCCGCGCCGCGCTGGGACGGGCGGCGGCCGCCAAGCATCTGGCGAATTCGCGTCTCATGGACGCCAACAAGCGCCACGAGGACCTGACGGAACAGGTCTCGCTGGCGGTGGGCGGCGGACGGGACGATCTGGCCGAAGCGGCCATCGCCCGCCAGATGGACATCGAGGCCCAAATCCCCGTGCTCGAGCAGGCCATAGCGGACGCCGAGGAGCAGGAACGGGAATACGAGCGCTACGTGGCCGCCCTGGCCGCGCGCATGCGGGAAATGCGCGAGGAGCTCGGCCGCTTTCGCGCCGCCAAACTGGCCGAGGCGGCCGCCGCAACGCCGGGGACGCCCCCCGGCGGGCAGGGGACCGATCTCGACGCCAAACTGCGCCGCGCGGAGGAAGCCTTCGACCGCGTGCTCAGCCGGGCCACGGGGATCGGCGCCGCTGGAGGCGCGGACCTTCACAACGCCGCCAAGCTGGCGGAGCTGGAGGAGCTGACCCGCGCCAACCGGATCAAGGAACGCCTGGCCGCCATCAAGGCCGCCCGGGAATCGAATTGACCATGCTCGCGCTTTGGGAGCTCGACGGGACGGCCCCCTTTTTCACCGCATTGGGACTGATGCTGGGGATCGCCGCGTTGGAGCTCGTGTCCGTACTGCTCGGCATGGGCTTGTCCGCCATGCTCGAAAACATCCTCCCGGACTCGTTGTCTCCAGCCGATGGGTTGGACGCGGACGGTCCGGATGTGGACGGTCCGGACGCGGACGGTCCGCACGCAGGCGGCGGCCTGTCCGGCATCCTGGGCTGGCTGTGCATCGGCCGCGCGCCCCTGCTCATGCTCCTGGTCGTCTTCCTGACGGTTTTCGGGCTCATGGGGCTGGCCGCCCAGGCGCTGGCCCTGAACGCTCTGGGACGGCCCCTTCCGGCCATCCTCGCCGCCCTTCCCGCCGCGTTTCTCGGTCTTCTGGCCATGCGCGGCTTTGGCCGGGCCTTCGCTCAATTCTTCCCGCGCGACGCGAGCGACGCCGTGTCCGGCGAAACCTTCATCGGCCGCGTGGCGGTCATCGTCCGGGGAGAGGCGCGAAAGGGCTTCCCGGCCGAAGCCAAATTGCGCGACCAACATGCGGCCACCCATTACCTTCTGGTGGAACCGGACGTGGAAGGCGAAGTCTTTCACGCTGGAGACGAAGCGCTGCTCGTCAGCCACGTAGGCGGCCGGTTCCGGGCCATCCGCAATCCGCACCCATCCTTATCCCCCGGGGAAAAACCATGGACCTGATCACGCTTTCCTCCATCGTTGGCGTCTGTCTGGCGGCCCTGATCGCCCTTGGCCTCATCTTCGCCAGGCTGTACCGGCGGGCCTCCAAAGAGGTGGCCTTCGTCAGGACGGGTTTCGGCGGCCAACTGGTCGTGCTCAACGGCGGCGCGCTGGTCTTTCCGGTCCTGCACGAAACCATCCCCGTCAACATGAACACCCTGCGCCTGGAAGTCCGGCGAGCCAACGAAGCGGCCCTGATCACCCGGGACCGCATGCGGGTGGACGTGACGGCCGAATTCTACGTGCGCGTCCAGCCCCTGGCGGAATCCATCTCCAACGCCGCACAGACGCTCGGCATGCGCACCATGAATCCCGAGGCCTTGAAGGAGCTGGTGGAAGGCAAGTTCGTGGACGCCCTGCGCTCCGTGGCCGCCGAGATGGCCATGGAGGAGCTGCACGAGCAGCGCGTGCAGTTCGTGCAGAAGGTCCAGCAGGCGGTTTCGGAGGATCTCCTGAAAAACGGCCTGGAGCTGGAATCCGTGTCCCTGACAGGGCTCGACCAGACCAACCGCGAATATTTCAATCCCAGCAACGCGTTCGACGCGGAAGGCCTGACCAAGCTGACCGAGGAGATCGAGGAGCGGCGCAAGAAGCGCAACCAGATCGAGCTGGATACGCAGGTCGTCATCCGGCGCAAGGAGCTCGAAACCTCCCAGGTCAAGCTTGAGATCGACCGGGAGGAGGAATACGCCAAATTGCAGCAGCAGCGCGAAGTGGCGGTGCGCCGGGCCGAGCAGGCCGCCGAGATCGCCAGCCAGGAAGCGGCGAACAAACAGGCCGCCGAACAGGCTTCCATCGCCGCCGAACAAAAGGTGAAGCAGTCGAGGATCGCCGCCGAACAGGCCGTGGCCGAGCAAAGCATCGCCATGGACGAGCAGGTCCGCCGCCGGGAGGTGGGAAAGCAGCAGGCCATCGAAGCGGCCGAGATCGAGAAGCGCAAGGTGGTCGAGCTGGCCGAGCAGGAGCGCGCCATCGCGGTGGCCGAGAAATCGCGCGCCCAGTCCACCGCCCAGGCCGCCGCCGACGAGGCCAGGGCCCTGGCCGTCAAGGCCGAGGAACAGGTCGTCACCGTACGCGAAACCCAGGCGGCGGAGCGCCAGAAACAGGTTGAATTGCTGGAAGCCCGAAAAGAGGCCGAACGCCAGGCCATCGCCGTCAAGGTGGGCGCCGAAGCGGAAAAAGCCGCCGCCCTGGACAAGGCCGAGGCGGTCCGCATCGCCGCCGAGGCCGAAGCCGAGGCCGAAAAGCTTAGAGCGGCCGCGGCCGAAATCCGCTACCGCGTGGACGCGACCGGAACCAGCGCCCTGAACGAAGCCTCCAACATGCTCGACGCCGAGCAGACCGCCATGCGGATCAGGCTCGCCCTGATCGAACAGCTTCCCGGCATCATCCGGGAAAGCGTCAAGCCCATGGAGCGGATCGAAGGCATCAAGATCTACCAGGTGGAAGGCCTCGGCGCGACGGGAGCCCAAAGCGGCGCGGGCGCGGGCGCCGGAAACGGCAACCTGGCCGACCAGGTCGTCAACGCCGCCCTGCGCTATCGCGGCCAGGCGCCTCTGCTCGATGCCCTGATGCGCGAACTGGGCCTCGACGGCGCCGACCTCAACGGCTTGGCCGTCCTTGATCCCTTGCGGCAAATGCGGAAGGAAGGCTCGACGTCCGAATCGGACGAACAGCCTCAAGAGGGCGCATAGCGCCCCTTCGGGCGGCTTGTCCGCCATGGCCCGGTCCGTCCGGGGACATGCGCCGATGGACGTTGTCCGGCGTCGGTCCCTCGACGGGACCCGCTCCGCCGTCGCGCGGCCGCGTCCAGGCGCCGGTTTTTCCCGCCACGTCCCCATCATGCGGGCCCGGCGATCCGCATTCTCCTGGCTGAATCTCCAGCCGGGCGCGTATGACCTTCCGGCGGATCGCCTTGGGATCCCTTCCCCCTCCGCCGCGACCTCGCCGCCGCGCCGTCTCAAGCGCCCACGGCTTTTCGTGAAATCCACGCCCAACGCGTGGGGATCATTCGCGTCCTCTTGACTCGCCGCCTGCTCTGCGTGACGATATATGCTTTACGGCCCTCCATCGGCCGATACGAACTCCCCCTGCGAACCGCCGCTCCCGGCCATCCCAGGGGCGCGCAACCGGAAAGGAACGCCATGACCCGCTGTCCCGGGGACGGAGAATCAACCAAAACGCACGGCCCGCCGAAAACGCGCTGGAAAACGCTTTCCGGACCGCTCGCCACCCTGGCCCTGGCCGGCATCCTCTTCTGGCTCGACGCCCTGGATGTCCATGTCCCCAACCCCGTGCTCTTTTTCGCCAACGCCATCGTCTTTTCCGCCTTCTTCGGCGGCATGGCCGCAGGGATGGCCAGCGTGGCCGTCACCCTGGGCTTCGCCCTGGTCTATTGGAGCGTGCCCGGCCAATTGTTCCACTATGTCCCGCGAGACGTCAGCCGCCTGATCGTGCTGGCCATGACCATGCCCCCCCTCGGGCTGCTCGTGGGCTGGCTGCGGCGGGCCTACGAACGCAAACGGAGCGAACTGGCGGACCAGAACGCCCAGCTCGTCGACCAGTTGCGGCGCCGGGCGATCCTGGAGGAAAAACAGCGGGACATGGAGCGCATCCTGCGCCATGACCTGCGCAGCCCCCTCACCGGCGTCATCTCCGTGCCGGAAGTCCTTGCGGAAGACGACAACCTCACCACGGAACAGCGCCGCATGCTCTCCATGATCTCCGCCGCCGGACGCAAGATGCTCGGCCAGATCAACAACTCCCTGGAAATGGCCAAGATCGAGGACGGTTCCTACGAACCGGACGCCTCGCCCTGCGACCCCGCCATGGTCCTGCGGGAGAATTTCAACATCCTGACCCTGGGCGCGCCAGCGGACGCTGTCGCCTTCCATCTCGTGGAGCCCGTCCCCCTCGTCCTGGTCACGGATCGCCGGATCCTGGACGTCATCCTGTTGAACCTCTTGCGCAACGCGGCCGAAGCCAGCGATCCCGGCAGCCCGGTCGTGGTGAACGTACGCGCGGACCGGGACGACTGCGTCATCACCATCGCCAACAACAGGCCCGTGCCCGAAGAGGTCCGCCCGCGCTTTTTCGAGAAATACGTCACCTCCGGGAAACCCGGCGGCACGGGACTTGGAACCTACAGCGCCCTGCTCATGACCAGGGCGCTCGGCGGGGACATCGCCATGGAAACCTCGGACAGGGGAACCCGGGTCACCCTGCGCCTGCCTCTCAACCCCCGGGACGACTGCCGTCCTTCTCCCGGCTAATGCGGCGTCCTCGAAGGACGCGCCCGCGTTTTTCGAGGACGCCGCATTCTTCTATTTATTTTACTAAAAAATACGGCGGCGTCTTTTACCGGACGCCGCGCTAAGCGCTCTTTTCCCCCAGGGCCGCCCAGCGCCAATCGCCGCGCAACTTCCACCCCGAACCGGCCGTTCTCCACGCGCTCCCGGCGCGAACGCTTCGCGTCCCGTCCCCGCTTAGCCCTCCCCGCAATGCTCCGGCCCGTCGCCCCATGGCTTTCGGGACAAACCGGGCTCTTCCCGCCGCCGGGTTTCGTTGACAAGCCGATATGAGAAACGTAGATACTTTAATAAGATCCACCCGTAAGCCCCCATACGTCGAGGAAGGCGCATGAAGATAAAACCGTGGTCGCTCTTTGCCGTATTGACGCTTTTGGCCGCATCCGCCCTGCTGCCGGGATGCGAGCATCTCATCGTGCTCGATCCCAAAGGGCCCGTCGGAGATTCCGAACGCTCGCTCATCCTTGTATCGTTCGGGCTTATGCTGATCGTGGTCATCCCGGTCATCTTCATGTCCCTTTATTTCCCCCTGAAATACAGGGCGTCCAACCAAAAAGCCCGCTATGAACCCACATGGAGCTATTCGAGGAACATAGAGATCGCCATGTGGCTCATCCCCATCGTCATCGTGGCCATCCTGTCCGTTCTGGTCTGGAAGGAGACCAAACGCCTGGATCCCTATCTGCCGCTTGATCCGGCCGCCAGGCAGCTGCCCATCGAGGTGGTCAGCCTGGATTGGAAATGGCTGTTCATCTACCCGGAACAAAACATCGCCGTGGTCAACGAGATGGTTTTCCCGGTCAAGGAGCCGTTGTCCTTCTCCATCACCTCGGACACGGTCATGACCTCCTTTTTCATTCCCCAGCTCGGCAGCCAGATCTACGCCATGGCGGGCATGACCACGAAGCTGCACCTCCTGGCCGACGAGCCGGGAACATACGTGGGGCAGAACCAGCAGTTAAGCGGCGCCGGATTTTCCACCATGTCCTTCAAGGCCGTGGCCGCCTCGCCCCAGGAGTTCGCCGCCTGGGTGGACAAGGTCAAGCGCTCCCCGGATACGCTCGATTCCGCCCGGTTCGCCGCGCTGCGTGAGCCGAGCGCCGGCGACCCGCCAGCCTATTTCTCCTCGGTGGAGCCCGGACTTTTCGAGACCATCGTCAAACGGTTTCACCATCATCCCGGGGCCATGGAGTCCGCGGCCGCCGCCACGAACGCCGCTGCGGATGCGCAAAAAGCCCCAAAGGCGGCCCATTCCGGCCACGCCGACTAGCGCCGCGTCATCGAAGGGAGCGTATGCGAGCGTTGATGCCAGCGCCTTGCGCGCGGCGGAGGCGGTAGAGGCGGTGAGGGCGCGGCGTCCCTTGTCAGGGGAGGGCCGCGCGATCCCGGGCGCGAACGCGCGGGGGCGCGCCGGGGGAGCGGTTTCGGGAACAGGATTTTCGATGGTACGATAAACCCGTTTCACGGACGCGACGACGGGAACAGGAGGATCGCGGATGTTCGGGAAATTGAGCCTTGCAGCCATTCCGTATCACGACCCCATCGTCATGGGCGCGGTGCTCGGGTCCATTTTCGCCGGAATCGGGATTCTGGCGCTCGTCACCTATCTCAAGAAATGGCCCTACCTCATCAAGGAATGGCTCATCAGCTTCGACCACAAGAAGATCGGGATCATGTACGTCATCCTGTCCCTGGTCATGCTGCTGCGCGGCTTTTCAGACGCCATCATGATGCGCGCCCAGCAGGCCATGGCCCTGGGCGCCTCCCAGGGATTCCTGCCGCCCGACCATTTCAACCAGATCTTTTCCGCCCACGGCACCATCATGATCCTGTTCGTGGCCATGCCCTTCCTCTCAGGGCTCATGAACCTGGTCATTCCCCAGCAGATCGGCGCGCGGGACGTGTCCTTCCCCTTCCTCAACTCCTTAAGCTTCTGGCTCACGGCGGCGGGCACGGTCCTCATCATGGTCTCGCTCGGGGTGGGGGAATTTTCCAAGGCGGGCTGGTCGGGCTACACGCCGCTTTCCGAACTGGCCTACAGCCCGGACACCGGGGTGGACTACTGGATCTGGTCCATCCAGATCGCCGGGCTCGGCACGCTTCTGACGGGCATCAACTTCCTGACCACCATCCTCAAGATGCGGGCGCCGGGCATGACCCTCATGCGCATGCCGCTTTTCACCTGGACCGCCCTGCTCACCAACGTGCTCATCATCTTCGCCTTTCCCATGCTCACCGTGGCCCTGGCCCTTCTGACCATGGACCGGTATCTCGGCATGCATTTTTTCACCAACGCCATGGGCGGCAACACCATGATGTACATCAACCTCTTCTGGACCTGGGGACATCCCGAGGTCTACATCGTCATCCTGCCCGCCTTCGGGGTCTTTTCCGAAGTGGTGGCCGTGTTTTCCAAGAAACGCATCTTCGGCTACCACTCCCTGGTCTACGCCACGGCGGTCATCATGTTCCTCTCCTTCGCGGTCTGGGCCCACCATTTCTTCACCATGGGCACAAGCGCCAACGTGAACATCTTTTTCGGCATCTCCACCATGCTCATCGCCATCCCCACCGGGGTCAAGGTCTTCAACTGGCTGTTCACCATGTATCGCGGCCGGGTGGAGCTGACCACGCCCATGTACTGGACCCTGGGCTTCCTCTCCACCTTCGTTCTGGGCGGACTGGCGGGCGTGCTGCTCTCCATTCCACCGGCGGACTTCGTCCTGCACAACAGCCTCTTTCTCATCGCGCATTTTCACAACATGCTCGTCCCGGGCACGCTCTTCGGCTTTTTCGCAGGCTACATCTACTGGTTTCCCAAGGCCACGGGCTTCAAACTCAATGAAACCTGGGGCAAGCGCTCCTTCTGGCTGTGGCTCACGGGCTTCTATTTCGCCTTCGTCCCCCTCTACGTCCTGGGGTTCATGGGCATGCCCCGGCGCATGCAGCACTACGACAACCCGGCCTGGCAGCCCTGGCTCATCGCGGCCGCCTTCGGGACCTTTCTCATCCTGCTCGGCATCGGCTGCATGCTCATGCAGCTCTACGTGAGCATCCGGGACCGCGCGGCGGGCCGGGACGTCACCGGCGACCCCTGGGACGGGCGCACCCTGGAATGGGCCACGGCCTCGCCTCCGGCGCCCTATAATTTCGCCGTGATCCCTGAGGTCCGCGACCGCGACGCTTTTTGGGACATGAAGGAACGCGGCCTGGCCTACGCCCGGCCCGGCCATTACGAGCCCATCGAGATGCCCAGGGATTCCTGGCACGGCATGGGGCTCGGGCTCATCGCCTTCGTCTTCGGCTTCGCCATGGTCTGGCACATCTGGTGGCTGGCCATCCTTGGCGCGCTGGGGCTCATTGGGGTGACCATCGCCCGGGCGAACCTGGACGACGTCAGCTACGTGATCCCGGCGGCCGAGGTCGAACGCATCGAAAATCAGCGCTATGCGGCGATGGCCCAGGCGGGCGCGCTGGGCGCGCGCTCACAAAGGAGGCGGACATGACGGCGACAGAGGCGATCCTTTCCCAGCATGATCCGGCGCGGGATCCCGCGCGGGACCTGGCGCGCGCCCCGGCCCATGCCCACGACGCCGAAGACGTGCGCACGCTCGGCTTCTGGCTGTACCTGATGAGCGATCTGGTGATCTTCGCAGGGCTTTTCGCCACCTACGTGGTCTTGTCCAGGAATTTCGCGGGCGGCCCCACGCCGAAGGACCTCTTCGACCTGCCCTACGTCCTGACGGAGACGGCGTTCCTGCTCTGCGCCAGCGTCGTCTACGGCCTGGGGCTCATCGCCGCCCGGAACGGGGAGCGGCCGAAGCTTCTCCTGTGTCTCACGGCCTCCTTTTTGTTGGGCCTGTGCTTCGTCTCCATGGAGATCGGCGAGTTCGCGCTCATGATCCGCGAAGGGGCGGGACCCGACCGCAGCGGCTTCCTGTCCGGTTTCTTCACCCTGGTGGGAACCCACGGCGCCCACGTCTGCTTCGGCATGCTCTGGATGGCTGTGATGATGGTCCAGACGCTCTCCAAGGGGCTCACGGCGCCCGTGCGGGGCCGCCTCATGCGCCTGGGCCTGTTCTGGCATTTCCTCGACATCGTCTGGATCGCGCTTTTTTCCGTGGTCTATCTTCTGGGGGTGATCTGATGCGGGCCAACCACAGCGGGCAAAGTCCCATTCACGCCGGAAGCGCGGCGTCCTACGCCGTGGGATTCGTCCTTTCCCTCGTCCTGACGGCCATCGCCTTCGGTCTGGTCATGACGGGCGCCCTGTCCCACGGGGCGCTGGTCTTCGTCATCCTGGCCTGCGCCGTGGCCCAGATCGTCGTCCAGCTGCGCTATTTCCTGCATCTGGACCGGTCCGAGGCCATGTACTGGAACCTCATGTCGCTCCTGTTCACCTTTTTCATCATCTTTCTCTTCGTGGGCGGGTCCATCTGGATCATGTACAGCATGCACGACAGGATGTGAGCTTTTGTCGTTCAAACCGTATTTTCTCGCCGCCAAGCCCTGGCTTGTGGCCGCCAACGCCCTCTCGGTCTCGGGCGGCTTTTTCCTGGCCTCGCGGGGCCATCCGGACTGGGGCCTCTACGCGGCCTGCCTTCTCGGCGTGTCCGCCGTGGTCGCCTCGGGCTGCGTGTTCAACAACGTCCTCGACCGGGACATCGACGCGGTCATGTCCCGCACCGGATCGCGACCCACGGCCTCGGGCGCCGTCCCGCCCGGCGCGGGCGCGCTCCTTGGAATGGTCCTGGGCCTTTGCGGCGCCCTCGTTCTCTGGAATTTCGCGGGGGGAGCGGCGCTCGCCATCACCCTGGGCGGCCTGGCCGTCTATGTGGGGGTCTACACCCTGTGGCTCAAGCGAAGCTCGCCGCTGGCGGCCGTCGTGGGCAGTCTGGCGGGCGCGGCCCCGCCCCTTGCGGCCAACTGCGCCGTGACCGGCGCGCCGGGCCTCGGCGGCCTGCTGCTCCTTTTGATCTTCAGCCTGTGGCAGATCCCCCATTCCTACGCCATCGCCCTGTACCGGCGCGACGACTACGCAAAGGCGGACGTCCCGGTCCATCCCCTGCGCTTCGGGATCGAGGCCACGAAAACGCGCATCCTTTGGCATATCGCCGCCTTCGGCCTGGCGGCCATGTCGCTCGCGGTTTTCGGCTATGCCGGGCGCGTCTATCTGGCTGCGGCCATGCTCGCGAGTCTGGTCTGGCTCCTCGCGGCCTTCGCAGGACGCAAGGAACCGGACGCCGCGCGCTGGGGCGGGCGGCTTCACCTGCTCTCCGTGGCGGCCATCGCCGTCATAAGTCTCATGATGTGCTTCGATTACGCTCCCGCGCCGTAGCCCCCTTTTCCCCGCAACGCCGAACAAAAAAAAGCCCCTTTCAAGGGGCTCTCATGCGTGGAGGCGGACGCTGCGCCTCCCTGGAGACTGCCGCATAATTTCCCCAAAGTCTGTAAGCGCCTCCAGTTCATAGCCCTGACATCATAAAATTGCTATGGGATTCCAAAGGGCGAGAGCCCTTTGGTCGCCGAAGGCCACCTCCCAACCAATTGCGCAACGGTTTCTCTTGGGCTTCACGCGGGGAAGCGGCGGGGCCGGAAAGACCCTACCCGTCCTGGCGGAACGCGGTGACGAGGTGCTCGGCGAAGCAGGCGACATGCTCCGGCAGCGGAGGCTTGCGGGTGTGCAGCACGATGTTCGAGGCGGGCAGGATGGGCAGGCCGTGTTCCACGCCGAGAATCTCCAGATCCGCCGGGGCGTTTCGCTTGAGGACCGGAATGATGGCCAGTCCCGCCCGGGCGGCGTCGAGGATGCCGGGCAGCCCCCGGCTGACGTAGGCCACCCTGTAGGCCACGCCCTTCCTGTCCAGCGCCTGCAAGGCCCAGCGCTGAAAGATGCAATTGTCCTCCACCGCCAGGGGCAGGGGGGCGTCCTTCTTCAACGTGAAGCCCGGACTGGCCGCCCAGACCAGGGAGTCCTGATAGACCACCCGGCCCCCCTCGTTGATGTTGGTGCACAGCCCCAGATCGAGCTCGCCCTGGTCCAGGGCCCGCTTTATGGCCTCGCTGTTCTCGCAGCGCATCTCGACCAGCACGTCGGGGTGGGAGGCGGAAAATCCGGCGAAGAGCTTCGGCAAAACGCCCGTGGTGTAGTGTTCGGGCGAACCGAACCGTATGGTCCCCCGCAGCGTCGCGCTGGTCAGGGCGAGGACGGCGGCGTCATGGGCCTGGACGATGTTTCGCGCGTGGCTCAGGAGCAGCTTGCCGTCCGGGGTGAGCCTGGCGGTCTTGCCGGCCCGTTCGAAAAGCGGCCTGCCCACCTCCTCCTCGATCCGCTTGATCTGCGTGCTCACGGCGGATTGGGAGCGGTTCACCTGCCGTCCGGCCTTGGTGAAGCTCTGGGTGTCCGCCACGGCGATGAAGGTTCGCAAATAGTCGATCTGCAGATTCATGTTTCCGGCGCGCCTTCCTGAGCCTCCCGAGCCATTCGTCCTCTTTGACGGATAGCCGGGTTTACGCAGAGCGTCAATGCGCGCTCTGGACGCCTGGCGCGGGGAAATATTACTGAGAGCACAAAATGTTCAACAATTTGTTGCTCGAAGTTATAAGAACGGACACGCTAAGCGGGGCCTGCGGCGAATGCCGCGGGAGCGGGTTGTTACGTATTTTCCGCTCCAGTAATAGTCCTCCATCACGAGATGCGGCGCGGCGGAAGAACAACAACGGGCAACGCCGCAGGCGCCGTCTACAGCCCCACCACGGGCAGATCCTGGCCCGTGTCGAGCTTGCAGGAGCGCTGGATCGATCTGGCCGTCTCCTCAGTGGCGAACACCACCACGAAAGAGAATTTGCAGTTGCGAAAGGAGGTGTTGCGAAAATGCGCGGCGGAATTGATGACCGCGCCGTCCTTGACCACCATGAAATCGCTGATGCTGCAGGCCAGTTGCGGCATGTCGCAGTTTTCATGCAGATAGATCGCCCCGGGCCCTTGGATCTCGCAGTCCTCGAAGGTCTTGTTCTCGTGCACCACGGCGTATTTGGAATAGAAATCCGAAATATTGACCCGTTCGCGCTCGAAACGGTCCTTGGCGTAGAGTTTTTTGTCCGGCTCGAAGGCGACGATGAAATCCCTGGCCTTGCGCACCGCCGCCACGGCCAGAACAACCACCAGGGCCACGCCGGACACGAGAAGCGAGGTCAATATGCCCACAGTGACCCACACGCCCATCACCTGGGGATTCAATTCGTTGGTCAGGGAGGCGACGAGCGCCAGACAGACCACGGTGGCGACGACGAAGATGGCGAAAGCGCGCCGTATGAAAAAATTCACCACCGCGTCCCACATTCCCGTATCCCTGTTCATGCCCGCGCCTCCGGATTTGAGGATGAATGTCATTGCATTCCACTTTGGCCGGGCAAAGTCAATTCTCCATTCCTCCTTCAATGCGGACCGTAACGCGGCGCCCTTTTGGACGGCCCGTCACGTCCGGGCGACGGGCCATGGCCCCTCCGATCGTCGTCTCTTCCCAATGCTTCATGAGACGTTTCATTCGCCATGCGCCCGAGCGGTTCGCGAACGCGCCCATGGCGGCCACCGCGCGCCCGGGAACCCCGGGCGCCCGCGACGCGGAGCGTCTCCCGGGCCGGCGCCTCCCGGGCGGCTTCCCGCCTCAATCCCCAGGACGAGTTCCCGCCGCCTCCCGGGCGGTCTCTCGCCGCGCTCATCCGGCGGCTTTCCGTCTCAGCCTTCCGAGCGCCTTCTCCTTCCGGCTTTTGGGCGCCGGGGGCCCCTGTTTCCGATTCCCCTTTCCTTCCGCCAAAGCGGTCCCCTGGCCATATCCGCCGATGGAACCAATCGGATTGTTTCACAATTTCCTGGATGCCGCTGGAAGTCCCTCAAAAAATCGTCCGGGGACGTTTTTTTCGCTTGACCCGGGCGAAAATATGATTACCGTAATCATTACGGAATGCGAACAATTCCTAATAACATTCCGCAAGGAGGAAAGGGAATGCAAGCCGCTACGAATTTAAGCGATCTGGTCATCGACTGGGATATGACGCCCACGGACGCGGTCACCTTGTATCTGGAATGGGGCAACAACTCCTGGCACGCGGAGCACAAGCCGGTGACGGGAAAGCACGATTATTCCATCTATTTCGCGGTGGACACCTGGGAGGGCGAACCCAGGATACGTCTCATCCGCCGCAACTCGGACGAGGCCGTGGAACTGGCCGAGTACCGCCTGCCCAAGGACATGGCCGAGAGGTTCATGGAAGAAGTCGGGTACAACAAGGGCGTGTACGCCATCACGGACGAAATCCGTACCTGGCTTGAGAAGCAGATCTTCAATTAACCAAAAACCCCCCACCCACCCCTCCGGAAGGGCCGGCGCGGCGCCGGCCCTTTCCATTTCCCCGGCCTTTTCCCGGGCGAAGAAATCCGCTAGGGTGTTTTCATGCGCATCGCCGTCATTTCCGACATCCACGCCAATCTCGAGGCCCTGACGGCCGTTTTCGAGGATATGGATCCTTGGGCGCCCGCGTACGTGGTCAGCCTGGGCGACAACGTGGGCTACGGGGCCGATCCCGAAGCCGTCCTGGCTTTTTTGCGGGAACAGGGCGTCAAGAGCGTCATGGGCAACCACGAGTACGGCCTGACCGTCCCCGGGGGCATGGACTGGTTCAACCCTACGGCCAGGCTGGCCGTCGCGCGCACGCGCGAACTGCTTTGCCCCGAAAGCCTGGCCTTCATCGCCGCGCTGCCCAAATATCTCGTGCGGGACGGCCTGCGCTTCGTCCACGGCATGCCCCCGGACAAGACCCACAATTATTTTTTCAAATACAATGGCAAGGCCCTGGAGAGCGTGTTCACGGACATGACCGAGCGCGTCGCCTTCATCGGCCACACCCACATGCTGGAATACGCGGTCTTCGACGGGAAGGAGGCCGTACGCGGAGAACTGGAAAAGGGGAGCATGGCGCTTGACCCCGGGAAGAAATACATCCTGAACATCGGCTCCGTGGGCCAGCCCAGGGACGGGAACCGCAAGGCCAAGTACGCCCTGTACGACCCGGAGGCCTCGCGCCTGGAAATCCGCTTCGTGGCCTACGACCGGGAGCTGGCCGCGAAAAAGATCCGGGGGATCGGCATGCCCGTCCAGTACGCCGACAAGCTGCTCTAGCCGCCCCTTGCGCATGAAAAAGGGACGGCCCTTTCGGACCGTCCCCCCGCCGTCTCGACGGCGCGTCTTTCACGCGACGAAACGCCGTATGCCCGGCGCGAGGCGCCCTACCCCGCGGCGGGCTTGCCGACGCCGATCTCCATCAGATCCTCGCCCACAACAAGCTTGCCGGAGAAATTGTTCCCCGCGACGGCCAGGCGCGCGGCGGGCGCGTTGCCGGGCGCGATGTGACTGAGGACGAGCGTTTTGACTCCGCAGGACCCGGCGACCCGTCCCACGTCCGCCGTACTGGTGTGGGCGGTGACGCAGTGGTGGTAGAGCGGCCAGGCCGGGTCCCCCTCCTTGACGCCTTTGTAGGTGGTCTTGATCCAGAAATCGTCGATGCATTCGTGGACCAGGACGTCCGCGTCCTTTGCCAGTTTTTGCAGGTTGCCTTTTGTGTCCGGACCGGTGTCGCCCGAGATGACCAGCGATCCGTCGGCCGTGTCGAATCTGAAGGCGAAGGCGGGATAGACCTCGTAATGGTCGACCAGGATGGCCGAGACGCGCAGCCGGTCGTCCCTGTAGATCTCGAACGGGCCCATGGCCGGGCATGTATCGTCCCGGGTCCAGGGCCTGCCCGGATCGGGCGCGGCGAATCCCTTCGGCCAGGGAATGGTCGCGGGGTCGCCTATTTCCTTGACGTCGATGATCCTCGGGATATCCGGGTATCCCTCGTCCTGGGCGCAATCGTTGAAGGTCTGGGCGAAGGCCTGAAGGATGAGGTCCGTCATCAGCTTCGTGCCCGGCGTGGGGGTGGTCAGCGGCGGATCGCAGCGTTTGGCCTGGATGATGGCGCCCTTGTAGCCGGAGCGGTTGTCGTCGAGCCGCCCCCGGTCCCCGGGACCGATGATGATAAGGGGGGCCTTTTCCCCATATCCCGCCCTGGCGCCGATCTCCAGGAAGGTCGGGTAGTCGCCCAGGTGGTCCATGTGCAGATGGGTGATGAAAACCGCCCGCATGTTGGTGAGAAAGGAGGACAGCTCGAGCTGGGTCCTTTGGCCGCCGATGGTCGCGAACTGGCCGAAATTGAACCCTTCGGCCAGGCGGGCCAGGGCGCCCCAGCCCAGGTCGACCAGGTACATGGCCTCGCCCACGAGAAGGATCTGGGAAGCGCTGGCCCGGCTGGAACCCGGCCACCAGGTCATGCCCCCCGTGGTCCCCAAAAGGACCAGGCGGGTATTGAACGGGCTTTTGCCCAACATGGGCGCATCTCCCGGCTGGTCCGCAAAGGCTTCACTGGCTCGAAATCCCGTCATCAGAGGCGCAAGCGCCAGCGCTCCGGCCCCCTTGAGCACCGCGCGGCGCGGCATCACCGGTCCGAATTTTCGATCGTAGGGCATGAAAGACCTCCACGTCGAGACTGTTGCGCAATTCCTTGGCGGACTGCCGTCCCCCCCCACCGCGTTACGAAGCGATACGACGGTCTTGAACGAGCGGCCGGCCCCTCGCGTCTTCGCCCTCCTATTTCGGGTTGGCCCAGCGGATCAGCCCCAGGGAATGGGAATCCAAAAGCAGGGGGTGGTTGGGCAGGATGCGCACGGTGAAGCCGAAGCGTCCGGCCTCGAGCGGCTCCACGTCCCCGGCGAAAAGCTGCCAGCCGTCCCTGGGCGCGCCCTCGGGCTGCATGACCGAGGTCTCGCGCTGGGCGAACTTGCCCTCGTAATCCAGACGCCCGGCGTAGATCTGCACCTCCACGTCCTGGGGACGGATGCCGTCCAGGAAAACCTCGGCCGTCACCCGCACGGGCTCGCCCACATACAGCTGTTCCGGCTCCGAGGCCATCACGCCCCGGATGTCCAGGTTGCTCCACTTGGTCATCATGTCCATGCGCCAGGAGGCCAGGTCCTTGGCGCCCTTGTAATCCTCGCGCACCAGGCGGTTGTAGTTCTCGAGCGCCGGGACGTAGGCGATCCGGGCGTAATCCTCCACCATGCGGTGGGAGTTGAAGACAGGCGCCAGGGAGACCAGGGCGTCCTTCATCTTCTTGATCCAGATGCGCGGCAGATTGCCATGGCCCCGTTCATAGAAGGTCGGGATCACCTCGTTCTCGATGATGTTGTAGAGCGTCTGGCTTTCCACGAAATCCTGGTAGCCCAGGTCCTCGTATTCCTCGCCCTGGCCGATGGCCCAGCCCACGCTGCTGTCCGGCCGCCAGGCCTCGGCCCACCAGCCGTCCAGGGTGCTCAGGTTGAGCACGCCGTTGCACATGGCCTTCATGCCGCTGGTGCCGCAGGCTTCCAGGGGACGGCGAGGGGTGTTCATCCACACGTCGCAGCCCTGGACCATGTAGCTGGCGATGTCCATGTCGTAGTCTTCCAGAAAGACCATGTTGTAGCGGCATTCCGGGGTGTTGCACAGCTGGACCAGCTCCTGGATGAGCTTTTTGCCCTCGTTGTCGTGGGGGTGGGCCTTGCCCGCGAAGATGAACTGCACGGGACGCGGGGAGTCGCTCAATATCTTGAGCAGCCGCTCCTTGTCCTGCAGGAGCAGCCCGGCCCGCTTGTAGGTGGCGAAACGCCGCGAAAAGCCGATGGTGAGGGCCTGGGGATCGAGCGCCTCCTCGGCCAGCTGCAGCTCCCTGCGCCGGGCGCCCCGGGCCAGGAGCTGCTGGCGCAGCCGGGCGCGAACGAAGCCCACGAGGCGCTCGCGCAGCCGCTCGTGGGCCCGCCACAGTTCGGCGTCGGAAATGGCGTGGGACTGTTCGAACACCCGGGCGCAATCCGGATCCTCCCGCCAGTTGCTGCCGAGGTAGCGGTCGTAGAGGGCGGCGATGTCCGCGGCCACCCAGGTGGGCACGTGCACCCCGTTGGTGATGGCCCCGATGGGCACGTCCTCCTCGGGGTACTGCGGCCAGACCCGGTTCCACATCTTGCGGGAAACCGCGCCGTGCAGGAGGCTCACCCCGTTGTTGAATCGCGAGAGCTTGAGCGCGAGGACCGTCATGCAGAACTGCTCCCCGTCGTCCCTGGGGTTTTCCCGGCCAAGGGCCAGGAAGACCTTGAAGGCCAGGCCGAGCTTTCTGGCGTAATCCTCGAAGTAGGCCTGCATGAGGTCGGGCGGAAACCGGTCGTTGCCAGCCGGAACCGGGGTGTGGGTGGTGAAGACCGAGCTCGAGGCCACAAGCTCCATGGCCGCCTCGAAAGAGAGCTTGTTGGTCTCCATGAAGATGCGGATGCGCTCCAGGCCCGCGAAGGCGGAATGGCCCTCGTTCATGTGGATGACCTTGGGGCTGTAACCCAGGGCGTCCAGGGCGCGGATGCCGCCGATGCCCAGGAGGTATTCCTGGCGCACGCGCATTTCCAGATCCCCGCCGTAGAGGCGGCTGGTGAGCTGCCGGGTCTCGGGCCGGTTCTCGGGCACGTTGGCGTCGAGCAGATTGAGCGCCACCCGGCCCACCTGGGCCTTCCAGATCTGGGCCTTGACCTCCTCCCCGCGCAGGTTCACGCAGACCAGGATGCGCCGGCCCTGGGCGTCCTTGCACAACGAAAGCGGCATCTGCTCGAAATCATAGATCGGATAGCGCTCCTGCTGCCAGCCGTCCGGGGTCAGGTACTGCCGGAAATAGCCCTGCTGGTAGCACAGGCCCACCCCCACCAGGGGCACGGCCAGGTCGCTGGCGGATTTCAGATGGTCGCCCGCCAGGATGCCGAGCCCGCCGGAATAGATGGGCAGGCAGGGCGAGATGCCGTACTCGAAGCTGAAATAGGCCACCACCGGCTCGCCCAGGGCCGAGGGAAAGGGGATGGAGGTCGCCCGGCGGGAGAGATAGACGTCCAGGGACTTGCGCAGATCGTTCAGGCGCTCCAGGAAAAACTCGTCCTCGGCCAAAAGCTCCAGGGTGCGCTGGGGCAGGCGGTTCAGGAACTCCACCGGATCGCCGCTGCATTCCCTCCACAGGCGATGGTCCACCTGGGAAAAGAGCGCGGTGATCTCGTCATTCCAGGAAAACCACAGGTTATAGGCCAATTCCCACAGAGGCTTCAGCTTTTCGGGAAGTCTCGGAACGACGCTGTATGTGCGAAGAGGCTGCATGGATTGTCCTTCTCCCTCTTGTTTCGGTTGCGAAAACGGGTTCAAATCCCGTCCCTACGGTTTTGGTCAAGGCATAGGGGAAAAGCAAGCGAAAAAACCACCCCCCGCCGGCTCCGGAATCGCCCCGGCATTTCGGACTTTTATTTGCCCGCGGAAAGGACTATGGTTCCCGTTCGCCGCGGCGATGTTACGTTTTATTGGAGATACGGCGTGAAAAAAGACGCACACGGCCCCATTGAGGTCAAATTCAAGCTTCTGAGGGATCTCAGCGAGGAGATGCTTCCGGTCTGCGCCACGGACGGATCGGTGGGCCTCGACCTGCGCGCCGCCCTGGAAACGCCCGTCCTTCGCATCGAACCGGGCGAGCGGGCGGCGGTGCCCACAGGGCTTGCCATGGAGATTCTCGAACCCGGCGTGGCCGGGTTCGTCTTCTCGCGAAGCGGCGAAGGCGCCAAGCGCGGCCTGACCGTGGCCCAGGGCGTGGGCGTCATCGACCCGGACTACCGGGGCGAAATCATGGTCTGGCTGCTCAACACATCCAAGGAACCGCGCGAGATCGAACGCGGGCAGCGCATCGCCCAGCTCGTGTTCCTGCCCGCCCTGGCCGCCAAGGTCCTCCCCGCCGGGGACCTCTCGGACACCCGACGAGGAAGCGGCGGCTTCGGCCACACGGGCAGGCACTGATCCCGAGCGGATCGCTTTCTTCCTTTTATTCGCCATTCGGAGCGCGCCATGAGCAGATACGACGAGCTGAAAGCGCGGGAAACCGCGAGCGTCATGAACACCTACGGCCGGTACCCCCTGGCCTTCGAACGGGCCCAGGGCAGCCGGTTATACGACCTGGACGGCCGGGAATACGTCGACCTTTTAAGCGGCATCGCCGTGACCAGCCTGGGGCACTGCCACCCCGGGGTGACCAAGGCCATCACGGACCAGGCCTCCCGGATGGTCCACATAAGCAACCTCTTCACCCAGCCCCGCCAGATCGAACTGGCCGAGAAGCTTCTGGCCACGAACGGTCTGGGCAAGGTCTTTTTCTGCAACTCCGGGGCGGAAGCCAACGAAGGCGCCATCAAGCTGGCCCGGCGCTACATGCGCGAGGTCAAAAAACGGGAAGCCTACGAGATCCTCACCCTGTCCGGCTCCTTCCACGGCCGGACCCTGGCCACGCTTACGGCCACCGGCCAGGACAAGATCAAGCACGGCTTCGCCCCCTTGCCCGAGGGATTCGTCACCGTCCCCCGGGGCGATATCGCGGCCATGGCCCAGGCCATCAAGGAAAAAACGGCGGGCGTCCTGATCGAGGTCATCCAGGGCGAGGGCGGCGTGCTGCCCCTCGGCCAGGAGTACCTGGACGGCCTGGCCGCCTTGTGCCGGGAGCGGGACGTCCTGCTCATGATCGACGAGGTCCAGACCGGCATGGGCCGGACCGGAAAATACTGGGGCTACCAGCATTACGGGCTGGCTCCGGACATCGTGACCAGCTCCAAGGCCCTGGCCAACGGCCTGCCCATGGGCGCGGTCATGGCCACGGACGAGGTCGCCAAGGGATTCGTTCCCGGCAGCCACGCCACCACCTTCGGCGGCGGCGCCCTGGTTTCCGCAGCGGCCTGCGCCACCCTGGACGTCATGCGGGAGGAAAAGATCTGCGAACGGGCCGCCCGCATGGGCGATTTCGCCAAGGGGCTTTTTGAGGAGCTGCGCGAGGCCCATCCGGACAAGATCGCCGAAATCCGGGGACTGGGGCTCATCATCGGCGTCGCGCTGACCTTCCCGGGCGCCCCGGTCTGGAAGGCCCTCCTGGACAAGGGCTTCGTGCTCAACCTGACCCAGGACACGGTGCTGCGGCTTCTGCCCGCGCTCACCATCGAGCAGGAGGATCTGAAGCGCTTCGCCGCCGCCCTGGACGAGATCCTGGCGGCCACGCCCCTTCCCTAGCCTTCGTTTCTCAGACGCTTCATACGGCGGCGCGCCCATGCCGGGCGCGCCGTTTTTCGTTTAACATGCAAATCCGCTTCAACTTTTCCCTGGACTTTGGTAATAGCGTCAGAGGACGTTCCTAGGCCCGCGCCCCGCCGGTCCGCTTTTCGCGGCCGGATCAGCCGGGCAAAACAAAACGGCCCGCGGCGCCCTCTTGAGCGAAACCGCCGCGAAGCCGCGCCTGGCCCGACATGAGCCCGACCAATAGCGACGCGCCCGGCGTCCCCCGGGAAAGCCGCAAGAAGAAATTCCTCAACCGCATGGCCCTGGCCCTGCTGGGTCTTGGCCTCATGGCGGCGGTCATCGGCCTGCACTCCATCTTCTTTTCCCTGGATCTCCCGCGCGAAGCCCAGTTGCCCTACGTGATCCTGCTCCTTCTGGCCATGCCCGCCCTGGCCTTCGCGGCCTACGTCAAGATGCACCGGGCCAGCCTTCGGGCCAAGCTCATCTCCTCGTTCCTGGTCGTCTCCCTGGCACCCCTGGCCGTGCTGGCCTACCTGGACCAGCGGGCCACGTTCGAGGCCCTCACCACGAACACCAAGCAGGCCCTCTACGCCGCGGCCAAGCAGACCGCCTCCCGCATCGACGCCTTCATCCAGGCCAATATGGACACCGTGCGCACGGACTCCATGCTCCCTGAATTCCAGGAATTCCTCGGCATGAAGCCGGACAGCCCCGAGTACGCCGTCAAGCTCCGCCGGGTCCTGAACATCCTCGGCTCCCTGCGCCGCCGGGACATGAGCGCCATCACCTCCTTCGCCCTCCTGGACAAGGACGGCGTGGACGTGGCCGACACCTTCGGCCTGGACATCGGCCTGAACAAGTCCCAGCGCGACTATTTCGAGGTCCCCCTGCGCACGGGCCTGCCCTACGTCTCCTCCGTGAGCGTAGCCGGCGTCAGCAACCTGCCTTCCCTCTATTTCAGCAGCCCGGTCCGGGCGGATTCCGGGGAAATCCTCGGCGTGCTGCGCATCCGCTACAACGCCTCGGTCCTGCAATCCATCCTGGGCCGGGAACGCGGCATCATAGGCGAGGACTCCTTCGCCGTCCTTGTCGACGAAAACCTGGTGCGCCTGGCCGACGGCGCGCGGCCGGACTACGTGCTCACGCCCGTAGCCGCCCTCCCCCCAAGCCAGCGGGAATCCCTGCTCAGGGAGCGGCGCATCGTCCGGGAGCCTTCGCCGCCCTTTCTTCCGGCCTTCGAGCGCGGGCTGGCCGAAGGCCGCGCCCAGCCGTTTTTCCTGGCCAACCTCTACGTCCCGAACGGCAAGCCCAACCAGAACGCGGTCGCGCCCCTGGACGCCAAACCCTGGTTCCTGGTCTTCTCGCAGCCCCGGGACGAATACCTGAGCGGCCTGGTGGAACAAATCCGAAACGCGGGCATTGTATCCGGGATCATGGCCGTGGCCGTCATCCTGGCCGCCATGTTCCTGGCCCGGCGCATCTCCCTGCCCATCACCCGCCTGACCGAGGCGGCCGGACGGGTGGCCGAAGGCGACCGGGACGTGACCGTTTCCGTGTCCACCGGGGACGAACTCGAGCTTCTGGCCTCCTCCTTCAACCGCATGACCCAGCAGTTGCGCGAACTGTTCGAACGCCAGCGCCGCTCCCACGAGGAGCTTGAGCAAAAAGTGGAGGCGCGCACCGCCGCCCTCCAACGGGCCAACGAACAGCTGCTCGCTCTCGACCGCCTGAAATCCTCCTTTCTCTCCTCGGCCTCCCACGAGCTGCGCACCCCGCTCACGTCCATTCTGGGCTTCGCCAAGCTGTGCGCCAAGACCTTCGCCCGCCACTTCCAGCCCACGGCCCAGACCCCGGGCCTGCAGCGCAAGGCGAACGTCATCCTGGAGAATCTCGGCATCATTGAAAAAGAAGGGGAGCGCCTGACGAGGCTCGTCAACGATCTTCTGGACCTCAACAAGATCGAGTCCGGAAAGATGGAGTGGCGGGACGAGGACCTGGACATGACGCGCCTGCTCGCGGACAACGTCCGCTCCATCCAGGGCCTTTTTTCGGACAAGCCCCAGGTGTCCCTGGAGACCCACATCCCGGGGCTTCTGCCCACGGTCCGGGCCGATGCGGACCGCATCTCCCAGGTGACCCTCAACCTGCTCAACAACGCGGCCAAATTCACGCAACAAGGGCACGTGCGCCTGACGGCCAGGACGGTGTTCGAGAACTGGCTGGAGGTCCGGGTGGAGGACACGGGCCAGGGCGTTTCCAAGGCGGACCTGGAGCACATCTTCGAGAAATTCTACCAGACCGGGCAGACCAACCAGGACAGCGACAAGCCCAAGGGCACGGGCCTGGGACTGGCCATCTGCCGCCAGATCATCGAGCACTACGGCGGCCGCGTCTGGGCCGAATCCGCCCCGGGCGCGGGCAGCGTCTTCATCTTCCAGCTTCCCGGCAAGCTCTCCGCCTGAGCCCTTTCCCAGGGACAAAAAAACGGCGCTCCCGGAAACGGGCGCGCCGCGACATCACGCTGGTTCAAGAACCGGTCTCACCTGAACGCCGCAAATCCTGTTCGCTCTTCCGGTCGATGCGCCGGAGGACCGGTCTCACCCGAACGCCGCTAATCCTGTTCGCTCTTCCGGTCGATGC
>CALGYO010000013.1 GCA_937934715.1 uncultured Desulfovibrionaceae bacterium | reverse complement strand
ACGAGATGTAGCCGTGACTGGAGTTCAGACGTGTGCTCTTCCGATCTTGTTCTCGTCGTCCGGGCTGAGCTTCAGCGCCTGCTTGTAGGCGTGGATGGCGCCCGGAATATCGCCCTGCTTGCGCAGGCGCAGGCCCAGGGCGTTGTAGGGGTTGGCCGCGCCGGGATCTTCCTTGAGGATCTGGGCGAAGGACCGCCGGCAGTTTTCGAAGCTGTCGTAGGCGGCGTGGGTCTGGGCGGCTTTCTGGAGGGACCGCTTCATGTTCTCATGGTCGCCCATGCCGCCGTAGGCCTGGGCCAAGCCCTCGTAGGCCTCGGCGTAGAGATCGTTTACGGCGACGGCGTTTTGAAAGGCGGCGATGGCGCCGTTGTAGCGTTTCTGGACGAGGAGGCGGCAGCCCTCGTCGAAAAAATCCCGGGCCATGCGCTGATCCGCCACAGCGGCCTCGAACACGGCCACGGCGTCGTCGAAATTCCGGGCGTCGAGCAGGTCGAGACCGCACCGGATCTGTTCGCCTTTGTCCCTGACGGGTTTTTGGGCCTTGCGCAGGGCGAGCAGGCGTTCCTCCAGCCTTTTCTGCGAGCAGGGCCGCGAGAGGAAGGCGGAGCAACCGGCCTGGACGGCGTCCAGGACATAGTCCCGCGTCGTGATGCGGGAGAGGAGGAAGATGGGCGCCTTGGCGGCGCGCAGGGCGGCGCGGGCGAGTTTGAGGAACTCCAGGGCGTTCATGTCGCGCAGGCGGTCGTCGAGAAGCACGAGGTCCACCGGCGCGGCGCGCAGGAAGTCCAGGATGTCCGCTCCGGACCTGAAATGGAGGATGGTCCTGGGCTCGAGTCCGGCCAAAAGCTCCCGGTCCTTGGCGGCGGTTAGGTCGTCCGCGCAGAGGATGACGGCGGTCTGGATGGAAAGGGCTGCCATGGGGGGAGCTTAGCGGAGGTCCTGGGGCCGGGCAAGTGGACAGGGCGGGGCGTTTGGGCTACTTGGGCGGGGTTTTCATGCAGCAAGGGGGGCGCATCATGGAACGCATGACGGATCCGGCGAAATTTCAGGAGGCCTGTCTTTCTTGGCGGGGCCGGGGACGCCGTGTGGCGCTCGTCCCGACCATGGGATATTTCCACGAGGGGCATCTGAGCCTTATGCGCTACGCCAGGGCGAATGCGGACAAGGTGGCCGTGAGCCTGTTCGTGAATCCGGCCCAGTTCGGTCCCGCCGAGGATCTGGCGAGCTACCCGAGGGATCTTGAGCGCGACGCCGCCCTGGCCGAGGCCGAGGGGGTCGACATCCTGTTCGCGCCGTCGTCCGAGGCCATGTATCCGAGACCCCAGGAAGCCTGGGTCGAGGTCCCGGCGCTGGCCAGACATTTGTGCGGCAGGTCCCGGCCCATCCATTTTCGCGGGGTGTGCACGGTGGTGACCAAGCTGCTGCATCTGGCCATGCCCCATATGGCGGTGTTCGGCGAAAAGGACTGGCAGCAACTGGCGATACTGCGGCGCATGGCGGCTGACCTCAATTTTCCCGTGAGCATCGTGGGCCGTCCCATCGCCCGCGAGGCGGACGGATTGGCCATGAGTTCGCGCAACGTGTATTTGAGCCCGGAGGAACGGGCCCAGGCGCCGTATTTGCGCAAGGGGCTTTTGCGCATCGGCGAGCTGGCGCGGGCGGGCGAGCGCCAAGCGGCGGCGTTGCGCCAGGAACTGGCATCGTATTACAAAACGCATGCGCCGCTCGGCGAGCCGGACTATCTGGAATTCACGGACCCCGAGGACATTGAACCTGTGGAACGTTTGGGCGAGCGCACGCTGGCCGCCGTGGCGGTCAAGTTTCCGGGAGCCCGGCTCATAGACAATCTGCTCATCACACTATGAATAGAGGGGGTTGGATTCCTTTGCGGGATTTTCGGGGCGAGTTTCTTGTGTGACGAACCGCTTGTATTTCTGGGTCAAACGGGGTACCAAACTAAATTTCGTTTTTATGGGAAAGCAAAGCCGGGCGCGTAAGCGCGAAACTATGCGGCTATTTTCGTGAAAATACGGAGGAACCACCATGATTAAAGCGAAGGGGCGGTATCTTTTCAGCTCCGAATCCGTGACCGAAGGCCATCCCGACAAAGTCGCGGATCAGATTTCAGACAGCATCCTGGATACCATTCTCGCCCAGGACCCGGACGCCCACGTAGCCTGCGAAACCTTGGTGACCACCGGTCTGGCTTTCATCGCCGGCGAAATCACCACCAAGGCCTATGCGGATTTCCCGTCCATCGTCAGGGATACGGTCAAGGAGATCGGCTACAACAGCTCGACCATGGGGTTCGACTTTGAGACCTGCGCGGTCATTTCCTCCGTGGACAAGCAGTCCGCCGACATCGCCCAGGGCGTTTCCCGGGAAAAACCCGAGGAGCAGGGCGCCGGCGACCAGGGCATGATGTTCGGCTTCGCCTGCACCGAGACCGAGACCCTCATGCCCGCCCCCATCTACTGGGCCCACAAACTGAGCCGCCGCCTGGCCTATGTGCGCAAGAACGACGTGCTCGATTTCCTGCGCCCGGACGGCAAGACCCAGGTGGCCGTGGAATACGTCGACGGCAAGCCCACGCGCATCGACAACGTGGTGGTGGCCACCCAGCACGACGAGAACATCGCCTACCAGGATCTGGTTGAAGCGGTGAAGAAGGAAGTCATTTTCAAGACCCTTCCCGAAGAGATGGTGGACAAGAACACCAAGATTTTCATCAACACCACCGGCCGGTTCGTGATCGGCGGCCCTCTGGGCGACTGCGGCCTGACCGGGCGCAAGATCATCCAGGACACCTACGGCGGCATGGGCCGTCACGGCGGCGGCGCCTTCTCGGGCAAGGACCCGACCAAGGTGGACCGTTCCGGCGCCTACATGGCCAGGTACATCGCCAAGAACGTGGTGGCTTCCGGCGCGGCCGAGCGTTGCGAAGTGCAGATCGCGTACTGCATCGGCGTGGCCGAGCCTTTGTCCGTGCTGGTGACCTCCATGGGCACGAGCGACATTCCCGACGAGGAGCTGACCAAGGCGGTCAAGGACGTCTTCGACATGCGCCCCTATTACATCATCAAGCGTCTGGACCTGAAGCGCCCCATTTACAAGGCGTCGTCCTGCTACGGGCATTTCGGCCGCGAGCGTCCGGAGTTCACCTGGGAACGGACCGACGCGACGGGCGATCTCAAGACCGCGCTCAAGCTGTAGCCGCGAAACGTTCGGGTAAAGCGATCAAGGCCCTCCGGCTTGCCGGGGGGCCTTTGTTGTGATGAAATGGGCGCATGAAAAAGCTGTCCGAGGGATTGAGCGCGCTGCTTTCGCGCGGAGAGGCCGGGAAGCGCCGCCGGTATTACGAGCTGTGGCGCGACTGGCCCCGGGCGGTGGGCGAGGACGTGGCCGCCTTGTGCAGGCCTTTGGGACATCGGCGGGGGATTTTGATCGCGGGCGTGGAGGATACGGTGGCCATGCAGGAGCTGTCGTACGCGACGCCGGAGATTTTAGCGCGGGTGAACGGGTATCTTGGCGAGAATTGCTTTGACAAAGTCCAGTTCGACCTGCTAGGCGCTCAGATTCCTCTGGATGCGACGCAGTCGCCGCACCCGGATTATTATCCGGTCAGGTATGAGCCGCCCGCGAAACTGGGCGGTCTTCTCGGAAAGCTGGACCCGACGTCGCCGGTGGGGCGTTGTTACGAGAAGTATGTTAAATTTTTCCAGCGGCCGGGGGCGTAATCGTCCCCGGGACCGGGCGCCCATGCGGGCGGCCAGAGGCGAAAATACTTTCGGAGGCAGGTAGCTATGAGCGAAGCTGGGTTGCAGTTGGATCTGAAGAAGCCCTTGGACAAGATGACGGCCAAGGAGCTGCGCGAGTTGGTGATAGGCCAGATTCCGCAGATCACTGGCGCCTCGGGCATGGGCAAGGAAGAGCTTCTTGCCGCGATCAAGGAAGTTCTGGGCATCGGCGGCGAGGAAGGGGAGACGGCTTCCCCGTACAAGGGCAAGATTTTGTCCATGAAGAAGGACATCCGGGATCTGCGCGAGAAGAAGGCGACCTTGAGCGAGGCGCCGCGCAAGGAGCGCGAGATTCTGCGCCGCAAGATCAATAAATTGAAGAAGCGTACGCGGCGTTTGGCCGCGGCGAAATAGTCACGGGATTTTTTTTGGGGAGACCTGGAAAAACCGTTGACAGAGAAGCGGCCGCCGCGTAAAAGCCGTGGTTCGCGAGCGCTGGGGGATCGTCTAGCGGCAGGACTACGGACTCTGACTCCGTCAACCTAGGTTCGAATCCTAGTCCCCCAGCCAAATCGAAATCGCGTCCCCATCGTCTAGCCTGGTCCAGGACATCGGCCTTTCACGCCGGTAACAGGGGTTCAAATCCCCTTGGGGACGCCAAGTAAATCAAACAGTTACCAACCCGGTGATTGTTTTCAAGCAGAGTGTGTGCAAATAAATGTGCAAAACCCTGCTGATATTGATCCTAGACCCCTGAAGTTGCCGCTTCGGGGGTCTCTTTTTTGGTCATTTCGCCCTGACCAGCCCCGACGAAAACATCCTCCAGGGCGTTGTCGGTAAAACCAAGCTTCCTGATGTAGCGGGCCGTCGTCAGCGGACTTTGGTGACGAAGGATGGACTGGATAGTCGGGATGTCCTTCCCTTCCTTGGCCAAGATCGAAGCGTCAGGTGCCTGATGGCGTGAAACCCGAAGTACTCCACGCCAGCCCGGTCACAAAGCCGCCTCATCAGGTGCTGACGCCATTTGTAGGGCTGACCGTCTTCAGGCCTGCTGAACACGAAAACGCTCCTTGTGGAGGCTTTCAAGTCCATCAAGGCCGCCTTCAAAGTGGAGATCATCGGAATCCAGTCGAATTCCAAAGCCCCGCCTTCCCGCTTTCGAGTCCCAAGCCGAATCTTGCTGTTCTCGAAGTCTACGTCAGCCCACCTCAACCGCAAGAGTTCCCCCCTCCTCGCCGCCGTGTGCAGCAAAGCCAAAAGAAAAACCCGATCTTCGGGCCTCGCAGCTTCGATGACCTTGTAAACGTCGTCGAGCGGAGGAACGTACTTCTCCCGCTGGTCGCAGGGGAACGGGTCGATTTGCAAGAAGGGGTTTCTCTCCGGCAGATCAAGGTGCTTGATTCCCCAATTCCAGGCAGCAGCCAAGTTCTTGCGCTCTTTGTTCGCCGCGCCGCCATGACCTGCTCGGCTCTTTTCGGACCAACTGAAACTTGAGAAGGTGGCTCCCAGC
>CALGYO010000012.1 GCA_937934715.1 uncultured Desulfovibrionaceae bacterium | reverse complement strand
ACTACGACAACTACCGTGAAAACATGTACTTCACGGAGATCGACGAGCAGGCCTATGGCGTTAAGCCCATGAACTGCCTGGCCCACATGCTCATCTACAAATCGCGCATCAGAAGCTACCGCGACCTGCCCATCCGCTATTTCGAGCTGGGCGTGGTGCACCGCCACGAAAAATCCGGCGTGCTCCACGGCCTGTTGCGCGTGCGCCAGTTCACCCAGGACGACGCCCACATCCTGTGCCGCCCGGACCAGCTGCTGGAGGAAATCACCGGCGTGGTCAAGTTCGTGCAGGACATGGTGGCCCTTTTCGGCTTCGAATACGAGGTGGAGCTCTCCACCCGGCCGGAAAAATCCATCGGCAGCGACGAGGACTGGGAACGCGCCACCAAGGCCCTCATCGAAGCCATGGAAGCGCTGGCCTTGCCGTACGAAATCAACGAGGGCGACGGCGCCTTCTACGGGCCCAAGATTGACATCAAACTCAAAGATGCTTTAGACCGCCGGTGGCAATGCGCGACGATTCAATGCGATTTCACCTTGCCGGAACGGTTTGATCTGGTTTACACGGATTCGGATGGGGAGCGAAAACGCCCCGTCATGCTGCACCGGGTCATCCTCGGCGCGGTGGAGCGCTTTTTGGGCGTGCTCATCGAGCACACGGCCGGGGCCTTCCCCACCTGGCTCGCTCCGGTGCAGGCCCGCATCCTGACCGTCACCGACGCGCAGGACGATTTCGCGGCCGAGGCGCTTAAGCGCTTCAAGGAAGCGGGCATCCGGGCCGAACTGGACGACAGGAATGAGAAACTGGGCTTCAAGGTTCGCGAGGCCCAGATGGAAAAAATACCCTACATGCTGGTTGTCGGGGACAAGGAAAAGGAAATGGGCGCCGTCAACGTGCGGCTGCGTTCCGGGGAGAATCTCGGAGCCAAACCGCTCGACGAAGCCATCCTCCTTATCCTCGCGGACAGCCAGGAACCTTTTAAGCGCGGAGGGATGAGCTATAGTTTCTGCTCAAAGTGAAGTCCGGTGCAACCACCGGATTCGCGCGCGCGAAGTGCGCGTGATCTCGGACGATGGAGACCAGGTGGGCATAGTGCCCACGTCTGAGGCCTTGCGCATCGCCCAGGAAAAGGGGCTTGATCTCGTCGAGGTCGCGCCCAACGCGGATCCGCCGGTTTGCCGGATCATGGATTTCGGCAAGTACAAGTACCAGCAGCAGAAAAAGCAGCAGGAAGCCCGGAAGAAGCAGACCACCATCCAGCTCAAGGAAATCAAGGTCCGGCCCAAGACCGATGAGCATGACTACCAGACCAAGCTCAAGCATATAAAAAGATTCCTGGAGGCCGGAGACCGCTGCAAGGTGACCGTGTTTTTCCGTGGCCGGGAAATTGTACATAAAGACCGGGGCCTGACCATTCTGCAGCGGGTCATCGAAGACCTGGGCGATACGATCAAGGTCGAGCAGGAACCGAAATCCGAAGGCCGCACGATGAACATGCTGCTCTCTCCGCAGCTCAAGAAACCATAAAGCCGCAAGGACGCCCATCCTTCAGGCTCCAAGGAGTAAACGCCATGCCCAAGATGAAGACAAACAGAAGCGCCGCCAAACGCTTTTCTTTGACCGGCAGCGGGAAATTCAAACGCCGCCGTCAGAACCTGCGGCACATTCTGACCAAGAAGAACGCCAAGCGCAAACGCCGCCTGGGCCAGAGCGCCGTGGTCGATTCGGCCAACGAACGCTCCGTGCGCCGTCAGCTGCCCTACGCCTAGGTTCCCCCTGGCTGACGGACAGTCATATTTCCCAGATCGATAAGGAGAAGGAACATGCGTGTTAAAAGAGGACAAGCCGCCCACAAACGGCATAAGAAATATCTGAAGTTGGCAAAGGGCTACCGCGGCGCCCGCAGCAAGCTGTACGAAACCGCAAGAGAAACCGTCGAACGCGCCCTGGTCTACGCCTACCGCGATCGCAAGACCAAAAAGCGTGAATTCCGCAAACTGTGGATCCTGCGCATCAACGCCGCCGCGCGCGAGAACGGGCTGTCCTACAGCAAGTTCATCCGCGGCCTGGCCCTGGCCGGCGTCGAACTCAACCGCAAGGTGCTGGCCGATATGGCCGTGCGGGAAAAGGAAAACTTCTCCAAGCTTGCGGAACTTGCCAAATCCAAGGTGAATTAAGCGTGTCCGGCGGACAGGCCCTCGTTAGGGAACTTGAAAGCCTGGTCGGAGAGTGCGAAGCGCTCCTCGGCCAGGCTTCGTCTTTCGACGATCTGGAAGCGGCCCGGGTGGCATTCCTCGGCCGCAAGGGACGACTCGCCGCCGTCATGTCCCGGCTGCCGGAACTGACGCCCGAGGAACGCCGCGAAGCCGGTCAGGCCGCCAACGCGGTCAAGGAAAGCCTCGGCGCCCTGCACGCCGGCCGTATGGCCGAACTCAAAAACGCCGAACAGGACGCCCTGCTCGCCGCTTTCGACCCGACCATGCCCGGACGCGCCCCCTGGCGCGGCGGACGGCATCCCATCAACATGGTCACGGCCGAAATCTGCGAAGTCCTGGAAGGCCTCGGCTTCGAAGTGGCCTGCGGTCCGGAAATCGAGACCGACTACTATAATTTCGAAGCCCTGAACATGCCGCCCGAACACCCGGCCAGGGATATGCAGGACACCCTGTATATCAAGGACGCCGTGGTCCTGCGCACCCATACCTCGCCGCTGCAGGTGCGCACCATGCTGGCGAAAACGCCCCCCGTGGCCGTCATCGCGCCCGGCAAGGTCTATCGCCGCGACTCCGACCTGACCCATACGCCCATGTTCCACCAGATCGAAGGCCTGCTGGTCGACAAGAACGTCAGCATGGCCGATCTGCGCGGAACCTTGACCTACTTCGCGCGCCGCGTCTTCAGCCCGGACACCAAGGTCCGCTTCCGCCCGAGCTTTTTCCCCTTCACCGAACCCAGCGCCGAGGTCGACATCTCCTGCTCCATCTGCGCAGGAAAAGGCAAGACCGCCTCGGGCGACGCCTGCCGGGTGTGCAAGGGCACGGGCTGGATCGAAATCCTGGGCTGCGGCATGGTCGATCCCAATGTGTTCAAAGCCGTGGGCTATGACCCCGAAATCTATTCCGGGTTCGCCTTCGGCATGGGCGTCGAACGCGTCGCCATGCTCAAATACGGCATCGGCGATCTGCGCATGTTCTTCGAAAACGACGTCCGTTTTCTCAGCCAGTTTTAAGGGGAGGGGAGGCGAAAGGCGCCTCCGGCGGCCAGGGGGGAGGGAACCCCTTCTTTGAGGAAGAAGGGGTTCCCAGATCGGAAGAGCACACGTCTGAACTCCAGTCACGGCTACATCTCGT
>CALGYO010000011.1 GCA_937934715.1 uncultured Desulfovibrionaceae bacterium | reverse complement strand
CCAGTTTCGGGGTTTTCTCGATGTAGGAAATAAGCGCCACCACGATCACCGTGGAAAGCACCATGAGCAGCGGACCGAACAGCCAGAAGATCAGCGGAATGAGAAAATAATACGCCCGCATGCCGAGATGGAAATAACTCCCCGCCTTATTCAGCTGCATGGCCACGAACGTGATCGACGTGCCGTAATTCCCGTCCGCAGACGGCGTGTTCACGATGAACCCGGCGTGGCTGAATAGCCGTATCGAAAAGGAAAAACTGAAAAACGCGATGAACAGATTCGCCAGAATCACGAGCAGCTTCAGCGTCATCGTGCTTTGCGCCGTCGATCCGAACATGTTCACCGCATGCCACGTCTGCCCCAATTTGTCCCCCTGGCCGGATAGCGTGAGCACCCCGACCGCGAGTAAAATGGAGGTCGATGCGAGAAACGTGGCGGCCATGGTGGAATTGCGCAGGGTCTGCACCGCCAGGATATCCTTTTTCTCCTCCATGATGTTCACCACCCAGGCCGTCTTGGCCAATTGCGTGGCCCCATAGAGCGAATAGATGGGGTTCGTTTTCAGTTTCCACATGACGAACAGATGGTAGAACGTGAAAAGTCCCGTGGAGATAGCCAGGCAAATCATGTCGAGAAGATGCGGAGCGATAAAGTCGTTCATGGGGAAAACCTCCGAAGACAACAGGCTGCATACGCGGCCCCCGGGGCCGTCCGCGCTCCGGCGCGCCGCGTTTCACGATACGATCTTGCGGAAAAGATACTCCCGAAGCGCTCGTTCCCGCAACCATGCCCGGCCTGCTTCCCCGGCGCGACGCCGAAGCGGGCCGTCCCGTCCGGCATAGGGAAAATGCAGATGGGAAGCGCCGCCATGCCCACGGACGCCGGGCGGCTTTCGGGACGGCCCGGGAATGCGGCGCCGCGCCGCAAGCGAAACGTCGCCGGGCGGCCCGCAGGCTGCCGTACCCCTGCCCAGGCCGGAGCGCGGAACCCGGTCGCGGGAACCGTCTGCGTCGCGGGGGCGTTTCCTGAGAGATGAAGACGGCGGCCCGTCAGTCGCAATTGATGATGTCGCCCTCCCATTCGCCGCGCCATTTCGCATCCCCGCTGCGCTTCCAGTTGCCCATGAAGCCCCAGGTCTCGTGGGTGATCTCGAACTCTCCCTTGTCCTTGCCCAACGACCAGACGCCACGGGTCTGGATGCCGTCTTTGCGGCCGGACAACGAGCCGCCTTGCTCCCCGAAGGCGCCGGTCACCTTGCCCGTCGCCTCGTCAAAGGTCAGGGTTACCGGACCCCGGTTCGAGGAATAATAACACGAGCCCAAGCCGGAGTTCGCGGCCGGAGCCTGCGCGGACGCGCCCGGCGGGGCTGGCGGCGGGGGCGGCGGGGGCGGAGGCGGCGCCGTGGAGGATGGCGGCGGTGAGGACGGCGGCGGTGAGGACGGCGGCCTGGGATAGCGCTTTCCGGACAAAACGGCCCGGATCACGGGCTCGACCTGGTCGTATGCGGCATACGCGGCCACGGCCTTGTTGAGGTCCTGGCGCTGGCGCAGCCAGATGGCGCCCTCGCTGATGACGGAGAGGTAGACCGCGTTGTCGTTCCGGCCGGTTCCCCCGTTCCCGGTTGGGGCGCAGCCGATCATGAGCGTGATGTCCGTGATGCCGTCCTTGTTGTAGTCGTCGAAATACGCGTCCCAGAGATTGCAGCCTTCAAGGGGCGTGCTGGAGCTGGTCATGGGCGGCGCCAACGCATCGAGCAACGCGCCCTGCATGTCGGTCAGCTGATAGATGAGCTGTTGCGGCGAGGGATCGTCGATCCATTGCACGTTCAGGCACATGTTGGCGTTGCTGTCGGGATCGAAGAACGCAAAGGAAAGCAGCGCCGCCTTGCCCGACTCTTTCGCGGCCTTCTTGTTGATGCGTTCGCAGACGGCGTCGTATTTTCCGGCGTAGAGCGGTCCGCCCCCTTTGTTTTCGGTCTCGATGCCCTCGTCCCCGTCCTGGGCGAAAAGCGGCGGGGCGAGCATGAGCGAAAAGGTAACGCAAGAAAGCGCCAGCATGAGAAAGGATGGTTTGCGCATGGGGCTCCTTTGCATGCAGCGAATGGAACGTTGTGAGAGAGGAAGCGATCGCCGCGCCGGAAGAGAGGAGTCTCGATCCGGCGCAACGTTTGCAGCCCGCTGACAGATGCGGCGGGGGCCATGCCGATCATTGTATTCGTATTGGGAATGGAGAAAGAAGTAAAGACGATTGGTTTTTCACGTCCCGCGCGCATGGATGGGCCAAGGCGCGGCGGGACGGGGCGCGAAGCGCATTCCAGCGCCGTCAGTTCCAAATCCCCCCAGGCGGCCACCTCGTCCTCCCCTTGGGCGAGGACGCCGCGCGGGTCGTGGCGCCTGAAGTTCCTCGCCGCGTCCCTTCCCGTATTTATCCTTTGACGGTTGACGCGGATTTTGTCTACAGGACGGATACTGGAGGAAAGCGTTTTCATTGGCGCAAGACCTGAAACAACGGGAGGCTGGCGGCATGGTTGCGAAGTTTTTGCGGATAATTCTCGCGTTGACCGTCGTTTTTGCATCAAGCGCTTATGCAAAGGACAAGATTCCGTCCCTGGTGGGCAAGTGGAACACGGAATCCATGGGCGGCGTGATGGTCAGCGGCGAGCGGCAAAGCAAGGAAACCCATTGGGTTCCGGACCAGAAAATCCTCAAGGGGCTATTTGAGATCAAAACCCAGGATGGGCGCTTCGTCACAGGGACCTATGCCTCCGAGCGCGGGACGGAGCCTTTCATCGGGATGATTTCGGCGGACGGGAAATGGATGTACGCTTCGGATACGGACGGGTTCATGGACTGGAAAATCATCAATAAAGACACCATGGAAGTGCTGTATCGCCATGCCAAGCCCACGGACAGCGTCGTGGCCATGGGGATCGCCAAACGGATGAAGGAATAGGCCGTTCGCGCGGCCGCCGGGCTTGCGGCTTGCTGGCGGCCGCCGGATTCGCCCGCGTTGCGCGCATCGGGCGCAACGGGATAAGCGGTGGCCTTGCGGGCCGCGTCCGTGCGGCGCGTGAACCCGTTGCGAAAACGGCAAACCGGCAAGGCGGCGTTATGACTATTCCGGTTCTCTTCCGGCTTCGAGAGGATGAGGCGGCCCCGGCCATCGACCGGCGGGCTTTTCTGCGTCTGGCCGCATCCGGCGCGGCCCTGGCCGGCGTTTCGGTCCTTGCTGGCGGCCTCGGCCAGGCTTTTTGCGCGACGCCGCCCGGCGGGGACTGTCCGGCCGGCGACGCCGCGTCATATACGGCCTCCTCTCCCGGGGCCGCCGGGATGTTCGCGCTATTTTCCGACGTCCATTTCGATCCCTTCGCCGATCCCGCCAGGGTGAAGGCGCTGGCCGCCGCTCCGGCCGGGCGGTGGCGGGAGATCCTGGCCGAATCCCGGGCCGCCTGCAGCCCGTACGGTCAGGATTCCAATGACGCGCTTTTCCAGTCCTTTCTCGACGACATGGCCCGGCGGGCGCCCCGGCCGGATTTTCTGCTCTACCCGGGCGACCTGCTCTGCCACCGGTTCTGGGATCTCTATCCCCGGTTGACCGGCGACGGGACGCAACAGGGGCTGCTCGCCTTCATCGCGAAGACGGTCGAGTATTTTCTGGCCGAGACGGCCCGGCGCTTTCCCGGCGTTCCCCTGTATATGGCCCTCGGCAACAACGACAGCGTCGAAGGGGATTATGGGATTGAGCCGAAGAGTCCCTTTTTTCCGGTCACCGCGCCGCTGATCGCCAGGCTTGCGCTCAAGGATGGGGCCGGTTGCGCTTCCTTCCTCGAGACCTACCCCGGGTTCGGCTGCTACGCGCTTGCCTTGCCCGGACCGGCAAAGGGCAGGCTGGTCGTCCTGAACAACATCTTCTGGAGCAAGCGCTACAGGCGCCCGGACGCCGGGGGGCCGGTCCTCGACTATCTCAAGGACCAGCTGGAGCGGGCCGGGCGGCGTGGGGAGAAGGTCTGGCTTTTGTCCCATATCCCGCCGGGGGACAATTCCAAGGCAAGCGCCGCCAGGTTTTTGAAAAAGGGAGAGGACGTCTATGAGCCGCTTCTGGCCGGCGTCTGGAACGACGCCCTGGCCGGGCTGCTCGTGAAATACGCTCATGTCGTGCGGGCCGCTTTCGCGGGCCATGTCCACCGCGACGAATTCCGCCTGGTCTATCCAGCTTCCGGCGAGACGCCGGCGGCCTCCATGCGGCTGGGGCCGTCCATTTCGCCCATCACGGGCAACAACCCGGGCTATCAGGTCTATACCTACGACAGGGACAGTCTCGAACTGCTCGACATGACGGCGCATTTTCTCGACATCGGGTCGAGCGGCCCGGCCTGGGCTGTGGAGTACGAATACGCCCGGACCTACGGCCGGGGATTGCGTTCGCCCGGGGATTGGGGGGAGATGTACCGGAATCTTCAGGTTTGTCCGGCTCGTCGCAAGGCCTTCGCCGAGGGCTTCGACCTGCGCAGCGCGCATATCGACGAGGTCACAGAGCGAACCTTTCCCATCTACTGGGAAAGCCTCAGCCTGCGCGCGGGGGGAATCGGCGAACGAGCGTAGCGGTTTTGTCCGGGGCGGACTTGCCGTCGAAAAGACGGTCGGGCGGGGGGCGCCTGGCTGGACGCGAGGGAGGCGTTTCCCCGAGGAGCGGCCTTTGATGGCGCCTGGGCCGGATCATGTAAGCGCCGTCAGCTCCAGATCTCCCCAGGCGGCCACCTCGTCCTCCCATTGGGCGAAAACGCCGCGCAGGCCGTGGCGCCTGAGGCTCCTGGCCGCCTCCAGCATGGGGGCCAGGTCCTCCTTGCGCGTCACCATGTTGGCCAGCGCCGTGGCCGCCGCGTCCGCCATGGCGCCCGAGCGCGCCAGGACCGTGACCAGGTCCGCCCGGCCGAAGCTCAAAGAATGACCGATCCTGCCCGAGGAGGCGCATACGGCCAGAGGGAAGCGGCCGGCGGGCAGGGCAAGCCCCAGCCTGACCCCGTCGATGGGCTTGGCCAAAAGCCCGATCACCCGGTCCTTGGTCGAATGGAGGTAAAGATCGCCGCCGTTTTCCACCAGAATGTTCGGGCTGACCCCGGCGAAGGCGTCCGCCACGCTCTGGGCGATGGCGCCCGCCACGGCGGCCATGGGCCCCACCCCCGCGCGTTGCCCCGCCTCGGCCATGGCTGCGACCAGGGCGGGCGCGCCGTTTTCCACGCCAACCGGCCGCAGGCTTCTGGCGAATTCCGGATGCAGCTCGATGTAGGTTTTGAGCTGGCCCCGGATTTTCTCCACATGGGCCAGTATCTCGCGGCGCAGGTCCTTTTCCGCCGCCACCCACAAATCGGTCTGTTCAAGGACCACCTGGAAGGCGATCTCGTTTTTTCTGGGCGCCAGACGGCCCCGGTAGGTTCGCGCCGGATCGGCGTACATGCTCGCCTCGCGTGGGAAGGATGGGGGGAGGATGCCGCCCGGGAGGCGCTCCGTCAAGACCGGGCGCGGCCAGGCGCCGGCGGATCGGGACCGGGACGGCGGCGGCCATCCGTCCGCGGCCGAAGACATGATTCGCGAGCGGGCTTTGGCCGCGCGTCCCGTGTGGCGCTCTCGAAGGACGCGCCCGTCTGTTTCAAGGAGGGCGCGTTCCTGGAATGCTCTTATCCGGAAAGCGCTGTGGCGTGGGAAAGAGGCCGCCCGAGCGCGCCGTCCGTCGCCCCCGGCGTTTCCCCCGCGCATCCCGGGCATTCCCCGAAGGTTCTCCGGGCGTTGCCCGCGCGCGGGCTCTGTATTAGGGTCGGCGCATGAGAAGCGATGGACGCGACCCGAAAGCCGGCGAATCGCAGGGATCCCATGCGGCGGCGCCGCTTATTTCGGCGATCATCCCGGTCCATAACCGGTCCGGTTTCATCGGCGAGGCCGTCGCCTCGGTTCTGGGGCAAACCTGGCCCAGGGTCGAGTGCGTGGTGGTCGACGACGGCTCCACGGATGAAACCCCCGCCGTTCTGGCGGCGATTCGCGCCCCCGGGCTGCGGGTCCTGCGCCAGGAAAACCGGGGGGTGTCCGCCGCCAGGAACGCGGGCATCGCCGCCGCGAAAGGGGATTTCATCGCGCTGCTCGATTCGGACGACCTGTGGCTGCCCGAGAAGCTCGCCCGGCAGATGGCCTTCATGCGCCAGGAGGGCGTGGACGTCTGCCAGACCCGGGAAATCTGGATGCGCGGCGGGCGGAGGGTCAATCCGGCCGTGAAGCACGTGAAGCGCGACGGGGATTTTTTCCGGGAAGCCCTCAAAATGTGCCTGGTCAGCCCCTCCAGCGTTCTCATGACGCGCCGCGTCTTCGAGGAGGCCGGGCCGTTCGACGAGTCCCTGCCCGCCTGCGAGGATTACGACCTGTGGCTGCGCATTCTGCTCTCCCGGCGCATCGGGCTTGTGGAGGAGGACCTGGCCGTACGCCGGGGAGGGCGGCCGGATCAGCTTTCCGGGCGATTCATCGGCATCGATCTTTTCCGCATTCGCAGCCTGGTCAAGCTGCTGGCCCGGGACGATATCGATCCCTGGCGCCGGGATTGCATAAAGGAAGAATTAGCCCGGAAGGCCGGGGTTTACGTGCGCGGCTGCCTGAAGCGCGGCAAGCCCGTGGAAGCGGCCCGGGTGGCGGATATGGTCCGCCAGGCCATGGGCTGACGGCGCGTTCGCGAGGGGCGGCCTGATGGTTACGGGGCGACGCGTCGCGAGCATTGTTTTTTTGGGAGGGCCCTGCGCCGCGCCGGACTTGATTCGGGAGGGCGATTCCCGGGACTCCTGGGAGGGGGCGGGCGGCACGCGCGGTTCGGGCGCAAAAAGAGAGCCCGCCTTCGGTGAAGCGGGGGGAGGACGCGTCCGCCCGATCCACCCGATCCGGCCGGAACGGGCCCGGTCCGGGGAATCCGGCCCGGGATGTCCCTGTCCGGGATGTCCCGGCTAGGCCAGGACTTCCTTTTTGGCCATGGCCTCGGCCTTGACCCGGGTGAGCGTGGCCGTAAGCGCCGCGATGACGTTTTCCCTGACGTCTCCGGCCACCACGATGAAAAGGAGATCGTCGCCCGGAACGAAGGTTCCTTCCCTGGCTTCGATGAGGATCTCGAAGACGCCGGGGAGGGCCAGGCATTCCTGGCGGATGGCTTCGATCTTCCCGTAGTCGGGCGTGACGGTCAGCGTTTTCACCGGCTCGCCCGCGCGGGACGTGGCCCGGGCCACGCCGTTGTGCGTGAGCACCATGCCGACGTTTTCGAGGAACCCTGGACGCGTTTTCAGACTGGCGATAGTTTGCGATATATCCATGCCCAATCCGGTATGAAATCTTGGAGAGTTTGTCCATGCTTCAATTGTCCCAGCTTCTGGAGAAAGCGCCGCAGATCAGCCAATCCAAAATGGTGCAGTCGGGCATCGGGGTCTGGGTGGGCTGGTCCGGCAAGCTCGACGGCGCGTTCAACCAGACGCTTGCGGACTACGGCGGCCTGCTGATCGCCGAAATCACCGGCCAGTCCCTGTGGTTTTTCTTCGGCGAGGAGGCCTATTACGCCCTGGCCAGACTCAACAACTGGGGCCGGGTCAACGAACTGCCCATGTTTCTGGCGGCGCTGCCCGTCTCGCTTCTGGTGGATCCCAAGCTCGAAAAATCCGTCTCGCTCACAGGCGAGCTTTCCCGCCAGCACATCACCCCTCCGGACAACATCGAAATCTGGATCCATCCCAATCTGAAAAAGCAGCTGACCGGCCTTCCGGGCATGTCCTCGGAGCCCGCTTCTCCGGCGCCGGGCATGAGTCCCGCCGCCTGGGAGCGGTTCATCGCCGATCCCGCCCTGGCCTACGAATCGCGCCTGGCCTGGCATTTCATCATCCGTCCCCTGGGCGATCCCCTGGACAAGAACACGTCCGAAGGCTGGCGCAACATCGCCTCGGAGTTCCAGGCCCTGCTCGATCAGTACGGCCTGAAATTCATCTCCCATGAGGGGTTCATCATCTGCGGCGTGGAGGGGCTGCGCCTGTTCCAGAAATGGTGCCGGGCCTGCCTGTCCATGATAGGCGCCCTCAAGCAGGCCGGAGAGCAGGGCGGACCGGCCAAGTACTGGCCGAGCGTCATGGCGGCGGTGAGCGCCAAGAACTACAATCTGGGCAAGGATCTGCCCAAGAAAATCAACCTGGACTGGAACCATCTCTCGCCCGACTATCCGCATATGAGCTACCGGGCCGCCTTCCTTTTGGGCGGCGATTTCATCATCAATCTGGCCCGGTACGTGGGGCGGGGCGCATCGGTGGATGATTGGTGCTCCGTGTCCCTGGCCAAGGGCGGCGAGGAAGTGGCGGAAGGCGCCATCGCCTTGACCTATCCCTCCAGCCTCTTCGCCGCCGAGGAGGTCAACTGCTTCTATTGCGGCATGACCAACCACGCCCCCAGGGATTGTCCCACCAAGGGCCTGCGCGCCCTGTATCCGGCCGTGTGGGACATCATCGCCGACCTGGATGTGGAGAAGATCGACGCGCGCATGCAGAACCTGGATGCCGCCCTGGGCGAGACGCCGGTTGCGAAAATGCGCTCCATGCTCGAAGCGGAGCAGAAAAAGCATGGACTTCTGCGGGCCATCGTCGAGGTGGACGCCCCGTCCCAGTTGCGGTTCGCGGACGTGGTCTTCCGCAGCCGGGGCAAGGACCTGCCGGGCGGGCTCAGGCAGGTCGGCGAGCCCGAGGGGGAATACATCTGGGACGCGCTGGAAGCCCTGCGCCAGAACGAATCCGAGCGGTTCGAAACCCTGATCGGCCAGGCGCTCCTGCGTTATTCCCGGGGCTATCAGCCGCGCGTGCTCCAGGGCATGTGGTTCATGGAAGCCGGAGACTGGACCAAGGCGATCTACTACTGGCAGGAGGCCATGCGGCTGTCCTATTCGGCCATGCAGCGCGCCTACTGCCTGTTCCTCCAGGCCAGGGTCATGGAAATCAAGGGGGATTTCCAGAAGGCCGTGGGGTTGTACCGCCAGAGCCTGGCCGAATCGCCCCGTTGGATGGAGCCCGTGTATCGCCAGGGCGCGTGCATGGTCAAAATGGGCTTCACGGACCAGGGCATGAACGTGTTCACCGACGTGATCAAGCAGGATCCCATGTACTTCAACCACCTGCTGGTGGATCCGGAGCTTGAGCGCGGGCGGTTGTCCGTGCTTTCGGCCCTGTGGCGGCCCTGGACCGAGGCCCAGACCGAGGCCCAGGAGTACGTGGCCGCCCTGGAAGGGCTGTCCGCCAATTTTCACAAGCATTTTCTTGATGACAACGCCTTCCTGGTGGAGGCGGACAAAGGCGTCCAGGAGCTCGGGCGCATCGGCAAGATCAAGAACTACGTGGCCTTCAAGCGGGTTGTGCAGGATTATCTCGACCTGCAGGACGATCTTCGCAAGAACGTCGAGCGCGAGATCAAGAACATCAAGTCCCAGCAGCTGCGCCAGTTCGAGGAGCTCAAGGGCATCCAGCGCGAGGCCGCCTGGTTTCCCTTTCCCAAGCTCTTGCGGGAATTCAACCGGGATTTCAACTACTGCGCCGTCAATCTCAACTGGATGCGCACTTCGTCCATGCAACTGGCGGACAATTTCCGCAAGGCCCAGGAATATCTGCCCAAGGTCGACGAGCACATCCACGCCCTGAAGAAACGGCTGATCACCTTGCGCATCATTCGCGATTCCACCTTTTTCGTCATGCTGCTTGGCCGCAATTTCGTCTGGATGGAAGTGCTGGGCCTTGGCCTGTCCCTCTTGTTCGTTCCGCTTTTCGTCTACATCTTCCAGAAAACCGGGCAGCACTGGGTAGCGGACATGATGGAGCGCCAGAAATGGCAGCTGCAAAAGGGCATGGTGGTGGCGCTGAGCATCGTGGCCATGGCTTTGGCCGCCATCAAGACCGCCATCACCTTCGACGGGAAAAAACGCCAGCTCTTCCAATTGGCCGCGGAGGGCAAGCTGCCCAGGAAAAAGAAGAAAGCGTCTCCCAAGAAAAAGCCCGCCCCCAAGAAAAAGAAATAGCCGCCAAAAGACGGCCAAGAGTACCGGCGAAATCCCTCCTCTCAGGCCGCTTCCACGATTCGCGCCCAATACGCGGGAATAGCCGGAGCCGGCGCCTATCGTAATGCGAAACTGCCGCGCAATGGGTTGCAAAAGAGGCCGCCGGCGGCCAAGGGGCGAGCGCCCCTTGGAACCCCATGATCATTTCAAACGGGTATAGATTCAGGATCGAGCAGCGGCGGACCGCCGGAGAAGCGCGCATCGTCTCAATGCGGGAGCGTCCGGCTTATTGATTGCGCGCGACGGTCGGAGCGTTGTCGGTCGCATGAGCCGCCAAAAGCGGCTCGTGACAAAAAAAGGCAAAAAAAAAACGGGGAGCCGAGGCCCCCCGCCGTACATTCCGGTAATGGAACGGTTTACACGCAGCCGGTGGGCTTGGGCAGACCGGCCATTTTGCAGGCTCCCTTGCCGGGTCCGGAGGGGAACAGCTCATAGATGTGTTTCAGCTTGAAGCCGGTCACCTTGGAGAGGATGCGGACCATGGGGGCGATGCCGTTCTTCTTGTAGTAGTCCTGGAGGAATTCGATGACCTTCTTGTGTTCGTCGGTCAGGTCCTTGATGCCTTCGGAGTCCTTCACGTACTCAACCCAGTCCTCGTTCCAGTCTTCGAATTTCTGCAGGAAGCCGTCTTCGTCGACCTCAAAAGTTTTGCCTTTGAATTCAACAGTAGCCATGCGCATCCTCCTCACGGTTGAATGGATAGTGTTGCGTCCTTTGAGCACTGCGAGAGTGTCAAATTGCCCCTTTCATGAAAGGGGCGCCTTACCGTAAAACAGCGATCCGCTGTTTCATGTCGCTGCAATTACGCATGCGCCTTGTGGCGCTTTCCCTGTTACGTCCGGGTCGCTCCGCCCAGCGAGCTTTCGGGGAGGCGTTCCTCCCGTTGCTCCATAGACCCAGGCATCATGCGTTTGCGTAGTTTTCGATACTTAAAAGGGATGCACGGTTTTTGTCAATCTCTTTGACCGATTTTCCCCTTCCTTCCCGCCGATCGGACTCAATCACGAGGACTTAGTGACCTTGCCCCCTGGCGGCGGGCTAAAGCTCCAGTTCCGCGAGGTGCCGCCTGGCGAAATCGATGCCCGGGTCGAGCCTAAGCGCCGCGCCGAGAAAATGCGTCGCCTGCTCGCGGTTGCCGAGGTATTTGTGACACAGGCCCAGGTTGGCCAGGTCCATGGCCGAGCCGCTGTCCAGGGCCAGGGCCGACTCGAATTCCTGGGCGGCCTTGGCGTATTCCCCGGCCTTGAAACGGCACACGCCCAGCAGGTTGTAATATTCCTTCACTTCTGGGCTTTTTTCGATGGCCCGGGTGAGCGGCGATACGGCTTCGCCGTGGCGGCCCAGGAGGCTCAGGGCGTGGGCCTGGTAAAAGGCGGCCAGGGCCTGGTCCTCGGGCGCAGGCTGCAAGGGTTCGGCGGCGGCGAATTTCGCGGCGGCCTCCTCGTGATCTTCCAGGCGCAGAGCCAAAAGTCCCTCGAAAAACGGCGGGAAATGGGCGCCGGGGTAAATGCGCGAGAGCGTGGCCAGTCCCTCGAAAGCTTCCCCGGGATCGGCCTCTTCGGCGAGAATCCGGCCCACGAACAGCCCCAGGGAGGCCATGGGCGTGCGTTCCCTGAAGGCGAATCCGGGAACGAGATTGTAGTTGGCTGGAATGCCGAGTTCAGGGTGGGTCGTCTCCACGCTGTACAGGTGAAAGCCGAAGGCGCCCAGACGTTGGGCCAGAATGTCGAGCTCCTCCTTGATGTCCGGCCGTTCGATGGCGGGAAGCGAGGACAGGGGGACGACCGGGCCTTCAAGCAGCCAGGCGGCTTCCTCCATGTTGCGGAATTTCGGCAGGCCCGAGGCCTCGTAATTGCCGCTGGTCTCGAAATCGCCCGCCAGCTGGGCCACCTCGGTCACGGCCCGGATGGCCGCCTTGACCGGGGAGGAGGCCGTGCCGGCGGTGAAGACGATTTCCGAATCCTCCGGGAAGGTGGCCGGGTCGTAGGCCAGGGCGGCCACGGTGGGAACGGGCATGCCCATGCTCATGTCCTTGAGCCACAACTTCACGCCGTTGTCCGCGAAGGCCTTGATCAGGGCGGTCAGCGCCGGGTCGGAAACGCTTTGCGGGTCGATTGTGGGGAGCGTGGGCCGGTTCTTGTCCGCCAGGGCGCTCACGTGGCGTTCCACGAGCTCGCAGGCGCCTTGCAGGATGGACTCCTCCAGGCAGTTGCCTGCGGAGGATCCGTTGAACTCGTTGAGTTTCTTGAACCAGTCCAGGGGGATGACCTCTTCGGCGCCCGTGGTCAGGTTCAGGGCCGGGTAGAAGCGCCAAACGGTCAGGTCCATGACCTCGCGGGCCGCGTCCTCGGGCAGGCCGTCGCCCACGGAAAAAAGCGCGCGCGAAAGCGGCATCAGCGCGTCCGGCCAGCGCTTTTCGGCCTCGGACCAGGTCAGGCGGGTGAAATGGGACTCGTCGGACCAGAAATGGAAAAAGCTGTAGCGTTCCGCCAGTTCCATGAGCGCCGAGGCCTCGGCCTGCTCCGGCGACGCCCCTTTGCCCATCTGCTTGCGGGTGGGCATGATTTCGCGGGCTTTTTCGCCGCATACGCTCAAAAAGACCGGGATGCCCAGCCGGCCGGTGTCGATGCGGCGGCTTTCAGCCAGCACGCCGCGGCCGAATTTGGCGAAGGCGGCCTTGGCCCGGGCCGCGGTCTCGGCCGGGGGCATGATCTTGTCGCCGTCGCGCACGTACTGCTTGGGGGTGGCGATGAGGTTACGCATGCTTTTTGGCCCGCATCCTGTAAATGGTGGTCAACTGCCGTTCCGCCCGGCCCGATTCCGGCGAGGTTTCCTTATAGCCGATGGTCCGTTCGGCGAGGTGAAACTCCTCCTCGGCCAGGTTCAGGAATTTCTTGGCCTTGCGGCTGTAATCCTTGGCCAGGATGATTTCGGCCCCGGGATCGTTTTTCAGGTGGGCCAGCAGGAATTTCACCAGCCCCCGGTAGGTGTGGTCCAGGTAGGTGGCTTCGGAGCCGACGATGTAGTCGAAGGTCCGGCCGAGCCGGTCCTTGGTGAAATCGGCCGGAACCGCCTTGGCCTTGTTCTCCAGCCCGTTTTTCAGAATGTTGATCTTGATGAACAGCATCGCGTCCGGGTGGATGTCCGTGATCACCACGTCGAAGCCGCGCTTGGCGGCGAAAAGGCCGCAGACGCCCACGCCCGCTCCGATTTCCAGCATGGCGGGTTTCTCGGCCGGGTCCAGTTTCTGGATGAAGTGGGACATAAGGATGGCCGTGGGCCAGATTTTGGCCCAAAGGGGCAGCGAGAGCAGCTCGCCCGGGGACAGGGAACGGTGCAGCCGTTCGATGTATTCGGGCATGTTGGCGATCTGGAGAAACTCCAGGGTCTGGCCGCCCACGGTCACGGGCTCGAAACAGGTTTCGAATTTCGCGTTGGCTTCACTGAGAAGGGCTTCCAGGGAAGCGTCTTGGGTCACGTCGCGGGGCTCGCTCATGTTCGCTCCGGCAATTAAGGATGATCGGCGTCTTCGGCGCCGTCCGGTCCGAAAACAAAAAAAGGACCGGCGCTAGCGCCGGTCCTAGATTTTGCAGTGGAGCGGGAAACGGGATTTGAACCCGCGACTTCAACCTTGGCAAGGTTGCACTCTACCGCTGAGTTATTCCCGCTCGTTGGAGGCGGCATCCGGATTTGAACCGGAGAATGGAGGTTTTGCAGACCTCTGCCTTACCACTTGGCTATGCCGCCCTGCCTTTGAAGGTCCAGCTGTTTAACGGAACCTTTCGGGCCTGTCAAGCGTCGCTCAAAATTATTTTTTCGCGGCGCTCACTCGCGACGCGCGGCGTCGCCAAGCGAAGTGGTGTCTATAAAGAATCCCGGGCCGCGTCAACAAGGAATTTCCCTTTTCCCGAAATTATTTCTCCATGACCAGTCCGAGCGCCCCGGAAAGGCCCTTGAACGGCGCGCCCGCGGCCACCCCGGAAAGGACCGCTTCCGGGTCTTCGGCCTGGCATCCGGCGATGACGTCCACCCCGGCCGCGAACAGGGACGGGGCGAAAGGGGCGCTTGGGCCGATGAGCATGACCGTGGCGGCGGCGGGCAACAGGGAGAGGATGCCGGCCAGATCGCCGTTGGCCACGGTCTGGGCGGTCAGGGCGGCGAGATCCGCCCGGCCGAACACTTCCGGCGCCCGGGAAAGGTCCATGTCCCCGGGGCGGGGATTTTTCTCCAGCACGGAAAATTCCAGGAACGACGGCCCCATGCGCTCCACAAAGGGGAAATGGCCTGCCACGGCCACCCGTTTGCCCCGCCCATGGCGCAGGATGAGGTCCTGGGCCTTGGCCGGGACGGCGTCTTTCGGGGGAAAGAGCAGGGCGTTGACCGTGGCCAGGCCGAGGCTCGCCGCCGTGAGCGAGGCGCCCGGACGCAGGAGGCGCCTGGCTGTTTCCCGGGCGCTTTGTCCCACAAGTCCTTGCGGCCCTTCGGGAATGTCCAGGGGGACCCCCTGAAGGACGCCGCCAAGGTTGGAGCACAATCCGACCCGGGCGGCTTCCACCGCCACGAGGCTTGCGCCTATCACGATACGTCTTATTGTATGATCCCCCGCGCGCTCGATGTCATCCAGAAGACCGGCGAAAAGCGAGGCGGGGCTGACGCGTGGCTTTTTGTTCATGGTACGATAATGGCCCGGAAGGGCTTTTTTTGCAAGATCGTGAAATCCGGGCGGGTTGCGTCCTGGTGCGAGACTTTACCTTGGGGCTGTATTGGTTTAAGGAACTTGATTCCCGATCGCCGACCGAGAGACCACTGTGGGGGAGAAAGGCATGGATTCGAAAGACATCGAAATGTTTCGAGAGCTTTTAGCCAATATGCTTCAGGACATCCTGCGCAAGGGCGAGGAGACCATCGAGGATATGACCGACACGGTGGAGGTCTACGCCGATCCGGCCGACAGGGCCACTGCGGAATCGGACCGGGCCTTCACGTTGCGGCTTCGCGACAGGGAACGCAGGCTGATCAAGAAAATCAACGCGGCGCTGGAGCGCATCGAGGACGGCACGTTCGGCGAATGCGTGGAATGCGGCGAGGACATAAGCGTCGCCCGGCTCAAGGCGCGCCCGGTGACCACCTTGTGCATCAAGTGCAAAAGCAAGCAGGAAGCCGAGGAGGATATTCGGGGAGAGTAGCGTCTATCCGAAGCTTGCATGGACGCGAATTTTTTCCGCCTGTTTTGCCGAAGCGCGGGAGAGGCCCTGACGGGCGCCCGCATCGGCAAGGTTTTTTTTCCTGGTCCGGGTCTTTGGACCCTCGCCCTCTCCGGGGCGGGCGCGCGAAGCGGGGCCGGTGACGGCCGTTACCCGAAATACGTCCTGGGCGGCCGGGCAAACGGCCGTTTTGTTCTTTTTTTCTCCGCCGAAAAACCGGAAAATCCCGAATCGCCCGATCCCATGGCCATGTGGCTGCGAAAGCGGCTGCGCAACCGCAGAATCCTTTCCTTCGTCCACGACTGGCCCTCCCGGGCGCTGGCCCTGGCCCTGTCCCCGGGCGAGGGGGCGTTTCTGCTGGTGGACCCCGCGCGCGGCCTGCGGATCGAAAACGCCCTGCCGGAGGGCTTCGGCGCGCCCCCGTCCTGGCCCGTTTTCGAGGACATTCTGTCCGATCCCGGCGTCTGGAAGGACCATCCCCAGATCACCCCCGCTCTGCGCCGGGTTTGCGCCGCCCTGACCCCGTCCTCGGGGCGGCGGCTTGTCGCCCGGCTCATGGCGGGCGAGGAGAGGCAAGGGTTTCTCTACGCCCCGGAAAGCGGACCCAGGGAGCTTTTGCCTTTCGAGCTTCCCGGCTCTCTCGGCGCGGCCTCCCTGGAAGCGGTCTTCGACGATCCCTTGGAAGCGGCGGCCGCATTCGGACGGCCCATTCTTTTCGCCGCCGCCGAAGCCGTGGAGCGCAAGGCCAGAAGCGCCGAGGACAAGGCCCGGGCGAAAAAGGCCAGACGGCTGGCCCAGCGCCTGGACCAGGACGCCGCGCGCATGCGCCGGTTCATCGAGGAGGGCGCCTTCGGCCGGGCCATCGCCGCCAACCTGCACGCCCTCGACGCCAGGGCCAAGGCCCATGTGCTGGAGCTTCCCGGCGAGTCCGGCGAGTCCGGCGAACCCGGTGAAACCCTGCGCATCCGGCTGGACCCCTCGAAGACCATTCTCGAAAACATGGAGCGTTTTTTCGCCCGGGCGGCCAAGGGCAAGCGAGGACTGGCCCATGTGGAGCGCCTGCGGGCCGCGCCGCCCCAAAAACGCGGGGAACGGCGCGATCCCGAACGGTCCCAGGCCGGGCCGGAGGAAGGCGCGGCGTCCGGCGGAGATGTCCCGAAAAAATACCAGGGCGAGCCGGTCAACCTGTACAGGACCTCGGACGGCTATCTGGCCGTGCGCGGTAAGAACGCCAAGGCCAACGACCGTCTGCTGGCCAAGCTGGCCGGGCCGCACGACCTGTGGTTCCACGTGGCGGACGGCCCGGGCGCCCACGTCATCCTGCGCCGCGACCATCCGGGCCAGGAGCCGCCCCGGCGAAGCCTGGAGGAGGCCGCCGCCCTGGCCGCCCTGGCCAGCTGCAAGGCCGGGTCCGCCAAGACCGGCGTCATGATGGCCCACGTGCGCGACGTGCGCAAATTCAAGGGCGCGGCCAAAGGCCAGGTGGCTGTGGACAAGGTGGCCGCGACCTTCCACGTCAGGCTGGACGAGGAGCTGGAAGCCGCGCTGCGGCTTTCGTGAATCGTCCGGCCTTGCCGCCCCGATGCTTTCAGGCCGGGCCGGACGGCGGACGAATCGTCAATGGTTTCGCTTTTTGGCGGCCGCGCTTGTCGGATGTCTGGGATTGTATTATTACCCGGCCCTGTGCGCGCGTGGGAACTCCCCGGCGCATGGGCGCCGGACGGCAAGACAGCCGGGATGCGTTTTCTTCCGGAAGGGCTGTATTTGAAAGCAAACACGCATAAAGAGCGTTTCGAGCGCAGGCTGGAATTCGACGACGCGGAGCTGGCCCGGGATCTTTTCGGTCCCCGGAACGAGCATCTCGCCCTGATTGCGGAAAAAAGCGGGGCGAGGATCGATACGCGCGGCTCCTCCGCCGTGTTGCGGGCGGACGAGCCCGAAGCCCTGGCCCTGGCCGCCGACGCCCTTATCCAGCTGTACGGTCTGTTGCGCAAGGGCGTCCCCTTGTACCCCCGCGACGTGGAAAGCTCCCTGAGCCTGTTATCCCGCGCGCCCGAGGCCAATCTCGCCTCGCTCTTCGAGGAAAACGCCTACGTGGTCTCCCCGCGCAAGACCATCATCCCCAAGACCTTCAACCAGCGGGAATTTCTGGCGGCCATCCGGGAAAACGACCTGGTTTTCGGCATCGGCCCGGCGGGCACGGGCAAGACCTACCTGGCCGTGGCCATGGCCGTCTCCGCCCTTTTGGAGCGGCGGGTCAAAAAGGCCATCCTGGTACGGCCGGCCGTGGAGGCCGGGGAAAAACTCGGCTATCTGCCGGGGGACCTGAAGGAAAAGGTCGATCCCTACCTGCGCCCCCTGTACGACGCCCTGGATGAGATGCTCGATCCGCGCAAGGCGCGGGAAATGCTGGAAAACGGCGTGATCGAGGCGGCGCCCCTGGCCTTCATGCGCGGCCGGACCCTGAACGACGCCTTCATTATATTGGATGAGGCCCAAAACGCCACGCCGCCCCAGATGAAAATGTTCCTGACCCGGCTCGGCATGGGATCCAAGGCCGTGGTCAACGGCGACGTCACCCAGATCGATCTGCCCAATCAGACCATCTCCGGCCTGGTGGAGGCGCAGCGGGTTCTTGCGGACGTGCGCGGCGTGCGTTTCGTGTATTTCGACAATCAAGACGTGGTCAGGCGGCCCCTGGTCGCCAGGATCGTACAGGCTTATGAACGGGCTGGCCGAGATAATACGAAAAAAGATTAAAAGCGCTCCGGTTCTCGGCTGCGGCTGCGAAAACAAACCCGGAAGCCTTGTGGGCCTGGGCGTTTTTCTCTTGGCGCTGGCGAGTTTGAGCGCGTTGTCCTGCCTTGGCTTCGAGCCCAAGGTGCGTCTTTTCGTGGCGGGCGAGATCGCAACCCAGGATGTGGCCGCGGACCAGAGCCTGCAGATCGAGGACGCCCAGGCCACCCAGGTCAAGCGCGAACAGATCGCCCAGGCCCAGCCGCCGGTTTTTGATCTGAGCCCCAAGCCCTTCATGGATTTGAAGAAAAACGTGGAGGAGATACTCGACGCCGTGTCGACCGCCGGGGGGGAGGAGCTGGAAAAGGCCCGCTGGCAGGTTTCCGAGAAGCTCAATACCGAAATCGGCTACGACACCATCGAGCTGTGGCAGCGCCCGGAGCTGCGGGAAGTGGTCTTGGACAGGCTTCTGCCCTGGCTCAAATCCCTGTACGAATCCGGGGTGGTTTCGAGCTCCGGCGTCTTTCTTCCCTTCAAGAACGGCATCCTGGTGCGCGAACTGCCCTCCAAGATGGAGACCGTGCGCCTTGACCTCTCGGACATCCAGGACCTCAACGGGGCCAAGGAAGGGGCGGAAATCCTGCTCAAGGCCGACCTCAAAAAGCCCTTTCGCTTCAGAAAGGCGGTCTATTCCCTGGTCTTTCCCTTCATCATCCCGAACCTGACCTACAATCAGGAGCTGACCCAGTTTCGCAAGCGCGAAGTCATGAACGCGGTGGAGCCGCTCTACTACAACATCGCCAAGGGCGAGATCATCGTGCGCCAGGGCGAGCGGGTAGGTCCCACCCAACAGCTCAAGCTCCAGGCCCTGTACAGCCACAAGGGCGATTTTTTCCGCTACACCGAGGCCCTCGGGTTTTTCATCATCAGCCTCCTGTTCCTTCTGGTCCTGCACATGGCCGCCCAGGGCAAGGGCATCCGCATGGTCTGCCAGCGCGACTGGATCTTCTTCGCCTGCCTGCTCCTGCTCTACGGCGTCATGGCCAAGCTGGGCGAGATCGTGCGCCTGCCGGTGGTGAACCTGCCCACAGCCACCCGGGTCATGTTTTTCTCCTACGGCCTGCCCGTGGCCGGAGGGGCCGGGCTCATGGCGCTTTTTTTCTCCAAGCGCCTGTGCTTTTTCTCCACGCTCTTGCTGTCCTTCGTGGCCGCCACCATGATGGGCGGGGGGCTCAACCTGTTCTGTTTCTATTTCATCGGCGCCATCGCCTACGTGTTCCTGATCAAGAACACCGAGACGCGCTCCCAGGTCATGAAAACCTGCTTCCCCCTGGCCGGAACCCTCATGCTCATGTGGTTCGGCATCAACCTTTTTGAATTCAACGATCTCGGGGTGATGGGCCTGGGGCTCGGGGTGGCCGCGCTCAACGGCATGGTCTCCCTGCTCATCGTGCTCGCCCTGTCGCCCATCATCGAATCCGTGTTCGGCTACACCTCGCGTTTTCGGCTCATGGAGCTTTTGAACCTGGAGCAGCCGCTTTTGCAGGAGCTCATGGTCAAGGCGCCCGGCACCTACCATCACTCGCTCATCGTCTCCAACATGGTGGAGGCGGGCGCGCGGGCCATCGGGGCCAACGCCCTGCTGGCCAAGGTGGCGGCCCTGTACCACGACATCGGCAAGCTCAAGAACCCCCATTATTTCATCGAGAACATCTCCAACCGGGAAAACAGGCACAACAAGCTCGCGCCCTCCATGAGCGCGCTCATCCTCATCTCCCACGTGAAAAAAGGCGTGGAGCTGGCCAGGGAACACAAGCTCGGGCCCGTGATCACCGACCTCATCCGGCAGCACCACGGCACCACGCTCATCACCTTCTTCTACCACAAGGCCCAGGAACAGGCCGAGGCCAAGGGAGAGGATCCTGTGCGCGAGGAGGAATTCCGCTATCCCGGTCCCAAGCCCCAGTCCAAGGAGGCGGGACTGGTTCTTCTGGCGGACGCCATCGAGGCCTCGAGCCGCACCCTGGTGGATCCCACCCCCAGCCGCATCAAGGGGCATATCCAGAGCATCGTGCGCAAGATCTACACCGCGGGCGAGCTGGACGAATCCCAGCTCACCCTGAAGGACCTGACTCTTCTGACCGAGACCTTCCATCGCATCCTGACGGGTATCTTCCACCAGCGCATCGAGTATCCGAACCTGGAGAAGATCAAGGCTGAGAAGAACGGCAAGGCCAAGGAAGAAGCGGCCAAGGAAGAGGCGGCAAAGGGCGAGGCGGCCAAGGAGGACGGCAAAGACGAGCGGGAATCGGCGGCGGCTGACGCGCCAAAGCCGGCGTACGTCCTGGACGAGGGGCCGTGATCCTGCGCGATCCCGGCCTTTTTCAGCCGGACCTTCCCCTTTCCCGGCGCGAACTGGCGCCCCTTTTGGACGCGGCCCTTGTCGCCATGGGTTTGTCCGGCGCGCGCTATGAGCTGCGCCTGACGGACGACGCGGGCATCGAAGCCCTGAACCGTTCCTTTCTCTCCACCCCCGGCCCCACCAACGTGCTGAGCTTTCCGGCCGGACCGGCGGCGGGCAAGGGCAAGCGCGGGGCGGCCGTCTTTCTGGGCGAGATGGCCGTGAGCGTGGATACGGCGGTCCGGGAGGCCTTCCTGTACGGCCAGGACCCCGTCGAACATTTCCTGCGCCTTCTTTGCCACGGCCTTTCCCATCTGGCCGGTCTGGACCATGGCGAGGCCATGGACGCCCTGAGCGACGCCGCGCTCGATGCCGCCCTGGCCGCCGCCTATGACGCCGCCGTCTTTTCCAGCCCATCCTCGGCCTGCTGACGCCTTCTCGACCTAAGCGCCTGCTTCTTCCCGGGAATGCATGCCTCTGGCTGATTTCTCTTGGAGCGCGCGGCGCTGATCATTGAGGGACGCTTCGCTTGGGGCGTTCAGGCGCCCGGCGTTTCCGGCTGAACGGACGGCTGTCCGCCATGTTCCGCGAAATGATCGCACATCTCGCGAAAAGCCAGTGCGGCGGTTTTGGCGCAATAGGCCGACCCCTCCTCGGGCAGGTCGGGGGCGTAGGGATTCATGAAGGCGTGTCCGGCGCCGGAATAGACCACCATCCGGTAGTCCGCGCCCGCCGCTTCCATCTCCCCGGCGAATCCGGGAACGTCCGAAAGCGGAACCACCTTGTCCCGCGCGCCCAGCAGAACGAGCATGGGCGGGCGCGCAAGACCCGGGGCGCAGGGCAGGGGCGCGTCCAGATAGCCGTAGAAACTGGCGGCCGCGCGCAGGGAAAAGGGCGCGTCCGGCTGGCAGAGCGGATCGTGGCGGCACAGTTCCAGGGCGGCGCAGCCGCCGAAGGAGAATCCGGCCGCGAAAAGCCGGGCGGAATCGGCGGCGGGCAGGGCGGCCAGGGCCGACAGGTTGGCGGCGGCCCGTTCGCGCATGCGCGCGCGGTCCCGGCGAAAGCTCCGGGCCAGTTCCAGGGCCTGCTCCCGGTCGCGCGGGCGGACGCCCGCGCCGTACATGTCCGCGCACAGGACGGCGTAGCCGAGTCTGGCCAGGTCGGCGGCCCGGTCGGTCACATGGCGGCCTAGCCCCGTGAATTCATGGATGAGCAGGATGCCCGGCAGAGGCTGGCAACGGTCTCTGGGAACGGCCAGGACGCCTTCCAGGGGAACGTCCCCGTGGCTGAAAGGATACGGGCGAATTTCGGGTTCGGCGTTCATGCGGCGTCCTTTGCGAGCGCCCCTGCGGCGGCCAGATCGTCCTTGAGCCGGTCGTAGAGGGCGTCGATGGTTGTTTCGCCCGCCAGGGCCGGATCGGCCTCGAGCTCGTTCCACACGGCGTCGATGAAGGCGAAGCGCGCGGGAACGGCGGGCGGACGGGCGTTTTCCCCGGCCGAGGCGACGGCTGCGCGGATTTCCGCCAGGCTGACGGACCGGGGCGCGGCAGCGGGGAGATAGCCCGGCGGATCGGCGTCCGTGCGCGTGACCAGTCGCTTTTCCGCAAGGGCCGCAAGGAGGCTTCCGGCGAGCCCTTCGGAGATCGAGAACAAGTCCGCCAACGCCTGAAGACTCCTGGGGCGGCGGCGTTCGTTCATGTCCGCCGTGAGGACGAGCATGAGCAGGAGGGCCATCCTGACCTTGTCGTCGTGGCTGAACTTCGCGTCGGCCAGCTCCCGGACGTGCTCGGCGTAGTACTCCACGGCGAAGGCCAGCTGGCCGCCGAGAAGCACGATGACCCAGCTGACGTAGAGCCAGGCCAGAAGCAGGGGAATCTGGGAAAAACCGCCGTAGATGGCGTTGTATTTGGCCGCGCCCACCTGGTAGCGGATGTAGACCCACTGGGTGGCCTGCCACATGCTCCCGGCGGCCAGGGCGCCGGTGAGCGCGCCTTTGTAGCCGGTTTTGGCGTTGGGCAGAAATTTGTAGATCAGGAAAAAGGCCGCCCAGGTGACCAGATAGGGCAAGGCGGCCAGGAAGGCCAGGTAGGCCTGGCTCACCACGGAGATTTCCAGGAGCCATTTCACGGCGGCGTTGCTCTGGGCCGAGGCCGTGACGCTGATGGCCGTGAAAATGAGCACCGGACAGACGAAAATGAGGGTGAGATAGTTGGTGAACCGGGATACCATGCCGCGTTTTTTCGAGACGCTCCAGATGGCGTTGAAGGCGCTTTCGATGGTCCCGATGAGCGAGACCGCGGTGAATAAAAGCAGCGCCCCGCCGATGACTCCCAGGGCTTTGACGTTGGTGTTGCTGATGTAGGTCAGGATGTTGTCCGCCACTTCCGCCCGGCCCGCCGTGATCTGGAGCAAAAGATCGCGGGCCATGGGGCCGTCGTACATGCCCAGTCCCTTTGTGATGGAAAAGGCCACGGCCAGAAGGGGCACGATGGAGAGCACGGTGGCGTAGGACAGGGACGAGGCCATGCTGAGACAGCGGTTTTCAAGGAAGGAATCGGTGAAATAGGCGATAGCGCGGGAAGGGCCGCAGAGCCAGTCCGGAATTTGGCGGCCGCGAAACACGGCTTTGAGCAGGGGCGGCGCGTTGGTATGACAGGACGGTTCCGGGGGCTGGGACATGCCTTCTCCTGGTTGGGGTTGGGCCTGCCCGGGCTAGGGCGAAGGGAAAACCAGAACGCTGGCGGCGACGGACGGCAAGGGCGTCAAGCGGCCGCAAATATGCCGGGCCGTCATGCGCGAACAGACGGCCCGGCGAAATATGCGCCGGCGGAATCCGCCGGAGCGAAAACGGCTAGGCGATGCCGTATCCGCTGATCTTTTTCATGTAGTCTTCGACTTCCTTGGCCAGGTGGTCGAACACCTTGGTGGACACGGCGTTTTCGTTGCCGATCTTGGCGAACATGTTGCCGGCCTTGGCATAGGCTTCCTCGAAATGGCTGTCGTCCATTCCGGCCATTTCCTTGGCCTCTTCCTTGGTCAGGTGGCCGGTATGGACGAAATAGGCGATGAAGACGCCGTTGGCTTTTTTGATGTTATCCTTGGACATGCTGGCTCCTTTGCTTGAGAATGTATTCACGTGTTCTTACGGCATTTCAGGATGTTTAGGCAACCCCGATTCCCGGCGTTTTCCAACGCCGCCGCGTTTTGGAGCGTTTTCGCTCCAGGCGGGAAGACCGGCGGCCGCTATTTTTCCGGGCGAAGCGCGGGCTTGATGTCCACCACCGGGGTTTCGTCCAAAACGTCCATGGGCGCGATGGTCAGACGGCCGTCTTCGGAAATGGCCAGGATTTTCGCCTGATGCAGTCCGATGGGATTGGGACGGTCCGGGGAACGGGTGGCGAACACGCCGCGCAGGGGAGCGGAGGCGTTCCCGCGCGGATGCACCCGCAGCGCCTCCCGGCCGGACAGGTGCAGCCAGGTCAGAACCACGATTTCCCGGCCCGGAGACAACCCGTCCAGGGCGTCGCGAAATTCAGGGAATATTTCCAGAACGACCTCGGCGCCTCCTTCGGTTTCCTGCTTGGGCGTCTCGGCTCTCGAGGCGAACGGGGAGCGGATGACGCCCACGAACCGCACGCTTGGGGCTTCCTTGTCCTTTTCCATGATCATCTCCCTTTGGTCGAACCCAGATAAATGGCGGCAAGAGCCAGCATCGCGCCGGAAAGCTCAACCGGCGTGACCGGCTTGGCGAAAAAGACCACGTCCCAAACATAGGACAAGGCGGGCTGCAAGAGCAAGGTCAGTCCGGCCAGGGCGGCGGGCGCCTGGCGCAGGCCCGTGGAGATGAGAAACCAGCCGAGCCCCTGGCACAGGACGCCGTAGGCCAGAAGAACCAGCAGGCTTTTCCCGTCCGGTATGGCGAAGGAATCGCCGTTTGCAAGCATGAGCAGGCTCATGATGGCCGCGGCCGACAGGGAGACCGCGGTCATGACCGCCGTGGGCCCGGCCGTTCCGGAGACGGTTTGTTTCAGGGTCAGGAGAAACAGCGTGTAGAAGACCGCGGTCAAAAGACCCAGGAGGACGCCGGTTCTGTACTGCGGGGTCTGCGCGCCCCAGCCCATCCCCACCATGAGGTACAGTCCCGAAAGGGCCAGGAATAGCGCCAGCAGAAACATCGGACGCGGGCGGGTCCGGGTGAAGACCACGGCGGCGAGGGTCAGGAAGAACACCTGGAAATTGCCGAGCACAGTGGCCTGCCCCGGGCCGATGTAATGGATGGAGGCGTGCCAGGACCACAGGTCGAAGCAGAAAAAAAGCCCGCAGGCCAGGCCTCCCAGGACCAGCTTCAGGTTGAAGGTCTTCCAGCCCCGGCCGATGGTCAGGGCCGCCGCCAGGGCCGCCGCGCCGAACAGCGCCCGGTAAAACGCCGAGGCCCCGGAGGAGACCTGGGCCAGTTTCACGAACACGGCGGAAAAGCTGATGATGACCGCGCCGAGAAAGAGCTGCAACATGGCCTGGCATCCCGTCCTCGAACCGGGCAAAGGCGCGCTTCGAGGGTCATATGGCGTTACATTGTGCGAGGAGATTGAGCCGCGCCTGGAGAACACGCCGTTTTACGGCCGCGAAAAATGATCGAAGCCCGAGGCGGGGGCCGGTTCGCCGTTTACGCGAAGACCTCTGACCGGCCTAACCGCGCCGATGTCGATGAGTCCCGGGATGCGCGCCTTGGCGGCGGCCATGGCTTCGGGAGAGGCCGCGCCGAGCAGGGCGTAGTCCTCACCGCCCGCGAAGGCCGCAAGCGCCGGGGAAACCCCGGTCCGGGCGGCGTAGGCCAGGACTTCCGCGTTGAGGGCGCTTTCAGGAAGCATGACGTCCGCGCCCAGGTCCGGGCCCAGGAGCCGGGGGAGGTCCCTGGCCAAACCGTCGGACACGTCCATGAGCCCGCGCACGCCCGGCGTGTCCGCAAGGGCGAGTCCTTCCGCCACGCGGGGTTCGGGCGCAAGATGGGCGGCGGCGGCCCCTGGCCATTCGGGGATGGCCGCGCGGCCGCGCTCCTCCAGGACGGCCAGACCGGCCCGGGCGAGCCCCAGCTCCCCGCAGACGAAAAGCCTGTCCCCAGGGCGCGCCGTCCGTGTGAGAAAGCGGCCGGACGGACCGGCCTTGGCCCACAGGGTCACGGACAGGAAAAGAATCGGGGCGGCGCTCAGATCGCCGCCCGTGAGCGGCAGGCCGAACCGGCCGGCAAGTCCGGCCATGCCTTGCAGCATCCCGTCGAAAAAAGCCTCGTCGAGGTTCGGGGGTACGGCCAGTCCCAGGGAAAATCCGATGGGCGCAGCGCCCATGGCCGCCGCGTCGCTTATGTTCACGGCCAGGGCTTTGTGCCCGATCTCCCGGGGCGTGAAATAGGAGGTCCTGAAGTGGACGTTTTCCACGAAAAGGTCCGTGGTCAGGCAGATCCTGTCCGGGGCTTCCAGGATGGCCGCGTCGTCGCCGCGCATGAGAGGAACGTGGCGGGCCGAAACGGGAAAGCGCCGGTCGATCAGGGCGAGAAAGGCGTCTTCGGAGGTAATGCGCATGGCCGCCTCCTGGTCAGGCGCGTTTTCGCGGATCGTGGAACCCGCGCATGATGAAGCTCGCGCCGAGCATGACGCACAAAAAACCTTCCGTGGCCGCCGTGGCCAGGGCGGCGCCCTTGGCGCCCAGGCGCGGGATGAGCCAGAAATTGAGCCCGATGTTGAGCGCGGCGGCGAGGACGGCGCAAAGGGCGTAGTAGCGTTCCCGGTTGATGGCCACCAGGGCCTGGGTCAGCACGTAATTGGGCAGAATGAAGGGCAGGGAGACGAGCAGCCAGGCAAGAAGCGGCAGGGCGGGCCGGTATTTCTCGCCGAAGGCCAGAAGGAGCGCCCAGGGGCCGAGCGCAAGTCCGCCGGCCAGACCGGCCAGGCCGATGCCGGTCATGATGGCCAGCATGCGCAGGAACGAGCGTTTGAAATGGGCCGGATCGTCCAGGGAAATGCGCAGCTTGCGGAAAAACATGTGCGCCAGCGGCGTGGCCAGCATGACCGCGCCCTCGATGAAGCGATAGGCGGCGGCGTAGAGTCCCACCTCGGCCGGGTCCGGGGAGAGTTTTTTCAATAAAATGATGTCGCAGCGAAAATACAGGGCCGTGGCGGCGTTGATGAGCAAAAAGGCGCCGCAGGCCGCGTAGACCGCCCCGTGAAGCCGCAGAACCGGCCGTATCCACAGACTCTTGGCGTAGGGGAGCGCGAGGGCCAGCCCCTGGCCCAGGCACAGGGCCGCGAAGACCCCGGCGGCCGTAGGCCCGGGAAGCAGCAAAGCCGCCGCCACGCACAGGGCGGTGAGAGCCCGGCAGACGGCCCTCCAGGCGGCCTCGGCGCCGAACCGGTTCTCGCCCTTCAACCGCGAGGAAACCAGGGCGGCCATGGTGAAAAAGGCGTAGTAGCCGAGACACCACAGGGTGGCGGATTTTTCCTCGATGGGCAAAACGAGGGCCAGGAAAAGCCCCAGGGCGGTGGCGGCCAGAAGATGGCCCATGGCCATTGAGGCCAGGGGCGGGGCGTTTTCGGCGAAGCGCTCGCCCGTTTTGGCCGTTTCCCGGAAAAGCAGGGTGGAGAAGCCGCCGTCCTGGAGGATCACGAACAGGGAACCCAGGGTCAGCACGTAGGAATAGACGCCGAAATCCGCCGGACCGAGCACGCGGCCCAGGGCGAAGCTCAGCCCCACGCCCACGGCGGCCGCGAACAGGGTGGCCGCCCACTGGCCGCCAAGCGCCCTGACGAAGCCTCCGGCGGCCATCAGGCGTCCCCTTCCTCGTCCATAAGGAGCGCCACGGCGGCCAGGGCGGCGGGCAGGTCCCGGGCCAGGACATGAGGCTGGTCCGGCGACCGGGGGACGATGTCCATGAAGGCGCCGCGCAGAGCGGGCAGGTTGAGGCGCGCGGCGGCCTCTTCCCCGTGGCCGGTGAGAACCAGGATGACGCGCTTGAGACCCGCCGCCAAACCGAAGCCCACGTCCGAGAAATTATCGCCGATCATGACCGTGCGGGCGGGATCCAGACCGTGGCGGGCCGCGAGCGTCTCCCACTGGCCCAGAGCGGGCTTACGGCAGCGGCAGTTTTCTCCCGGAGCGTGGGGGCAAAAGGCCGTGTCCGCAAGGCGCGCGCCGGAATGCTCGAGCAGGGCGGCCAGGCGCTCCTGCACGGCGTTGAAGTCCGGGAGTCCGTAATATCCCCGGCCGATGCCGGACTGGTTGGTCACGAGAAAAAATCGCGCTCCCCGGGCGGCCAGCCGGGCCAACGCCTCGCCCGCGCCGGGAACGAGTTCCACCTTCCCGGGGTCGCACAGATAATGCTTCTCCACGATGACCGTGCCGTCCCGGTCCAGGAGGATATTCCACGTTTTCTTCGCTTCAGGCATGCCGGAGGGCTCGTCCTTGGAGTTTTGGAGTTGTGGCAAGGCGCGAAGCGCCGCGCCGTTCTAGTAGGCGTCCTTGAGATCCTCGCGCAGCCCCTGGGGCTCGCTGAAAAGGATCGCCTCCAGCGGGGACGCCGCGCCGCGAAGAACGGCCGTGACGTCCGGGCCGGATATGACCGGGGCGGGGACGCCGGAGACGTCCAGCGCGGCCTCGATGCGCATGCGGTCGTGATCGCGGGACCAGAGCTGGGCGCCCTGGCCGCTCAAATCGAAACGCACGAAGACCTGATGGACGGGCTCGTCGAAGGAAACAAGGTGCAGCCTTCGCACCATGAGTCCCTCCCAGAGCATGGAGCCGGAGCTTTCGAGCTTGTCCAGGGGGATGAAGGTCTTGCCGTCCAGGGAATAGGACGTGCGCAGATTGTTTTGCCGCGACAGATCGGACATCACCCGGGGATAGGCAGCGATGCGCAGGCTTTTCATGGGGTAGTCCGAGTTGATGGGAACCACGGCGTAGCAGGGGGAATCCGTGGCGCAGCTGACGCAGTCCTCGCCTTCGTTGCGTCTGAGATTGCCGCGGATGGGCAGGGCGGCGAAGGCCGAGGCGTCGGAGCTGAAGGTCGGGGCGTAGAGCAGAAGGCCCTCCCCGCCGTAATTCAAAAGAACCGAGGATTCGGGGGGGGCGCTGACGGGAGCGGGCAGAATGGCGCCTCCAAAGGCGATATCCGGCCGCGACAGGGCGCCCGTGAGCTTCACGGCCCTGACCGTCAGCGCGTCCCGGTCCAGGCGATAGGGCTGAGGCGCGTCCGGGATGAGGGAAAGCCACGGCCTGGTCAGGGCGGGATCATACAGCGCCACGGCCGGGGCGCCCGACGCGTCCGTGATGACGAAAACCGGTTCCTGGCCGGGATGGGCGGCGAGATAGGCTTCATGATCCCGGACCGACCCCAGGGCCACGCCCGAAGGCGCGGCTCCGGCGTCCGTCAGACGGAACGCGTACAGCGCGGAGGAGCCGATCAGGGGGCGGCCGGGCGTAAAGGGGACGATGTCCGTATTCTCCGCCACATTGGCCAGGACCGCCATGGCCTGGCCGGGCTGTCCGGGCTGCCCGGGCGAACCGGCGGCGTCGGCCGTGAAATGGAAGCTTTCCAGCTCGATCACGCCGTTGTTGACCACAGGGGCGTAGTCCAGGCGGACGTACAGGGCGTCCCCGTCCGCAAAGGCCCGGGGCAAGTCGTAGGCGCGTTCCAGGAAATATTTCTTTTCGACGTTGGGCGGGGGCAGACGGCCGTCCTTGTCCAGGTAGCTTTGGTAGGAAACGGCGTCGAGCTTCTCTGGCGCTTCCTCCCTGGCCCCGGCGAACACGCCGATGTCGGAATCCGGGATCACGCCCGGGATGAGGGACATCTTGAAGGTCAGGACCAGACGCGCGTTTTTCGCGGAAAGCCCCTTGGGAAGGACGAATTTATACAGCGCGCTCGCGGGCTTGTCGTAGTCATAATGGGCCAGGGCGTTGGTCATCACATCCGGGGCCATGTTGTCGGCCTTGTAGGCGTCCGCGTAGAAATCGAAGGTCCGGTAGTCGTCCCGGTAGTCGTAGCGGCCGTCCGGCCCGGGGAAGACGAGAAGCGGCGCCCTGTTGACCAGACCGGCCTCATGGACGGACACGTCCAGAATCCGCCAGAGGAAACGGGACCGCAGCTCGTTCTGGGCGGGTTTCCAGTCGCCCGGGCCAAGGATGTAGGCGCGCTTGTAGCCGCGGCCGGTAAAGCCGGACAGCCGCTTGTAACCGTCCTTCACGTACCAGCCGGCGATGAGCTTCTGGTTGCGGTTGCTCGAAAACCCCAGATACCCGACGTTGTTTTTTTCCCACAAAAGCCGCTGGGCGATTTCCTTGTTGTAGGAAGGTTCGCGCCGGTAGAAATCCGGCAGGGAGCGCAGATTGTAGAGGCTTAGGGCCAGGCAGAGAAAAAGCCCTGCGGCCACGCCCGGAAAACGGGCGGCGTCGCCGGGGGCGCGCAGGGCGGCGAAGGCCTTGCGCACGATCTCGTCCACGGCGAAGGCCGAGGCGAGAAGCATGCAGAAGAAGATGTTGAAGAAATAGCGCGAGGAAAGGGTGAGCGCCGTCTTGGCCAGGAGGAAGGCGGCCACCGGGAAAAACCCCCAGGCCAGAAGCAGAAACAGCTGGCGGCGTTTTTTCCGGACAAAGGCCAGGACCGCGCCGGAAAGCGCGGCCAGGGTGAAAAGGACCCAGGGCTTGTCCGGGGCCACAAAGGCGTAAGAGGAAAATTCCTGAAGGCTCGAGACGATGAAATCCAAGGGGATGGAGGGCGAGGCCGAGGGATCGCGCAGCATCGAGAAGACCGTGCGGTAGGCCCCGATCCAGGGCAGGTACGAGAGGCCGATGGCGCAAAGGGCCAGGAAAAAGGGGACGGTTTTCTGAAGCGCTTTGTTAAGGTCATATTCCTTGCGGAAAAGTCCCCAGCCCACGACGCCCGCCGCGTAGATCCCCTGGGCCGCCACGATGGTGGTGGCGGTGTAGGCCGTGTAGAACATGGCCGCGCAGCAGAGCACGTAGGCCGCCCAGTCCCTGCCCCTGTTTCCGGCAAAGGCCCGGACGAAAAAGGCCATGGAAAGAACCGCCAGGAGAAAATACAGGCTGTAGGGCCGAAGTTCCCGGGAATAGTTCATGTGGTAGGCGCTGACGGCGCAGAAAAAGGCGGCGAACAGCCCCGTGTTCCTGGAAAACAGCGTTTTTCCCAAAAAATAGAGGGCCGGGACGGTCAGGGTTCCGAAAATGACGCTGGGCAGGCGCAACAGCGCGTCGCCCGCGCCGAAGGCCAGGGGAATCTTGACCAGGGCGTGGTACAGGGGCGGGAAGAGCTCCGCGCCGATGTCCGAGGCGCCCACCGCGGACAGGACGTGGATCAATCGCCAAAGATCGAGCTTGGCCACGCCCAGGGTGATGAACTCGTCCCACCACAGGGACGGCTCTCCCAGATGCGCCAGGCGCAGCCAGAAGGCCGCGATGGTTATGGCCGCCAGGAAATAAAGATGGACCCGGGATTTATCGGACTTTATCATATCGGGGCGCGTATCATGGTTTGCTCTCGGGCGTAAGGGGCGACAAGCCGGGGGCGCGCCGGGAAAATGGGAATAGCCAAGCTTGGCTACAAACACAAGCGCGGGACGGCCGCCCGAGGGGAGCGGCCGCGCGTCAAACCGGAACGGTGGAGGGAAGAATGCGGAAAAGCGCCTGTCTGGCTATGTTGGCGGCCATGCTGCTCATGAGCGCCTGTTCAAAGACCTATATGGAAGGCAACATGGACGTGGCCGACGACGACTATCAGGCCGCCATCGTGAAATACGAGCAGACCCTGGCGCAGCGGCCGACCTACGATCTCGGCTGGCTGCATCTGGGCTACGCATATTTCAAAATGGGCCAATACGACAAAGCCATCGAAGCCTTCAACCGCACCCTCGATCTTCGCGAGGGGCAGCCGGACGCGGAATTCTTCCGGGCGCTCAGCTACATCGGTCTGGGGAAACTGGACCAGGGCTTTCAGCTTCTGGCAGAGTACAAGGACCCCACCCTCAACGACATGTCGGAGTACATCCGCGAACAGGCCGTGGGCCTGCAGGGCCAGGGCCTTTCTCCGGACGCCATCATCGCGAACATGGAGCAGGCCAGGGACATGGGCTATTGCATGAACATCCAGGACCAGACCATAGACGGCGCCTTCGGCATCGAGGGCATCATGCGCACCCTGGAGATTCCCTTAACGAATCAGTCCGCCTGCTTTGGCGTTCCCCATTAAATCGAACACGGCGGCCACCTGCCCTGGCGTGGGCCGGGGCAGGGGATCGTCGAAGCGAAGCCGCAGCAGGCCGTCCTTTCCGTAAACGGCCTTCACCGGCCGGGGACGCTGGCGGTAGCAGGTCTGCGCCGCCAGCTCCCCGGGCCAGTCTTCCGGCGGGCTCAGAAGGTTGACTTCCCCCGCCAGACAACAATCCGTCATGAGCGCATCTTTGGGGCCGACGATCAGGGCGTTTCGCGCCACGTCCTTGCCGAGGACGTAGAGCGGCTCCTTCCAGGCCACCCCCAACCCCTTGCGCTGGCCGATGGTGTGCCGCCATAGACCCTGGTGGCGGCCGACCTCGACCCCGTCCGCGAGCCGGATGGGCCCGGGACCGGAAAGCTTCGTCCCGCGTTCGAGCAGGAAGGCCCTGTAGTCGTCGCCCGGAATGAAGCAGACTTCCAGGCTCGGGCGCGGCAGCGGCGGGGTCAGGCCGTGTGCGGCCAATGCGGCCGGGATGTCCGCCTTGCGCCAGTCGCAAAGGGGAAAGGCGGCTCGCTCCAGGCGCGTTTGGGGAACCAGGGTCAGAAAATAGCTTTGATCCTTTACCGGATCGGCGCCCCGGGCCAGATGGACCCGGCCGTCATCCTCGCGGACAAGCCGGGCGAAGTGTCCGGTGGCCAGGACGTCCGCGCCCAGCGCAAACGCCATGTCCTGAAGCAGGCCGAATTTCATGTGGCGGTTGCAGTGGGCGCAGGGGTTGGGGGTTTCCCCCCGGGCGTAGGCCTCGATGAAGGGCCGTATGACCAGGCGCTCGAAATCCGCGCTCAGATCCACGGCGTGAAACGGGACGTCAAGCTCGCCGCACCGGGCGGCGATGGCCTCGGCCAGGCGCCGTCCCTCCTCGTCCGGCGGCAGAAAATGGGCGTGCAGGCCCATGACCGCGTAGCCCTGTTCGCGCAATAAAACCAGGGCCATGAGGCTGTCCATGCCCCCTGAAAGGGCGGCTGCCGCGAGAAGGGGGGCGTTGGCCATAGAGCGTCCGGAAAGGCGGGGCGTTTCGGGGGAAACGCCCGGATGGGCGTCCCCCCCGTTATGGATGCGCGTGGATGCGCGACTAGAGTCCGGCCGGAGCGGGCAGGGGCGGAAGGGTCTCTTCCAGAACCTTGGCCGCCGACAGGATGGCTTCCTCGCCAAAGGCGGGGCCGAAAAGCTGCAGGCCCACGGGCAGGCCGCTTTTCGCGCCGAGCCCGGCGGGCATGGAAAGACCGGGCAGGCCCGCCAGGTTCAGGGAAATGGTGAAAATGTCCGAGAGATACATCTGCAAGGGGTCGGCCGTCTTCTCGGCGATGCCGAAGGCCGTGAACGGCGAGGCCGGTCCGCAGACGATGTCGCATTGCTTGAAGGCGTCCAGGAAATCCTGGCGGATGAGCCTGCGCACCTGGGCGGCCTTGCGGTAGAACGCGTCGTAGTACCCGGCCGAAAGGGCGTAGGCGCCGATGACGATGCGGCGCTTGACCTCGGCCCCGAAGCCTTCCGTGCGCGAACGCTCGAAAAGCTCCAGAATGTCGGCGGGATCCTTGGTCCGATGCCCGAACCGCACCCCGTCGAACCGGGAAAGGTTGGAGCTCGCCTCGGCCATGGCCACGATGTAATAGGCCGCGATGGCGTAGGGCGTATGCGGCAGGGACACGGGGACGATGACCGCGCCCTTGTCCTTGGCCGCGTCGAGCGCCGCCCGGCAGACCGTAAGCGTCTCCTCCTCGATGCCCTCCCCCCAATACTCTTCGGGCACGCCGATGCGTACGCCGGAAAGATCGCCGGCCTTGGCCACGGCCGCCTCGAAATCAGGAACGTCTTTCGGCGCAGAAGTGGAGTCCTTGGGATCATGGCCGGAGATGACCGTAAGCGCCGCCGCCGCGTCCCGGGCCGTGCGCGTGATGGGGCCGATCTGGTCCAGGCTCGAACCGTAGGCCACCAGCCCGAAACGGGACACGCGGCCGTAGGTGGGCTTGAGACCCAGGGTCCCGCAAAAGGACGAGGGCTGACGGATGGAGCCGCCGGTGTCCGTGCCGAGCGCCAGGAAGGACTGGCGCGCGCTCACCGCCGCGGCCGATCCGCCGCTCGATCCGCCCGGCACCTTGTCGAGGTCCCAGGGATTGTGCGTGACCTGATAGGCGGAATTTTCCGTGGAGGAGCCCATGGCGAACTCGTCCATGTTGGTCTTGCCCAGAATGACCGCCCCGGCCTTGCGCAGCTTTTCGATGGCGGTCGCCTCGTAAAAGGGGACGAATCCTTCGAGCATCTTCGAGCCGCAGGTGTTGGGCATGCCTTTGACGCAAATGGCGTCCTTGACCAGAATGGGCACGCCCCAAAACGGCATGGACGGATCGGGACCGGCCTTGTCCAAGGCCTCGGCCCGAGCCATGGCGCCCTCGGCGTCCAGGTGCAACAGCGCCCGAACCTTGGGCTCGGTCTCCTCGATGCGCGCGAGACACGCTTCGAGGGCTTCCCTGGCCGTCGCCTCGCCCGAAGCCAGCTTGTCCCTCATCTCGGTCAAAGAAAGCTCAACAATCGCTGACATAACGCGTTTATCCTTTCATGAGTATGTAGGCGCCTCCGGCGGCTGGGGGGAGGGGAACCCCTTCTTTTGGGAAGAAGGGGTTCCCCTCCCCCCAGACCCCCTTCCCTTCCCCAAGAACCCTTATCAGCGCTCCGCGGCGTGGCTGTTTGCGCGTCAGGCGCAAACAGCCACGCCGCGAAGCGCCGGTAAAGTTCTGGGAAGGGGTCCAGGGGGAACCTTCTCCGAAAGAAGGTTCCCCCTGGCGGGGGCTCGGGGGCGGCGCCCCCGTTACACGATCTTCGGCACGATGAAGAAGCGGCCGTCGGCCTGGGGGGCGTTGGCGAGGACTTCGTCGCGCTCACAGTTTTTCACGGTCTGGTCGTCGCGCATGGGCGCGGCGTGTTCCACGGGGCTGTAGAGGGGTTCCACGTTCGAGGTGTCCACGGCGCCGAGGGTTTCCATGTAGGACAGGATGCTGTCCATGTGTCCGGCCAGCTCCGCGAGCTCGTTTTCGTCGGGCCGCAGGCGGGCGAGTTTCGCGGCTTTGGCCGCTTCCTGGGGAGAAAGCTTCATCGGTGACGCTCCGGCGTTATTGGATGACCACGGGCTGCGCCTGGGCCGGTTGCGATTGGGGATTTGCGGCCGGGCCGTCCAGCATGATGATGCCGGGCTGGGACTGGACCGGGGCGGACTGGGGCTGTACGGGTGCGGGCTGCGCCGGGACGGGCTGCGCGGGAATGGGCTGTCCATCCGGGGCGGTTCCCTCGGGGCCGGGGAGCGGGCCGTCCGTGGAGAGCGGGGCGTAGGACTGTTCGCTTTCCGGGGCGCCGCCAGGGATTTCCTGTTTGCGGATGGCGGTCAGGCGTTCGCGGAAGCCTTCGGGGTCCAGGCGGACGGGTCCGGCCACGGACGGGCGGAAGAGGAACATGTCCTGGGAGGCCTTGCCCGACTCGTCGTAGGACAGGGGAGCCATGCTCCAGTCCATGGAGGCGGCGGTCTGGGCCAGTTTGGCGTTGATCTCGCCGGGGTTCACGCCCATGGGCATGGGGGTCAGGCGGGCGGCGAACCGGGCGAAGTCGTAGCCCAGCGCCACCCAGAAGTCGGGCGGTTCCAGGTTGTCGGCCTTCATGGTTTCGATGAGGTCGCGGGCGGCCTGGGAGGGGTTGTCCGCCCACCAGGCGCCCGGGCAGATGGCCAGCCTGTAGTTCTGGATATTGATCTTGAGGTTCTGCGCGGCGGCGCGGGTCATGGCCTCGGTCCAAAGCTGCGGCCCCAGGATGAGCAGGTCCTTCACGTTGTTGTAGAAGAAGTACGGCAGGATGCCGTCGGCCCGGTTCCATTCGTCCGGGATGAAGACCGCGCCGAAGGCGGCTTGGCCGTTGGTCTGGATGAGGTTTTTCACGGCCTGGTCCCAGCCGGTGGCGTCGGCGGCGCCGTAGAGGGAGGTGGCGGTGACCTGTCCGCCCAGGCGGGAAGTTTCCAGGGCGAAGAGTTCGCCCATGGTCTGGCCGTAGCGGTCTTCAGGCCGCAGGATGGCGTAGTTTTTGATGCCGTAGTCGGACAGGGTGAGTTTCAGGAGGGATTTGACCTCGTCGTCCTGGCTGGAGAAGAAGCGCCAGGCTTCCATGCCTTCCTGGGCCTCGCCCAGGGTGGGCAGGAAGGAGAGGAAGACGCGGTTGTTGAGGAGCCCGGCGGCCTGGATCTGCAGGAAGGAGACCTTGTGCAGGGGGCCGCCGATCAGGTTGATATTGGCCGGGAGGTTGGCCACGTTGTCCATCCAGCCGGGCTGGGTGGAGTCGATGAAGACCACGTCCAGGTTCACGCCGTTTTTGGCCAGCACGGTCTGTCCGGCCCGGATGCCCTTGAGGATCTTGCCGCCGAATTCGCGGAACTGACCGCCCAGCGGCAGGATGACGGCCACGCCGCCGGCGGTTCCGGCCGGTCCCATCTGGGCGGTGAGGGCCTCGATGGAGGAGCCGGAAAGGTCGGCCAGGCCCTTGTTCAGAATGCGGTTGAACAGTTCCTTGTCGGCCAGGTCGCCGTTGAGCGCCAGGATATCGGCCAGTTCGCGCAGGGCGGCCCGGTGTTCGGGCGCGGTGAGCGCGGCCCGGCGGGCCTGTTCGAAGGCGATGAGGTCGTAGGGGAAGAACACGCGGTTCTGGTCGTTGACCAGGGAAACGCAGTTGGCCAGGGCCATGTCCGGGAGGTCGCCCAGGTTTTTGGCGAGATACTCCTCCATCTTGGCCTTGGAGGCGTCGTCCGGCCCTGTCTTGTGGACGTCGGCCAGGATCTGGGCGCCACGGGCGGCGCTTTGGGAGCTGGCGTAGCGCTTGAAGAGTTCGATGGCCGCCTCGGCCTGGAGGGGCCAGGGGGCCTTGCGTTCGGCCAGGATGCGGGCCAGGTGCTCCTGGGCTTTCTGCTCCATGCCCGTGCGGGAGAGGGCCTGAACGTAGCGGTACTGCCATTCCCATGTGTTGAGGACCGTGGGATCGGCCGAGGCCCAGTCGTTGAGCCCGGTCAGGGCTTTCTGGTAGTGGCCGGAGAAAAGGGCGCTTAAGGCCAGGCGCTTGAGGGCGGTGAGCCGCAGTTCCTGGGACAGGCCCGGCCCGGCGAGAAGCTTGGCGTAGAGGAGCTCGCTCTGGGCGTAGCGGCCGCTCAGCCAGGCGTCATCGGCCTTGGCGGCGTCTTCCTCGGCGGCGTTTTGCGCCACGGGCGCCGTGGATTGCGCGGGCGCCTGGGGCTTGGGGGCCTGGGCCGGCGCGCATCCAAGGACGGCCGACAGGGCGAGCAGAAGCGCGCCGGCCGTCAGGCGGCGAAAAAGGGAAGCTCTGTAAAGACAAAGTCGTTTCATTATCTTGACCGCAAGTTCGGAGTTTTTGCGTTGCGAGGCGAAAAAGAAAAAACCTGACCCGTTGGCACGGGTCAGGTTTATACGCATCAAGCCCTGAAGGCAAGCCGCGCCCTTGGGCGCGGCCCGGGAATGCTATTTCACTTCGGTGTAATCCGCGTCCACCACGTCCTCGTCCCCGCCGCCCTGGGCCGCGCCGTGGCCGCCCTGATGGGGGCCTTCCTGACCGCCGCCGGGCTGGGCCTTCTGCTGGTAGAGCTGCTCGGCCAACTTGTGGGAGGCCTGGGCCAGTTCGTCGGAGGCGCGCTTGATGGCGTCGGCGTCCTCGGTCTTCTGGATTTCCTTCAGCTTGTTGATCTTGGACTCGATCTCGGCGCGCAGGGCCGGATCGATCTTCTCGCCGAGCTCATTCAGGGACTTTTCCGTGGTGTAGATCAGGGTGTCGGCCTGGTTTTTCACCTCGATGAACTGCTGCTTCTTCTTGTCGTCCTCGGCGTGGGACTCGGCGTCCTTGATGAGCTTCTGGATTTCCGATTCGGACAGGCCGCTGGAGGCGGTGATCCGGATGGACTGTTCCTTGCCCGTGCCCATGTCCTTGGCCGAGACGTTCACGATGCCGTTGGCGTCGATGTCGAAGGAGACCTCGATCTGGGGCACGCCGCGCGGAGCGGCCGGAAGGCCGGTCAGCTCGAAGCGTCCGAGCGTCATGTTGTCACCGGCCATGGGGCGTTCGCCCTGGAGCACGTGGATGGACACCGAAGGCTGGTTGTCGGCCGCCGTGGTGAACACCTGGCTTTTCCGGGTCGGAATGGTGGTGTTGCGCTCGATGAGCTTGGTGAACACGCCGCCCAGAGTTTCGATGCCCAGCGACAGCGGGGTCACGTCGAGCAGCAGCACGTCCTTCACGTCGCCGGTCAGGATGCCGCCCTGGATGGAGGCGCCCATGGCCACCACCTCGTCCGGGTTCATGCTGCGGTTGGGCTCCTTGCCGAAGAATTCCTGCACGGTCTTCTGGACCAGGGGCATGCGGGTCATGCCGCCCACCAGGATGACTTCGTCGATGTCGGAGCTTTTGAGTCCGGCGTCGGCCAGGGCCTTGCGGCAGGGCTCGGTGGTCCGCTTGACCAGGTCTTCCACCAGGGATTCCAGCTTGCCCCGGGTCAGCTTGATCATGAGGTGCTTGGGGCCGGACTGGTCGGCGGTGATGAACGGCAGGTTGACCTCGGTCTCCATGGAGGTGGAGAGTTCCTTCTTGGCCTTTTCGCCCGCTTCCTTGAGCCGCTGCAGGGCCATGCGGTCCTGGGACAGGTCGATGCCGTGTTCCTTCTTGAATTCCGAGGCCAGGTAGTCGATGACGCGCTGGTCGAAATCCTCGCCGCCGAGGAAGGTGTCGCCGTTGGTGGCGCGCACTTCCACGACGTTGTCGCCCACTTCCAGGATGGAAATGTCGAAGGTGCCGCCGCCCAGGTCGAAGACCGCGATCTTCTCGTTGGACTTCTTGTCGAAGCCGTAGGCCAGGGAGGCCGCGGTGGGCTCGTTGATGATGCGCTTGACGTCGAGTCCGGCGATGCGGCCGGCGTCCTTGGTGGCCTGGCGCTGGGAGTCGTTGAAATAGGCCGGAACGGTGATGACCGCCTCGGTCACGGTTTCGCCCAGGTAGGTCTCGGCGTCGGTCTTGAGCTTCTGGAGAATCATGGCCGAAATTTCGGACGGACTGTATTTCTTGCCCTCGACCTCGACGTAGGCATCGCCGCCCGCGCCCTCGACGATGCGGTAGGGGCAGTGCTCCAGCCAGCGTTTGACCTCGGGGGCGTCGAATTTGCGGCCCATGAGGCGCTTGATGGCGAAAATGGTGCGCTCGGGGTTGGTCACGGCCTGGCGCTTGGCGATCTCGCCCACCAGGCGTTCCTTGGTGAAGGCCACCACGGACGGGGTGGTCCGGCCGCCTTCAGGGTTGCTTATGCACTTCGGGTCCTTTCCCTCCATGACGTATACGCAGGAGTTCGTCGTTCCGAGGTCGATCCCGATTATTTTACTCATTATCCAATTCCTCCTTTCTTTCCCTATAGATAGCTTGGCCAGCTTGGCATTTTCTATTTACGATTTGAAAATATAGTCGCGATTTGCGAACAGTAAAGGGGGGTATGGGAATTTCCCCTATTTCTTGTTCACAATGACCTTGGCCGGACGCAGAAGCCGGTCGCGCATCATGTATCCCTTTTGCATGACGCGCAAAACGGCGTCTTCTTCGGCTTGCGCATCCTGTTCGACGCCCATGGCCTCATGGCGTTCAGGATTGAACGGTTCGCCCGGCTTTCCGTATTCTTCAATGCCGTGTCGCGCCAGGATGTCCAAAAAGACCTTCCGGGTCATATCCACGCCCATGACCAGGTCCTTGCACGCGTCGTTGCCCCTGCCGTGCATAAGCGCCAGGTCCAGGTTGTCCAGTACGGGCAGAAGCTCGGAAACGAGATTTTCCACGGCGTATTTGACGAACTCTTCCTTTTCCTTGAACAGCCGCTTTTTCAGGTTTTCCGATTCCGCCAGAACGCGCATGCGGCGCTCCGATTCCTCGCCCAGTTCCCGGCGCAGGCGTTCCACTTCCTCCTCCAGGGACGGGGGGGCGGAGAGGTCCGCGCCGATGGGAACCTCGGTGATTTCCGCGGCGTCCCGGTTCGCGCCGTTGTTCTTCATGTCTTCTTTTTGTGCCATAGGTCGAAAGTCTCCATGTTCGTATCGGATGCGTCGTCGTATCCCGCGACGGCGTCGGCTCTCCGGCGGGCGCCGTTTCGATCCGGCCGCGCGGGACGAAAAAACGTCAGAAATTCCTGTCCAGCATTTTGGTCAGGATGCTTGCGGTGTAGTTCACCACGGGCACGAGCTTGGCGTAATCCATGCGGATAGGACCGAGCAGGCCCACCGCGCCGAGAGGATGCTCCTTGGAGCCGTAGGGCGTGGAGATCATGCCGAAATCCGTGAGCCCCGCCATGTCCGATTCCTCGCCGATTATAATCACGGTTTTGAATTCGTCCATGGTTTTATCCAAAAGTTCCAAGAGTCTGGATCGCTCCTCCAAAACGGAGAGCGCCTCGCGCATGTGGGAGATGTCGGAAAATTCCGGATGGGCCAGGATGTTGGCCGCGCCGTCCACGATGAGCTCAGGGGCGTTTTCGGCCTCGAAGGCTTCCATGACCAGCTTCAAGGCGTCGAGATACATCTCGCCCAGGCGCTTTTCCACCCGCTTGACCTCGGCCGCGAGCTTGGCCCGGACCTCGGCCACGGTCAGGTCCTTGAACAGATGGTTCAGGTAGTTGCCGTACCGGATCAAATCGTCCCCATCCAGATCCTTGCTGGTCACGATGAGGCGCTGCAGGACCATGCCCCCCTGGAGGATGAGGATGGTCAGGACCAGACCGGGCTTGATCAGGGCGAACTCGATGCGTTTCCACATGGCGTCCGCGTGCCGGGGGGCGATGACCATGCCCACCTGGAGGGAGCAGTCGGACAGGGTTCTGGACGCCTGCTTGAGCACCGCGCCGATTTCCAGGCCGGCCGAACTGAGCGTCGCGTCGATGCGGCGTTTTTCCGTCTCGCCCACGGGATGGGGGCGCATGCCCGCGTCCAGATAGAACCGGAAGGCCTTGGCCGTGGGCGCGCGTCCGGCCGAGGTGTGGGGCTGATCCAGATAGCCCTTCTCGGTCAGGTCGGCCATGATGTTGCGGATGGAGGCCGGAGACAGGTTGAGGTTGCTGAGCTTGGCCACGGTCCTGGAACCGACGGGGGCGGCGGTCTTTATGTAGGACTCAAGAATGGTGATGAGAACTTCCCGTTCCCGTTCTTGTAGCGGCATGCGGCTTCCTCGTTGGCGCTCGAGTCGTGAGAGTGCCAAAACCGGTAACAACGGGATATGGGACTGTCAAGGTTGGCGGCGATTTATTGCATGTACCGCGCTGAAAATGAACGCGTTTTTTGTGAAATGAAAAGGGGCCGCTTTTGCGGCCCCTGCATCATGACGCGAAGGCCAGAATGCCGGTTGCGCTCGCGCCCGAGGCGTCCACCGTGATGGAGACCGTGGCGTCGCTGCTCGTCGCGGCGCCGCTTAAGAGGCCGCCGTAGTTGAGAGCGGCGTCCATATAGAGCGTCAGGTCGTGGTATTGGGTATAGGACGCGGGGTCTTCCAGAAAGGACGTCAGGTCGAAGGTGGAAGGTCCCATGGTCTGGGAATAATCGTAGGTGATTTCCACGCCGCCGGTCTTGACGCCGAAGTACGTGGCCGGGTCCTCGTCGATGACGAACATGGTCAGGCGCGGATCGGGGTCAAGCGCCGCCTGGGCCGCTTCCGCATAGAACTGGGCGGAGTAGGGCGGAAATCCGGCGGACAGGTCGATGTCGCCGGGGCTCAGGATGCCGGGCGCGCCGAAGCTCATGCCGAGATAGACGGTTCCATCGGCGTTCGGATGCTCGGTCAGGTAATAGGCCGTGGTCGCGCCGCCCAGGCTGTGGCCCGTAACGTAGACCAGCGAGACGCCGTTCGCGGCGATGTAGGCGTCCACCTCGGCGACGCCCTGGGACAGGAGATCGTAATAGGCCGCCGTGTCGGTCCATCCCGCCACGTCCGCGCTTCCGGAAAGGCTCGCGAGGAAGCCCGTCGCACTGGAGAGATCGTCCGTACCCCGAAAGGCCAGGACGACTTCGCCGCCGGTCAGGTCGTCGACCCAGGCGTCGAACGCCGCGTTTTCATTGACATAGGTCCCGTCCGTCATGCCGTCGAGGGTCAGCGGGGAAAACCCGGCGTCATCCAGCGCCTGGGTCAGGCTTTGGTCGTCCCCATAGGCCGCGTCCGCGAAAAGGGACAGGGTGAGGGCCTCGTAGGGCGCGCCCGGATACAGGGACAGGGTTCCGGTTTCCCCTGCGAGTTCCTGGAGGATAGTGGCCGCGTCGCTCATGCTTCCGCCTTTTCGTAGGATTTCCCAAACGTATCCCCACGCCTGGACCTTGTCAAAGCCGGGCGCAAGGAGGGCCGCCTCACGAGGCGCCGCCGAGGCCCAGGTCCGCGCGCACGTAGCGCGCAACGGCCTCGCGCCAGTCCATGGGCGTCATTCCGGTCGCGCCGCGCAGCTTCCCCAGGTCGAAGACGGAGTAGGAGGGGCGCTTGGCCTTTTGCGGATACTCCGAGGAGGCGATGGGCCGGACCTCGCAGGGGATGCCCGCCTGGGCCACGGCTTCGGCGGCCAGATCGCGCCAGGAGGCGGCGCCCTGGCAGGCCGCGTGGAATATCCCGGCGGCCTGGGCCTTGATCAGGGCCAGGCTGGCGGCGGCCAGTTCGGGGGTGTAGGAGGGCGAGCCGATCTGGTCGGCCACCACGTTCAGGACCTCGCGGGTCCTGGCGAATCCGAGGATTTTCTCCACGAAATTGGTCTTCCCCGGACCGAACAGCCAGGAGATGCGGATGATCAGAAGGCCGTCCGGGGACAGGTCGAGCAGGGCCCGCTCTCCGGCAAGCTTGCTCGCGCCGTAGACGCATTCCGGATTGACCGCATCGTCCTCGGCGTAGGGCGCGCCCTTTTGGCCGTCGAAGACGAAGTCCGTGCCGTAGTGAACGAGGCCCGCTCCGGCCTCCGCGGCCAGACGAGATCGGAAGAGCACACGTCTGAACTCCAGTCACGGCTACATCT
>CALGYO010000010.1 GCA_937934715.1 uncultured Desulfovibrionaceae bacterium | reverse complement strand
AGGGTGGAAAGCTCCGAGGTCCAGTCGTAGTTGTTCACGACGACCGCGCCCGCCTTGTCCTCTACGTAGAGCCTGGGCTTGAAATCCTCGGCCGTCATATCCGGCGGAAAGGCGAACAGACACAGGTAGTTGCCCGATTCCTGCCGAAATCCGGGATAAAAATCCTCGCCCACCATGACCCCGCTTCGTTCCGGTTCCTTGGTGACCGAGTAGATGACCAGCCCCACGCCGCCCTGGCGCACGTAGTGGGCGGCGGTCAAGGCCTTGATGTTCGGAAACGAAGCATCCAGCAGCATTTTCCGGTGGATCTTGACGATGTTGCCGCTGCCGAAATTGAAGAAGGAGCCGTCGTGGACCGTGGCGGTCATTTCAAAATCACCGCCGCGCAGTTCGGCCTTGTCCAGGGTGAAACGCTCCTGGACCCTGGCCGGATGCTCCTCATAGCTTTTATCCAGGATAACGTATTTTTTCAGTCCCTGGGAGACCGCCACCTGGATCTCGCGGATGCCGGATTTCTGGTCCTCGGCCGTGAGCGTGAACTCTTTTTTCAGGGAAACGGCTTCCCTGTCGGGCGTCAGCGTCGCTATGGGATCGTCCATATCCTGAATGAAATAATAGCTTACGGCCACGGCCGCTCCAAGCGGCAAGGCCAGGATGAACAGCGCGAACAGGATGGTAAACGGACCGATTTTCTTTTTATTTTTCCGTGGCTTATATATTTTCACGTCCGTTCGGTCTCCTTTTGTTTCCAGGCGGCCAGCCTCTCTTAGCGCATTTGGACGCGGCGGGAAAGGCTCCTTGGCCTCTCTCCGCGCCCGGCGCGGCATGACAAACGCGTCCGACGCCGTTATGAAAAGGCATGACCATCAAGGAACGTTTCCAGCTTGTCTCGCGCCGGCCCGCCACGACCGCCCTTCTCTGCGTCCCGCTCGTCCTCGCCGGGATATTCCTCTGGATCGCCCGGGACGCGGCCCATCTCAAGACGGATACCCTGCGGCTGGCCCAGGAGATCATGATGACCGGCCTTGAAGCCAAACGGGCTGGAGCGCTTTTCTCCCAGCCCCCCCGCGACGCCAGAATCGTCAAGGTCACGGCCACGGCCTACAGTCCGGGCGAGGAGCAGACCGACGCCTCGCCATGGCGCGGGGCGCTGGGGCTGCGCATCCGGCCCGGCCGGACCCTGGCCGTCTCCCAGGATCTGCGCGACCTGCTGGGGCGGCGCGTCTTCATCAAGGGCTTCGGCTTTCGCGTGGTCGAGGATCTCATGCATGAGCGTTGGAGCAAGCGGGCGGACTTTTGCGTGTCCGACCGGGACAAGGCCGCATCCTTCGGCGTTCAGGATATCGAATTGGTGATCGTGGACTAGAGCCGGGAACTTTTTTCCCGAGAACGCGAAAGACCGGCTTCCACAAGCCGGTCCCGCCCGCTCGGCGCGCATGCGCCTTTCGCGTCTTCCGTGGGGGGGACGGTCAGAACGACACCCGGACTCCGAAATTACCGGCCATGGCTTCAACGCCGGGATCAAGGGCGTCGCCGATGCGCTGGTACCGGCCGCCGGCCTTCAGGCTGACGTTTTCCTTGAGCGAATAGGAGAAGCCGAGTTCGGCCTGCTGGCTCAGGGACTGGGACGCCAGATCGTGATCGAGCGGCTTGTCCGAGGAAAACCCGCCCGCACCCACGCCCAGGTGCATGGACCCATTCTCACCCTTAATGAAATGCCATTTGGCGGCGATGGCGGCGCTGACCGCCCGCTTGGCGGCGTCGTCCTCGCGTCTGCCGGGTTCGCCCTTCACCTTGTAGCTGAGCCCCTCGCCTTCGATGGCCAGACCGTCGGCCACGTAAACCCCCACGGCTCCGCCCTTGGCCTTCAGGTCGCCCACCTGGGGGCCCGCGCCATAAACCATTTCCCGGCGTTCGGCGTATCGGGAGCCCTTGTCCAGGGAGCCCGCCAGGACCTGGGCGTAGAAGGCCAGGACAGCCACGGCCGTGATGACGCTCAGCGCCGCGATTTTGAGGGTCTTGTTCCGCATGCTCGACTCCATGGCGCCCGTTCAGGGATTATGGCCAGGAGAGGAAAAACCTTCCGCAATCCCAGCCTGATTTGCGTTTTCACGAGAACTCAAGCAAGCTTTGTGCCGGAAATCCCGGACGAGAACGCATCCGTTCGGATGAGGCGAAAAAAAACGCCGCCAGGATACCCTGACGGCGTTTATCCGGAAAAAGGCCGGGAGTTCAGCGCCGGGTGATGGAAACGGCGCCCACGTCCGAGACCGCGATGGAAGCCCGCACGGCCACGGTTCCGTCGGACTGGGACACCGGCGCGCCCATCTGGACGAGATTGTCCGGCAGATAGGCCTCGATCTTGTACGCCGTGGCGGCGGGACGGCCCTGATTCTTGTAGAGATCGATGCAAATGAGCAAATTGCGCTTGGCGTCCTGGGTGGCTTCCTTTCCGGCCATGAGCGCATCCTTGCCCTGGGCCTGCGTCTTGCCCACGGCCTCTATGCGGGCGGCGCCGATCAGGCAATACGGAGGATAGCCGCCGGAAACGGCGCCCGGCGCGGCGGCGGCGGGAACCGGAGCGGGCTCGGGCGCCGGGATGGGCGCGGGCTCGGGCGCGGGAGACTGAGCCGGGGCGGGGGCGTCGCCGGGAACCGCTTGCGGGTTCGCGACCGGAACAGGCCGGGCGGCCGCCCCGGGTTGCGCCGCGCCCGAGCGCGAGAGGAGCCTCGCGTCCGTCACGCCGAGTCCGGCCAGGGCCTGCCGGGCCTGGGGCTCGGGTCCGGGAACCTCGGCCACCGTTCTGAAATACGCCTTGCCGTTCACCTGGGCCGCCTCCACCCGGCTTTGATAGCCATGGCCGGAAAGCATGGCCGCAAGGCTGGCCGCATTGTCCTGGTGGGCGAAGGACCCCGCCTGGAAGGTGAGGATCTCGCCCGTCGCGTAGACCGGCGCGGGCGCCTGGGGTGGAGGCTGGACGGCCGGAGCCGGCGGCTGGACAGGAGCGGGACTTTGCGGCGCGGGAGCGGCTGGGGCCGCCGCGCCCTGTTCGCCGTAAGCCGCGCCGGGTTGACCCGCCGTTTCAGGCGCCGGTTCGGTCTGGGCCGGAGGCGGCGGGGTTCCGCCCAGAATCTCCCCCTCGAAATCCTTGTTGGAACAACCGGCGCACAAAAGCGCCGTCAAAAGCGCACATATCGCCCATCGCGTCATGGAACCTCCTTCGTATCGGTGTACGCGGCGGTTTTCGCGCGTCCGCGCCCCCTCCCGGGCTTTCATGCGGCTCGCGCGCATTGCATCAGCGCATCGATTTCGCTGAAAAACGATTCCGCCAACCGTTGCGTCATGACCATATCGCAGTTTTGGGCGGCTTGTTCAAGACGAAGGGCCGCGTGGCGCAACCGGACCGCGCCGATGGCCGCCGCCGATCCCTTGACCGAATGGGCCTGGAGCCGGGCTCCCTTGAAATCCCCCTCCGCCAGGGCGCGCTCCAGAAGCGGGGACCGCTTGCCGATTTCGCCCAGGGCCGCGTCCATGATCGCCGGAAAGTCCTGGGGTTCGACGCCAAGCTCCCGGCGGGCCAGACGCTCGTCGAGGATGACCCCCTCGTCCGCCTCCCGGGGTGAGAAAACGGCCTGAACCAGCGCTTCCCCAAGCCGTCGCGGATTGACGGGCTTGGTCAGATAACCGTCCATGCCCGAGGCCAGACAGCGGGCTTTGGTCTGGGCCAGGGCGTGGGCGGTCATGATCACGATGGGCAAGTCCGGATCGAGAACGCCCGCCCCGCCTGAACGGATGGCTCGTACGGCCTCGAACCCGTTCATCACGGGCATTTCCAGATCCATCAGCACGACGTCGAAAGGCGTTTCGCGCAATGCCGCGATGGCCTGGGCGCCGTCGCCCGCCACAGCGGCCGTATGCCCGAGCCGTTCCAGATGGCTCAGCGCCACCTTGACGTTGGCGGAGTTGTCCTCCACCACCAGAACGCGCAGCGGCTTTGCGTCCTGCGCCGTCTTGAGCGGGGCGGCCTCGGCCCGCAGAGCCTCCGGATCGCCCGGAGTGAACGGCGCCTCGAACGTGAAGACGCTTCCCCGGCCCTTGCCGCTTTCCACCTGAAGCTCCCCGCCCATCAGCTCGGCCAGCTTGCGGCTGATGGACAAGCCCAGGCCGCTGCCGCCGAACCGGCGGGGAATGGCGGCGTTTTCCTGGGCGTATTGCCCGAAAACGGCCTGCAGCTTGTCCGGGTCGATGCCCGGCCCGGTGTCGCGCACAGCGAAGGCGAGGTCCACCCGTCCGTCCTCCCGCGTCCCGGGACGGCGGGAAACGGTCAGGATCACCCCGCCCTTTTCCGTAAATTTGACGGCGTTGCCGATAAGATTGATGAGAATCTGACGCAACCTCGGCGCATCGCCGCGCAGGCACTGGGGCGCGTCCGGATCGAGCACGAGTTCAAGGCGCAGTCCCTTTCCGGCCGCCTGGGGACGCATGGTCCGCATCACCCGCGAAAGCGCCTCATCCAGAACGAAATCGCTCGATTCAAGCTCCAGTTTTCCGGCTTCGACCCTGGAGAAATCCAGGATGCCGTTGACCAGATCCAACAGATGCGAGGCCGCGTCATGACAGGTTTCAAGGCATTCCCGCCGCTTATCCTCCCTGGATTCGGCAAGCGCCGCCTCGCTCAGCCCGGCGATGACGTTGAGCGGGGTGCGGATTTCATGGCTCATGGAGGCCAGGAACTCGCTTTTGGCCTTGTTGGCCGCCTGGGCCTCGATGGCTGTCCGTTCCAGGGCCTCGGCCTTCTTGCGCTCGGTCACATCCACCACGAACCCTTCGATGATCCCGTCCTCGCCCCCGGGGTCGCTTATGATGCGCGAACTTTCGGACGCCCATATCTCGCGGCCGTCCAGCCGTTTGAGGAGCAGTTCCTGGTTGTGGATCACCCCCTCCCGCCGGAGCCGGTCGAGGTATCGCCCGCGCTCGTCGGGGTCCACGAACAACTGGGCGCCGATATCGTTCACCGAGGCCACAAGCTCCTCCGGCCCGGCGTACCCCATGAGCCTGGCCAAGGCCGGATTGACCTCGATCAGCTTCCCGGAAATCGTGGAGCGGAACACGCCCTCGGTGGCGTTTTCGAAAAGCGCCCGGTAGCGTTTTTCGGAACGGGCCAGGCTTCTGCGCTCTTCCGCAAGCCGGCCGGCCATGTCGTTGAAGGCCTCGGCCAGATCGCCGAACTCGTCGGCGCGCGTGAGCGGCAGCCGCTCGCTGAAATCCCCGTCCGTCATGCGCCGGATGACGCCGAGCATCCGGTGGATGGGCTGGGTGAAGCGATGGGCGATGACGACGCCCAGCAAGATGGCCAGGATCAGGGCCGATGCGGCGCTTATGCCCAAAAGCCGCATGGCGTCGCGCTCGCCCGCCAGGATGCCCTGGTAGTCCATGGCCGTGGCCAAAACGCCCACCGGTTCGCCGGGCTGATCCGTCAGCGGAGCGTAGGCCGTAATATAGCGGCGCTCGGCCTGTTCTCCCCCTGCGGTCACGCCGGTAAAGCCCGAACGGGCCTGGTCCAGAAGCCGCGCCCAGGGAATCCCCGTCCAGATCCCGGAATGGTTGACCGCCGAGGCCGTTTCGCCGTCTTCCCCCTCCCAGAAAACGCCCACCGCGGCGCCGACGCGCTCCTTGAGCAGCGTGACCAGGTCCTCGTTGACCGGCAACGTGACCACCACGGCGCCGATGATTTCGAGAGTGGCGTAATCGAGCACGGGTTTGCCGGTTTTCATGACCAGCCCGTTCTTTGTCCGGTAGAACCGGGTGGCGGACTCCAGGGCGAGGATCCTGCTGACGAAGGCGGCGTCCTTGGGCGAGGCGTACATCCCCTTTTTCAAGCCCTTGATCCTGGCTACGGCCAGAAGGTTCGAATGCGCGTCATAGGCCTCCACCTGGACCATTTCCCAGATTTCATGCCCCGCCTGGGCGAATCCGAAGCCTTTCCCCTGACGCAGACCTTCCTTGACGCTCTCGGAATTGGCCAGGAGTCCGGCCATGTCCTCGATGCGGTCGCGCAGCTCGTCCAGGGAATCCCTGACCCCGTCCAGGGCGCGCGCGTTGGCGTCGATCAGGTTGCGCTCGGCCCGGTCCGCGCCGATGCGCATGCCCGCCACAAGGGTCAGGGTCAGAGGAAGGAGAATGGCCCCGATGAAGACCAGGGTCATTTTGAAACGAACGGAAAGTCCCGAACGCGTGGATGCGGGCGCTGAAGCGTTCATGTTCGAGCCGGCCGCCGGGTGGTTGAGGTTCGCGGGGTCCGCGCCCGGACGGTTGCGCCGGGGCGAACGTTAAAAGAAAACGACTTCGGAACCTACGTCGATCATCCGGGCCATGCCCGCGCCTTCGTCGTTGCGCATGCGAATGCAGCCGCTGGTTACCGCCTTGCCGATGGAACGCGGGTTGTTGTTGCCGTGGATACGGTACCCTTCTCCGTGGGAAAGATAAATCTTGAAAGTCCCCATGGGGTTGGATTTGAGTCCCGGCGCCACGTAATCGGGCAGGGGCCTGCCCCGCAGCCTGGCCCGGCGTTTCATGTTGGCCGTGGGGGTCCAGCTTGGGTTGAAATCGATGCCCGTGACCACCCCCCAGCCCTCGGGCGCCGCGACGTCGCCGCCAGGAGTGGCCACCTCGTAATCGCTCACCAGCCTGCGCCCCCCGTCCGGGAGTTTCTCGAAAAGATACAGCCGGTGTTCGTTCAAATAGACCTCGATCCGGTACCGCCCTTGTGAAAAAGCCGGCGCGGCCTGGCCGGAAGCGGTCTTTCGCGAAGAGGTTTCGTGTCCGCCCAAAACAGCCGCCGACCGGGCGGCCAGGGCGTCCAGGGCCTTCAGGGCGGATTCGGGCGCCGCGGACGGCGCTGCGGAGGAAGCGGACGGCGGAGACGCGGCCTGACCCAGGGCAGGCGCCGCCATTCCGGCCAACGGCGCGGGTTTTGCGGGCGCGGTCTCGGCTGCGGAAGCGAACGGCGCCTGTTTCGCCGCGTCGCCCGGGGACGCGTCCGGCAAAAGCCGGGAGGCGTACAGGGCCGGAGGCGTGATCCCGAATCCGGTCAGGTAGCCGCCGTGGACCCAGCCCGTCGCGCCCCCGGAAACCCGGACGAGAATCCAGTCCCCCCGGCGTTCGAGCGCGACCGCTTCCTCCCCGGCCCGCAAAGCCCTGACGATCTTTGATCCGGAGTCAGGGGTCTGGCGGACGCACAAGCCCTGCAGCCGGGACGTCGTGACGCGCTCCGTCAGCGCCAAGGCGCTCCCGGCGAAGGCGGCGAATACGCAGACCAGACAGGCGGCTATCCGGAGGAAAGCAAGGCGCGACATATCGATTCTCCCTGAACGAGACGTCAGCCGGACCGCTTTCCCGGTTCCGGGTTGAAGAAGCGCAGCATGGGTTTTTCGCGCCGGGCGGTTCTGGCGTAGCGCTCCAGGGGGCGGCCCAGGGCGATGACCGCGTGGACCGCCTCGCCTTTGGGAATCCCGATGCGGCGGGCGATGCCCTTGTCATGGCGCATGGCCTCCACGGCGTAGCCGATGAGGCAGGTTCCGAAGCCCAGGGCATGGGCGGCGAGCAGGATATTCTGCGCGGCCAGGAGGGCGTCCTCGGCCGGACAGCTGGCGCCCGGCGAGGAGCCGATCACGATGACGGCCGGGGCGCCGTGGAAAAGACGGTCCTCCCCGCGCTCGTCGAAAACGCGCAAGGCCTCCCGCACGCTTTGATAATGCTCCCGGTAGTACTCGGCCAGGGCCTTGTTTCCCATGAGCCCCAGGAAAACACGTACGAGGGGTTTTTCCGCCAGTTTGTTGATCCCGCGAAAAAAATCCGCCACTTCGCGGCCAAGGTTCAAAACGGCTTCCCGATCGGGCAAAATGGTGAAGGTCCATTTCTGGGAATTCGTCCCGGAAGGGGCTGTCACGCCGATGCGAACGAGGTCTTCGAGAAGCGCGGGGGAAAGCGGCGCGTCCTCGTAGCGCCTGACGCTGCGCCGGGAACGCATGAGCCGGACCAGCTCCCCGGGGTCGCCCTCCCCCGGGGCCATCCAGGATGAGCCGCTTTGAAACGTGGCGAAGGCCTCGTCCCAGCCCCCGGGGCGGGGAATAGTCACGGCGCCTTCCGGGCAGACCGCCTCGCAGTGGCCGCAGCCGATGCAGCCGTCTCCCCGAACGGACGCCCGGCCGTCCTCCATCGCGATGACGCGCGAGGGGCAGACCGTAAGGCACAGACCGCAGCCCAGACAGCGTCCCGCGTCGAAAGCGGGCAAGCCATGCGCGCTCACTGGCCGGTCTCCGGGGACGCGCTTGGGGTTTCCATGGCCAGAGCCGCCTTGTCCGCGGCGCCCCGGTTCCGCTCGGGCAGGGGCACCCGCCGGGCGGTGACGTACCAGGCCGCGTACGGCGCCTCGGCAAGGGCCTGGACCGTCACGCCGCCGGTTCTGGAGGAAGAATGGATCATCCGTCCTTCGCCGAGATAAATGCCCACGTGGTTGATGCCCTGGCCTGGGCTGGAGGCGAAAAAGACGAGGTCCCCGGGCAGAAGCGACTCCCTGGCCGTTTCCACGCCGCAGGCCGACTGGGCCCTGCTGTTGCGGGGGATGTCCGCGCCCAGGTTCCTGAACACGGCCCGGGTGAAGCCCGAGCAATCCACGCCCGACGGCAGGTCTCCGCCGAAAACATACGGAGCGCCGAGGTAGGCCTCGGCCGCCTGCAGGATGAAAGCGCCCCTGGCTCCCGCCATGTTGCGGATTTCATCGCGGGAAAGAGGCGCGGCCTTGGCGATGGCGCTCTTTTCGCGCAAGATGGGGATGATGCCCTTGTAGCCCAGGTTCATGGTTTTCCCGGAATGGGAATAGAGTTCCTTGTACTTGGCGTCGCGCTTGGTCTTGCTCAGATGCAGCATGCCAAGCTCGTCCTCGTAGCCGTACACCGTATAGGCGCCAGCGCCCCGAACCGCCAGGCACAGGAGGCTCGCGGCCAAAAGGCAAACCGGAAGAAGCATGTGGAGGCGACCGTTCATTCCTCGACCTTCGCCCTCGTTTCCCGGGGCTTTGCAAGCGGCATGGCGAATGCGGCCTTTTCCTGGTCCGAAGCCGGACGCGGGGCAAAGGGTTTCACGCTTGCGCGCGGCTCTTGGCGAACGCAGCCAACGGCGCGCAAAGGCAGCGCCTTGCCCTGAACGCGGATTATAGCATCGGCGCGCCATGAAATCCAGAGGGGGAGGCGCGTATCGCCCGGTCCGGCGAGCGGCGCCGGAGACTGTCCAGGGTGGACAAGCCACGAGCATGAAGCAACGCGGACATTGATGGGCCGCAATAAACGAAAATAATTTGCAAAATACGCCCAGGCAAGAGATATTCCTTTACTTTTCCTGGCTGTTCTGGGTAACAATTCATACAAATCAGGCAATGGATCCTTCGCAAGAAGACGCTGTTCCGGCAGATGTGAAAACTTGCGAGTCCGGAAGGCGTTTTTTTCCTTGCCGAGCAGATAGTTGCGGCTGGAGGCGCCATTTCCCATAACGCTGCGGAGCCATTTTCCTTCCAGGCGCCCGTATCGAACCAGCAAGGACCTGACATGGAAAGCACGCCCCTGCTCTTGGAACAGATCCAAGCCTGCCAGGACGATTTCGGCGCGACGCTGTCGAAGAGCTTTTACGTGGCCCTTGTGAACCTGCTGGTACAAAAAAAAACGGCCCCGCAACGCGCGCATCTTGAACGGACCGTTGCCTCCTTTTCGGAGCACGCGCACAAGAAACTGCTCTCCCCGCATCTGCGCGCCATGCTGGAACTGCGAACCGTGGACGGACAAGGGGGCTGCGAAGCGATCCAGCCGGAATCCCTGGACCCCATTTCCCAAAAAACCCTTGAGGGAATACGCGATCTCGTCCGGGAACAGGCGCTCGCCTACGCATCCCTCTGCTCGGCCCAAACCCCGGCCGCCCGGGACGCCGACATGACGGCCAAGGGCTTCGCCGCGCAAGCAAGGGCCCTGCTCGCGCTTTTCAACGACAAGATCCTGGAGCTCCTCGGCGCCACCTGCGCCCTGACCGACGAGGCCGGAGCCCTGGAAGCAAGCGGCGCGAACGGCCGGGTCGGCGGACACCTGATACGTGATTTCGTCGGCCGCATCCTCTTCATTCCGCTGGAAAAATACGTGAGCATCGTGGATTACGACGAGAAGTTCGACGTCAGGAGAAAGCTGTTTCCCCGCTGCTTTTGCGCGCCGGTGCTCCATATCCTCAGGCCGTTGGTCATCGGAAGGGAAAAATACCTCTACCTCAACGAGGCGCTCAAAACGGGGATATCCAAGATTCTGGGGGAGGAAGTCCCGCTCAGCACGGAAAACAGCATCCAGTTTCTGCACGGGGAGAAAATCTACAAGCACATCATGAGTCTGACCCTGCACATCCTGAACGTCTACCGGGACGAGGAACTGCGGGAAATGTTCCTGGAGAAGGTCAACGACGACCTGCGGCGGCGCTTTCCGCACATTCCCCTGGAATTCAACGACCGTTTCTGCGCCATTCTCTTCAAATGCTGGGCGCGCTTCACCTATGATCACACGCCGGATTTCACCAACATGAAAAAAGCCGAAAGCATCCTGCGCCACCACATTCCGGAGATGTTCAAACCCGAGGACGACGCCTGGGTCCGCTAGTGCGACGCGCTTGATACATACGGCGCCGCCTTGAAAAACATCATCCCTCCAGCATCGCGTTCTTCAACGCAAATCATGGGCGCTCACGTTGAGCGCGTAACGTCCGTCCGAGGCCGCGGGAACGGACGCCGCCGTTCCGGCGCGTTCATTTGTTGGAGAAACCGCGTCTGGATGCGCCGATGATCTTGATCTGCATGCAGTCAGGCCGGAAATCGCAGTTTGCCTGGCCGCACCTGTCGAAAAGACCATGGCCGAAGCAGGGGGAATAGCCTTCCCGGGTCTGCACCAGACGGACGGCGTCGATGTAGTTCATGCCCGCGATGTCCGCGCCGATTCTGGCGGCTTTTCTGGACAATTCCTCCACATCGAAGAGCCCGCCGTCGCAGGGCGGCGTGAAAAGACGCTCCCTGGAGGCGCCGCCCAGCCGGATCACCGCCGCCGCCCCCCCGCCGCCGCTGCTTTCCAGGCTCAGGCGGCCATCGTGCTCCACGACGATCTTGCGGGCGATGGTGAGCCCCACGCCGAACCCCTGAGGCTTGGTGGAATAGAACGGATCAAAGACGAAGGGACGGCTGCCTTCGGCCACGCCCGGGCCGTTGTCCGCCACGCTGATGACGTAGTCGTCGCCACCCTTGGCCGTGATGGAAATCCTGACGTCGCCCGTGTTGTTGAACTCGACGGCGTTCAAGAGGATCTCCGTCAAGGCGGTGAGCAACAAATCCGGATCGGCCATGAATTCATGATCTTCCAGATCAAGCTCCCAATCCACCCGTTTGCGCAGCCCCGTGGCGATCTTGTCCGCCTCGGCCACGGCCCGTTCGATGATGGGCCGGATCTTGACCAGCTCGGGCCGTAGCCTGGAGATGGAGGCCAGCCGCACCACCGCGCCCACCACGTCCTCCAGGCGCTTGGCCTCCTGAAAAATGATCTCGGGATACGCCGTGGACATGTCCCTGGCCCGAAGATCCCGCAGAAGCTTCAGGGAAAAGCCGCCGATGGCGGCCGTGCGGTTGCGGATCTGGTGGGCCACGGAAAGCGCCAGGGTGTTCATGGACTCGATCATGTCGTACTGGAGGCTGTTCTTCTCCCGCAGGATGCTGGTTTCCCGCTCCTGGGCGTTGCGCAGGGCGGTCACGTCGTCCATGATCACCACCACGCCCACTGTTTTCTCCCCCCGCTCCAGCACGGCGGCGGTCAGGGACAAACGCGTCAGGCGTCCCTGCGCGTTGCGGCGCGCGGCCTCCTGATGGGTGAAGCTTTGGCCCTCGGTCACCGCCTCGGTCAGAAGCCGGTTGAAGGCCGCGTTTTCGGGATGATCGAGAAGAAGCTCGGTAAAGGACTTGCCCGCGAGCTGGCGCGAGGACGCCCCCAGGAGGGTCTGGGCGCTGGGACTGGCCACCATGATCAGGCCGTTGTGATCCACGACGACAAGCCCCACAGGGAGATTGCGCAAGACGTTGTCGACGATGAGTTGCCGTACGCTGGGCATCCTAGGCCTCCTGGAGGCCGCGTCCGGTCTCCGGCCGGGCCGGGTGCGATCCGGCTGTTCCGGTCTTTGCGTCCAGGGCGGCCCGGACCGCCTCGGCCAGGCGTTCTTCCGAAAGGGGCTTCATGAGCGTCTCGCGCACGCCGATCGCCGAAACCCGGTCGATGATGTCCTGATCCGCATACCCGGTGATGAGAAGAACCGGCATGTCCGGCCGGGCGGTCAGGACCTCGGCGGCGAATTCCTCCCCGCCCATGCCCGGCATGACCCTGTTCACGATGACCAGATCAAAGGCGGCCGGGTCGTTGTAGACCATTTTACAGGCGTCCAGGGGAGCGTTGCTCACGGTCAGGGCGTAGCCCAGATCCGACAGGACGATCCTCGCCATGTCCGTGATGCTGGCCTCGTCGTCCAGGAACAGAATGCGCTCTTTCCCCCCGGGAATATCGTTTTGTTTCCGCCGGGCGCATTCCTCCTCCCCGCCGCTTTCGGGCAGATAGACCCGAAAGACGGAGCCCCGGCCCAGCTCGCTTTGCGCGCGGATGAAGCCGCCGTGGCTTTGGACGATGCCATGGACCACGGACAAGCCCATGCCCGTGCCCTCCCCCGGGCGCTTGGTGGTGAAAAAGGGTTCGAACATCCTGGCCAGGGTTTCCGCGCTCATGCCCTCGCCCGAATCACGCACCTCGATTTCCAGATACCGGCCGGGCTTCGCGTTGGCGTCCCCGGCCAAATCCTCGGGTCCGATCCGGCGCTGACGCAAGGCGATGTCGATGAAGCCGCCCCGGTCGCGCATGGCGTGGGCGGCGTTGGCGCAGAGGTTGAGGACCACCTGGTGCAGCCGTCCGGAATCGCCCAGGGTCACGTCGCCTTGCGCATGGTTTTCAAAGCGCATGCGCACGTCGGGCGGCAATCCCGCCTCCAGCATCCGGCCGATTTCCTTGATGAGCGGCGCGAGCTTGACGGGAACCTTGTCGTGCTCGGCCTGCCTGCTGAAGGCCAGGATCTGCCGCACAAGCTGGGAGGATCGCAATCCGGCGGACTCGATCTGCTCGATGTAGGAGAAAAGCTTGCTTTCGGGATCGGCCTGTTTTTTTGCAAGACCGGCGAAACCCAGGATAGCGTAGATCATGTTATTGAAATCGTGGGCGATGCCTCCGGCCAGAGCCCCCAGGGCCTGCATCTTCTGGGAATGCTGCACCCTGGCCTCGATCAGGCTGCGCTGTTCCTCCGCCTGGATGCGATCGGTGATGTCCACCGCCACGCCAAGCAGTTGATCCTTGCCGGGCAAGGGCAGCTTCGTGTTGGAGTACCAGCGTTTCTCCCCCTGGGAATTGGATATGGTGGTCTGGGGGATGAACACGGGCAGGCCTTCGTCCAGGACTTTCATATCCTCGATCCGATGCTCGGCGAGTTCCTTGAGGTCCGGGTTGAAATCCCGGCCCATGCGACCTTCCAGTTCCTCGTGGGAGCAGCCGTAGCGATCGGCCATGGCCTTGTTGACCAGGGTGAAGACGCCCTCGCGGTTTTTCACGAAGATGGGGGAGGGAACGGTGTCGATGACCAGACGCAGGAATTCCTGCTGCTCGCGCAGCTGCGCCTCCACGCGTTTGCGCTTGTCGATGACGCGGCTGACGGCCTGATATTCGCACAAGGCCCCGGACTCGTCGAAAAGCCCCCGAAGCGAGGTGAAAAGCCAGCTTGTTCCGCCGTGGGGCGGGATGACCCGGTGTTCGAAGGAAGCCGAGGGAGCGCCGGGGGAAATGCCGTCCACGATCGTTCTGATCAGGGCGCTGTCCTCTTCGGGCATGTCCGGGAAAAAGGGCTTGCCGAGAAGCTCTTCCCGCGTTTTTCCGAAAAACCGGCAGTAGGCTTCGTTGGCGAAGGTAAGCCGCCCGTCCGGGAGCATGCGCCGGATCAGTTCGTTCTGGTCCTCCACGATGGCCCGGTAGCGGGCCTCGCTCTGGCGCAGTTCGTCCTCGGCGCATTTGCGCCAGCTCACATCCCGCACGAAAACGAGAACGACGCGCCTGCCGCCGCGAACGAAGGAGCCGCTTGCCACCTCCACGGGAAACAGACGTCCGTCCCGGTCCCGGTGCATGGCCCGGGCGTCGAAGCCGCAGAGGCGGTCAGAGGGATGCGCGTCCCCATCGCCGGAGCCGCTCCCTGGACGGTCATGAAGGCGGCCATCCGTTTGGGACGCCGCAAGGAAGGCGCCGGCCGCGCTTTCGTCCGCGCCGAGGTCCGCGTAGGACTTGCCCAGCATTTCCTCGCGGGTATAGCCGTACAGTCCGCAGGCGGCCGGGTTTGCGTCCAGGATGCGTCCATCGGCCTCATTGAGGGCGAAGATGGGGTCCCGGCAGACCTCGAACACGTCGCATGAGGATTGGCGCTCGCGGCGCAAGGCTTCGAGAGCCTCGTCCCGCCGTTCAAGCTCGCGCGACAACTCCTCGATCCGCCGGCGCAAAGCCTGGTTCGCATCCTGGGAAGACGTTTCCCCGCGCTTCATGACGTCTCCGCTCTCCTCTAGCGGCGCGGCCGGCCGCGCCGGATTCAGGAAGCCATCACGGCCTTGCCGTTTTGGATGTAATACAGAACGTCGTAGCCTTTCTCGCGAAGATAGCCGACCAGGCTTTCCAGGGAATGCCTGCCCGCGCTGCGCACCCGCATGGAGACGTGGCGGAAGCCGTATTCCACGTGTTCGTAGCTGGTCATGACGCTGATCAGGCGCACGTCCTGGTCGCGCAGAAGGCTCAGGAGCTCAATGGCCGCTCCGGGCTCGTCGGACAGCTTGAAGGCCAGCTGGATGCCATCCCCGCTCACCCCGGTGCAGGCGCACAGATACTTGAAGACGTCGGCCTGGGTGATGATGCCCACCAGAAGGCCGTCCTCGTCGAGCACGGGCAGCGCGCCGAATTTGTTGCGCATGAGAATGTCGGCCACGGACTCCATGGTGACGTCCGGGGAGGTGGTCAGGGGATCCAGGGCCATGATGTTTTCGACCGTAAGCGCCGCCAGCCCCTGGCCCACGGCGTGGTCGCCGGGCAGGTATTTGGATGGCATGGCGTCGCGGATGTCGCGATCGGACACGATGCCCACGAGTTCTCCATCGGCGTCGATCACGGGCAACTGCCTGATATTTTTCCGGCGCAACAGCTCCGCCGCAACAATGACGGAGGCGTCCGAGGTGACATTGACGGTGGCTTCGGTCATCCAATCCTTGACGAGCATCGGGGAGTCCTCCAGGCGCGTGATTTATGGTGGAAGGCCGGGTTCGCCCGGACGACCGGATACGTCCAGGCGAACCTGACGGAGATTATTTCTTGGGTTTCGCCGGCGCGGCGGTTTCGATCTTGGGACCGCTGGGGGGCCGCTTCACCCCGTTTTTTTCCACAAGGTCTATGGTTTCCTCGAACACGTTCTCAGGCACGGCGCCGCGAATGGTCACGCCGTTGACCAGGAACATGGGCGTGCCGGTGAAGCCGAAGCTTCTGGCCTCGGCCAGGTCCTCTTCCACGCGTTTGTTGACCACATCGCTTTGCACGGCCTTGCTGAGCTTCTCCATGTCGAGTCCCAGGGTGGCGGCGTATTTGAGCATGGCCGCCTCGCCGCCGGTGGCGAAGCCTTCCTGGTCGGCGAACACGGCGTCGTGGAACTTCCAGGCCTTTTCAGGATCCTGCATGGCGATGGCTTCGAAATACTTGGCGGCGAGCTGTGAAATGGGCTTGCTGGCCATGTGCTTGAACACGAGCTGGATCTTGTCGGGATGCTTGGCGAGAAGCTCCTTGACCGTGTTCGAGGCCACGCCGCAGTAGTGGCAAAAGAAGTCCGAATATTCCACGACCACGATGGGGGCTCCGGCGGGTCCCAGCGAAGGACGGGAGGCGTCCATCTTGGGAGCGCGAGGATTTTTCAATTCCTGCTCCATCCGGGCTTTTTCCTGGTCAGCCTGCCGTTTCTTCGCGGCGGTTTCCAGGATCTGGAGCAGCTCCTCGCCCTGACCGCGCAAGGCTTCCACGAGAATTTCCGGATGCTCCCGCAAGACCATGTGGGTTTTTTCCTGAAATTCCTTGTCCACGGCTTGGGCCAGAACTCCGGAAGCGCCAAAGCTTCCCATAAGGATAATGGCCGAGGCGGCGCCAACGATTCGTCTTTTCATGAGGGCTCGCTTTGTTTTTTTCCTGTCCAGCGCCGCTGCGGCGAAACACGGCGCATCATGGGAATGAAGATATAACCTTTTTACCGGGTTGTCATCCCGTCCGGCCCCCATGCCCCGGCCCAGGGCCGCTTGCGCCGGACCAATCCTTGTGCGAGGATGATTTCATGACTTCCATCATCGTCCTGTGCCTTCTTGTCGCGGTCTGCTGCGTATTCCTCCTCACCGGCCCCAGGGAGTCCAGCTGTGGCTGACGACGGCCCGCTGGCCGCGCCGGCCTCGGCGCGGAAAACAAAAAGCGCCCCTGAATCCTCAGGAGCGCCCTCGTGAACGTCTCGAAGGGGAAATCGAGCCCTAGGTCTTCAGTTTCAGGATGGCGGCCTTGAACTGGACCTCCACCGGCATGGTCTGGCTCACGATGGCGTCGGTGAGCTGCTGGTTGGCCTTTTCCCTGCTCTCCTGGGACAATTTCAGGAATTCCGTCATGAGCTCGACGGCCCGTATGTGGGAGGATTGAACCGGCGCGGGGGTTCCCATGATCTTCATTACATACTCCTTTTGCATCTCCGGGCGCAGCAGTCCTATAGCTCTTATCGGTTCGCGACGCCCCGATCTTTACCCCCTGTCTTGCGCATATCCGCGCCGGGCTTGCCAACGCCCCCCGGGGGATTATCCTGAGTCCAAACCCATGGAGCATGCCATGCCGCCTTATCATTTCGCGCGTTTTTCGCCGCCCGCGGCAAGGATCGCCGTCGCGCCCGTTCTGGCCGCCCTTCTGGCCGCCGCCCTTCTGGCCGCCGCCTGCCAGCCCGCGCCCCAGGGCCAGGCCGCCAAGAAAAAGGCCGCCTATGAACTCTACCGGGAATACGCCAGGGAGTTTCCCCAGGTGAAGGACATTTCCCCCGAGGCTCTGATGGCCTTGAAGGACCCCGTGATCATCGACGTCCGCTCGGACAAGGAGCGTCAGGTCTCCATGATCAAAAACGCCGTTACCGGGGAGGAATTCCTGAAAAACCCGAAGGCCTTCGGCGCAAGGCCCCTGGCCGCCTACTGCACGATAGGCTACCGCAGCGCCGAATTCGCCCAGAAGATGGCCGAAAAGGGGATCGTCGTGAAAAACCTCCAGGCGGGCATCCTCGGCTGGCTGCACGCCGGGGGGGAGATCGCCGGCCCCGGCGGCGCGCCCTCGAAAACCGTGGACGTCTACGGCGAGGACTGGGATCTGGCCCCGGACGGGATCAAGACCGTCTGGTAGAGACGGCGCCCGATTTGTAGTAGCGCCGGTAATAGGCCTTGCCCGTGGGATCGTGAAGCGCCAGGCGGCGCAGGACGAGATAGCCGGAAAAAAGCAGGACGATGCGGGAGAAATTGCCGAAAAATCCCCGCCGCCGCCAGGTTCTTCCCGAAGCCCGCGTCCCGCCGGTCATACCGAGAACCGGGCCGGTCCGTTTTTGCAGAAAAGCCGCCTCGACATCCTCCATGAGCATGGTCCCGGGGAAACCGCCCGCCTCCTGGAGCGCCCGGAGCCGGAAGAACTGCCCCTGATCGCCAAAGGACACCCCGGTCAGACGAAGGCGCAGGGCGTTGAGACGCTCCACGAGAAAGGAACCGGCCCCGCCTTGCGTGAAACGCATGCCCGCCGCGCCGCCGAGCGCCTCGGGATGGGCGTTCAGGGCGGCCAGGACCCGCTTCGGCGTCTCAGGGACGAGGACGCAGTCCGCATGCAGGACCAGGACCGCGTCCGCCGTCGCGGCTTCGATCCCCGCCCGTATCTGCCCTCCCCGGCCCGGCGGACAGGAAATGACCCGCGCGCCCATCTCCCGGGCCTTTTTCCTGGTCCCGTCGCTGGAGCCGCCGTCCGCCACGATGATCTCCGCAAGCTCCTCCCCCCGGGCCAGCGCCGAGGCAAGACACGGTCCGATCCGGCCCTCCTCGTCGCGCGCCGGGATGACCACGGCCAGGGAGCGCGCGGGTGGAAACCGCCTGGCCGGAAACAGCGTCAGCGGACGGAACAGCCCGAAAACGAGCAGACAATAAAACGGGACGTATTCCCAAAAGGCCATCCAGGGCGGGGGCGCGAACGCGCCCGTGGCGTATTCCACGGCCATGACCGGAACATGCCAGGCCATGGCCGCGCAGAGATATATCCAGGCGGCGGAAGGAAAGAGCGGCAAAAAAACGGCCGCCAGGGTCAGGTACCAGGGAAAGAGACTGGGCAGGAACAAAAGCGTGGCCCCGGCGGCCAGAAAAGCGCCCCGGAAACGGTCCGCCGCGAAAAGCCAGATGCCCGCGAGACAGGCCGTCAAAAGGACGAGGACCGCGATCAGCCAGTACGGGCCGAACGCCAGCCGGGCAAGCGCGCTCAGGGAGGCGTTGTAGCTCATATGCGCCCCGAAGACCCCGGCCGAGGCGAAAAGCCCACCGCCCGCATCGAGAAACGGGACGAACGAAAGAAACGGCGCGAAAAACCAGAGGCTTTTCCGCCAGTTCTTTCCGGTCAGGAAGAACGGAAACAGGACCACGGCCAGGTATTTGGACATGACCGCCGCGCCCAGGGCGAAAAACCCCGCCCCGTCCCGCTTCGCGGCGAAGCACCACAGGGCGGCGCAGACGAACAGGACCTGGAGGGCGTCCAGATGCCCTTCCCCGGCGAGATAGACCACGGCCAGCGGGTTCATGGCGTAGAGCAGAAGCCGGGACGGCGGCAGCCCCCGGCGCCTAAGCAGGCCCGCCAGAAAGGCGGCCGCCGCGAGATCGCAAGACGCGAACAGGATCTTGAAGGCCAGCGGCGTGGGCGAGACCGAGGCGACGGCCCGAAACAGGAGCTGGGCCAGGGGCGGATAGCAGGCCGCCAGATCCTTGTGATTGATCAGGGCGAAAATGTCCTTCATGGGGCCGCCCGCAAGTCCCGCTAGGGCCGGATGGTCCGGGGCGAGCCGATAGGGGTCGACGCCGAAGGTCTGGACGAAGCCTTCCCAGACATAGCGCATGACGTCCAGGTTGACCGGCCAGAGGAAGAGGAAGGGGAGGCGGACGATCACAGCCGCGAGGAAAATGAGCGCCAGGGCCCGGCCGCGCCCAAGGGATCGAGGGAACCATCCCACCGCGCCCAAAAGGAACAAAAACGACAGGCCGTACAGGACGAGAAACGACGCGGGCGCCGCCCCGGCCGGTCCGCCAAAGCCCATGGCCAAAAGGCAGGCCGCAAGTCCGCAGAACGCGGAGAGGAAAAGCGTCCAACGTCCGGCGCCCTCCCCGTTCTCTCCCAGGCCGTCACTCACGCGCCGCGTTCCCCGCATTTTCGCCGCCTTGATCGCCCGGCCCCCTCGGGCCGCTTGGGCTGTCCGGGTTGTCGGGGGCCGCGTTCAGGGACCAGTCGTAGTCGAGATAGGTTATGCGCAGCGGCGCGCCGCTTCGCAGCCCTTTGCGCAAATCGCCCCTGGCGTAGCGTTCGACAAGGGCCAGGACGCCCTTCTCCCCGCCGAAATCCTCCTGAAACCAATCGAAAATCCGGCTCAAACGCAGGACGCCGTCCTTGAAGGAGTTGAAGGCGGGATCGTTTATGAAGCGCGAGGCCGCGTCGTCGAGCTGTTCGTCCAGGCGATCCGCCGCGTAGGGCTCGGCCCGAAGGGGCGGACAGCTCGCCGAGGCGCAATTGATGGCGAAATGGACGCGGGGGTCCTTGAAGACCGGCCGCAGGATCTCGTTTTCCAGATGGTCCAGGGTCACGGTCCGGCCGTCGAGGCGCACGAAGGCGATCTTCCAGGGCGTGCTCCAGAAGGGGCCGATGTCCTTGATGGAGGCGACCGGGTAATGATCCGCCACGAGCTTCAGGGTCCAGGCGTTGTAGGCGTTGATGAAATAGGCGAACCGGGCTTCACGGCCAAGGTCCGCCGTGACGGTCGCGGCGAGGGACGCAAGGTAGGCGTCGAGATCGGCGGCGTGGGCGATGACGCATGGATAGTCCACCCGGGCGCCCCGGACGCAGCGCCCAAGGAGACGGGCGTATGGTCCCTGCGCCTGGGCAAACCCGCAAACCGGGAGCGCGAGAAAAATAAGCAGCCCGAGAAGAGGGCGCAACGGCCGTCGCGTCCGCATGTTTCGCCTCCCTTGTCTTCCGGTTTCCGGATGCGCGCGGCAAAGCTGTTGTCAATTTCCCCAGTTGCCGTATTGTACAAGAAAACGCGTCAACCATGGAGGCCGCCATCATGAGCGAGACGAGCATTCTCATCGTCGATGACGAAACCGCATTCGCCGATATCACGGCCAAACGCCTCGGCCAGAGGGGCTTTTCGGTCATAACCGCCAACGACGGGCCGCAGGCCATCCGCATCATCGAGGAAAACGACGGCCTGGACGTGGTTCTCCTGGACGTGAAAATGCCCGGCATGGATGGTCTTGAGGTCTTGAAAGCCATCATGGACGTGAAGCCCATCCTGCGGGTGGTCCTTCTGACCGGCCACGGCACGGTGGAATCCGCCGTGCGGGGCATCAAGCTCGGGGCCTTCGATTATCTGCTCAAGCCCGCCGAGATCGACGCCCTTACGGCCAAGCTCAACGCGGCCGCCGCCGAGAAACGGGAAATCGAGCAAAAGATCATGGACATCCGCATCCATCCCTACATCACCCAGGAGGAGAAGGACGCCCAGATCGAGGCCATCCTCAGCCGGAGGCAGTCCGAGGAGTAGCCGGCGCGCCGGACGGCTTCCAGGGAAGCCCCTTCCCGGCGATCAGCCGCGCGAACGTGTCCGTCAGGTCCGCGTCCAGTCCCTTCCCGGCCAGGGACCGCATGATCGCCAGGGCCTCCGCCCGGGTCTTGCCCTTCTGGTAGGACCTGTCCGAGGTCAGCGCGTCGAACACGTCGGCCACGGCCACGATCTTGGCCCCGAAAGGGATCTGGTCCGAGGTCAGGCCCATGGGGTAGCCTTTTCCATCAGGGCGCTCATGATGGCGCAGGACATATTCCCGGACCACGCCGAGAAAGTCCAGGCTCTCCAGGATGTCCGCCCCGACCTGGGGGTGGCGGCGGATGCGTTCGAGCATTTCCGGATCGGGCAGGCTCGATTCGTTGTGCAGGATATCGTCGTCGAAGCCGATCTTGCCGATGTCGTGCATGAGGCCCCCGATGCGCAGATTATCCAGGTCCTCCCCTGTCACGCCCACGGCGCGTCCGAGCATCTCGGCCAGACAGGCCACCCGGTCGCTGTGCCCCCGGGTGTCGACGTCCCGGGCGGCGATGGCCCGGCCCATGGCCGCCACCGCGCCCACCACGCCCTGGCGCAACCGGGCGTTGGCGTCCTCGAGCTCCCCGATAAGCTCCTTGAGCCGGTACTCCCGGGCCTCGATGCCGACCATCATAAGCCCCACGGCCTCGGCCAGCCGCCGCAGAGGCTCGGGCCGTCCGGGTCTGCAATAGGCCATGATCCTGCCGGAATAATCGCCTCGGGCGATGGATTCCACGACTTCCAAAAGTTCTTCGAAATCCTGCTCCATTGTACCGTCCCGGTTCCAAAAGCCTCTTGCCCCGGCGGGCTCTCCCCTCTATCCTGTCCTTTAGCCCGGCAGGGCGTCCGGCCTTTCGCCGGACTAAGGGAGGCGCCGCCTTGAAAGAAAAAAAACAAAGCAACGGCTCGACGAGCTCCGAGTCACCCTCTCAAGCGGATGTAAACGCGTTGCGGGCGGAAGTGGAGGCCTTGCGCGAGGAAAATGAGAACCTGCGCGTTTTCGCCGACAATATGTTCGAACTTGAAACCCATGGAGTCTTCCTGGTCGATGAGACGAACAACCGCATCATCAAAGCCAATGCGGCCGCATCGAGCATGTACGGATATGATAAGGCCGAACTGGAGAAAAAAGCAATTCCAGAGCTTTCCATGGAACCGGAGGCGGCCATGGAAAGCATCAGGTCGCGCCACACCTTCATGCCGCTACGCCTTCACAAAAATAAAAACGGCGCGACCTTCCCCATCGAAGCCTCGATCAAGTACTTCACCTGGCAAGGCAAGCCCATGCGCTTCACCGCGATACGGGACATCAGCCTCAGGGAAGCGGCGCTTGAAAAGCTGCGTTTGGCGGAAACCATCGTGGAGAACAGTCCCGTCGCCCTGTTCTTGTGCAAAAACGCGCCGGGCAGACCCATTGAATACGCGTCCGCCAACGTCCACCGTTTCGGCTACCATCCAAGGAAGCTGCTCGATCAGGGCGTCCTGTTCGAAGACCTGATCCATCCCGGGGACAGGCGGCGCGTGGCCGAGGAACTGGCGGCCCGGACGGCCAAGGGGGAAACGCGTTTCACCCTGCGCTACCGGCTCCTGGCCCGAAACGGCGAGACCCGGTACGTGGAGGAAAACGTCTTCGTCCAAGACGATCCGTCGCAAGGCGTCGCGCATCTGCAGGGCGCGGTCATCGACGTGACCGAACTCACGGAGGCCCAGCTTTCCCAAAAGGAAAGCCAGGCTCTGTTTCACGGACTTTTCAACGCGGTGCAGGAAGCCATCTACGTGCTGGACGGCGCCTACCGCATCCTCATCCTCAACGAGGCTGGCCCGCGCAATCACGGTCTCAGCCGGGGAGAGATGATCGGCGAGGTCTACCCGGCCTTTTTCGACCCCGCAAACGAAAAGCGCATAGCGCGGAAACTCGAACGCGTTCTGGCGCGAAATACGCCCGTGCGTTTCGTCAGCCAACTCGGCGAACGCGTCTTCGACAACGTCGCCTACCCCGTTCCCGGAGAGGACGGCCGCCCGATCCAGATCGCGGTCTATTCCAGGGACATCACCCGTTTCATCCTCATACGCGACAAGCTCAAAACGGCCAAACGGACTGCGGACGAGGCCAATCGGGCCAAAAGCGACTACCTGGCCTCCATGAGTCATGAAATCCGCACCCCCATCCACGCCATCAACGGCATGGTGGATCTGTTGCTGGAGGACGCGCCGGCCGGAGAGGCCAAAAAACGTCTGTCCAGGATCAAGGAGACGGCCGCCCATTTAAACGGCCTGATCTCCAATATCCTCGACCTGTCCAAGATCGAGCACGGCAGGCTGGAACTGGAGCGCGCCGCCATCGACCTGCACTCCCTCATGGACGGCGCCGCGGCGGACATGCGCGACCTGGCCGAGCAAAAGGGGCTGAGCCTCAACCTGGCCATCGCCCCGGACGCGCCCCGCTACGTCTATGGCGATCCCCTGCGCATCCGCCAGATCCTTTTCAACCTGGGCGCCAACGCCGTGAAATTCACGGAGACCGGCGGAATCAGCCTGCGTCTGGATAAAGACCGGACGGCCTCGTCCTCGGCGGGCGTGGTCTTCACGGTGACCGACACCGGCATCGGCATGGACCTCGATCAGTTCGATTCCATTTTCGAAACCTTCCGCCAGGCGGATGAAAGCCATGCCCGAAAATACGGCGGCTCGGGGCTTGGACTCGCCATCTGCCGCCAGTTGGCGGAAATCATGGGCGGCGGGGTGTCCGTCACGAGCCGCAAGGGGCAAGGCAGCGTCTTCACCGTTCGGGCGGCCCTGGAAAAAGCGCCGCCGCCGGAATCCCCAAGCCCGTCCCGTGAAACGGGCCGGACCGCGCCCGGCGGCTCGGTCAGGCGCATCCTTCTGGCCGAGGACAACCCCGTCAACGCCGAGATCGCCCTGGAGAGCTTCAAGCGGGCCGGACACGAGTCCGCTTGGGCCGAAAACGGCTTGCGGGCCATCACCCTTCTGGCGGCCAACGCCTTCGACGTGATCTGCATGGACGTGGAAATGCCCCTGGTGGACGGCATCGAGGCCGCCAAGCGCATCCGGAGCGGCGAGGCGGGACCGGACAGACGCGCCATTCCCATCATCGGCGTCACGGCCCACGCCTTAAGCGACGTGCGCAAACAGTGCCTTGACGCTGGCATGAACGCCTGTGTCACCAAGCCGGTGGATTTCAAGAATCTTCTCTCCCTGATCGACGGTTTCTTCAACCAGGGCGCCGAGCCTGAATCGCCGAAGCGCCCCTCCTCGCCTTTACGCAGCGGCTCGTCCGAGGGCATCCTCAACCGGGAACAAGCCCTCGCCCGTCTCCAGGGCAATACGGGGCTCTATGAGAAAATATTGCGGGGATTCATCGAACGGGCTCCGGAAAGTATAGCCTCCCTGCGCGAATCCGTGTTAGGATCTGCGCATGCCGACGCGGCGGCGAAGGCCCACGCCTTCGCCGGATCCCTGGCGGCCATCGGGGCGGAAACGAGTTATGCCCTGGCCAAGGGGCTGGTCAAAGCCGCCCGGGAGGAAAACGACAAGCAGGTGGAGATCCTGTTCACCCTGCTCGAGGAAGAGGTGGAAAAAGTCATCTCACTGTCAATCAATGTAAATCGCTGACGGATCAAAGCGCACAGCCGCCTTCAAGCCGCAGTACGAGGAACGACGCATGCGCAGTCTGGTTATTGAAGACGATTACGTCAACAGAAGCATCTTACAGGATTTTCTCGAAAAACGCGGTTCGTGCGACGTCACGGGAAACGGGGAAGAGGGGCTGACCGCCTTCCTGGCCGCCCTGGATTCGGGAGACCCCTTCCGGCTCGTCATGCTCGACATGTGGCTTCCCGGCAAAAACGGCAGGGAAATCCTCCAGGCCATCCGCCAGGCCGAAAAGGAACGGGGGGTGGCGCCCCGTGAGGAAGCCGGCGTGGTCATCCTGACCGTGGACGACGACCCGGAGCTGGTCATGGACGCCTTCCGCCGGGGCGGCGCCACGGACTACCTCCTGAAGCCCGTTGATCTCAACCGGCTCGACGCCATCATCGACGAACAGGGTCTGGACGGCTCGAAGGACTGAAAACCCGAAGGATTCCCGCCGCCCCCGGATGCGCCGCGCGCCCCGCGAACAGGCGTTTTCGCCTCTTTGCGCCCAAATGCCGTTCCCTTTGTGAAAGATGTTGACTTCCCGGCCCGTTGCATACATTTTTGCGTCCACCGCAGCCCTCTCCCGCAGGCCGCGGCAAGACGATGCGCAAGGAGGCTATGACAGGGATTGGAAACGTCGAGCCCCCCGTGCATCGAATTGGAGCGCGTCTCCAAAAGCTATGGCGACCTGACCGTCATCCATGATTTGAGCCTTCGCATCCACGATGGGGAATTCCTGACATTCCTCGGCCCTTCCGGGTGCGGAAAAACCACCATCCTGCGGCTTCTGGCCGGATTCGAACGCCCCACCACCGGGCGCCTGCGCATTCGCGGCCAGGACGTGACCGGAGAGCCCCCCAACCGCCGGGCCGTCAACACCGTTTTCCAAAGCTACGCCCTCTTCCCGCACATGACCGTGTTCGAGAACGCGGCCTTCGGCCTGCGCATGCGACGCAAGTCCAAGGAGGAAATCCGCGTGCGCGTGGAGGAGGCCCTGCGCGCGGTCAAGATGCTCTCCTTCGCCGGACGCAGACCCTCCCAGCTTTCCGGCGGCCAGCAGCAGCGCGCCGCCATCGCCCGGGCCATCGTCAACAAGCCCGCCGCCCTGCTTCTGGATGAGCCCCTTTCCGCCCTGGACGCCAAGCTGCGCAAGGAGGTCCAGCTCGAACTCAAGGAGCTTCGGCGCAAGCTCGGCATCACCTTCGTCTTCGTCACCCACGACCAGGAGGAAGCCTTCTCCATGTCCGACCGGGTGGCGGTCATCAATCACGGCGTCATCGAGCAGATCGACGCGCCCAACGTGATCTACGAAACCCCGAAAAACCTTTTCGTGGCGCGGTTCGTGGGCGAGATCAACGTGTTCGACGGCGTGGCCGTCTCCCAGAACGGCAAGGTCCTGGATGCCCGGGTGGAGGGCAGGCCCTGCCGCCTGAACGCCGGTGAGCGGCGTTACGCCCCCGGCCAGAAGATCAAGACCCTGCTCAGGCCCGAGGACATCCGGCTGGAAAAGGCCAACGGCGAAACCCCGGACGGACTTTTCGGCGTGGTGGCGGACACGGTCTACAAGGGCATGACCATCGACCTCATCATCGAAACGGACGGGGGGAAAAAGATCTCCGCCACGGAATTCTTCAACGAGGACGCGCCCGAGGCCATGTTCGAAAAAGGCGAGCGCGTCCGGGTGGACTGGGTCGAGGACTGGGAGGTGGTTCTGCCCGATGACGGAGCGTAGTCCCTTTCGCAACCTGGCCGTGGCGGCCGTCGGGGGCTGGCTGACCGTGTTCGTCATCCTGCCCAACCTCATGACCCTGGCCACGTCCTTCCTCAGCCGGGGCGAGGTGGAATTCGCGATCCTTCCCATAACGTTTTCGAGCTACCGCGAGCTTGCCGGACCGGAATTCCTGCGCATGTTCCTCGATTCCGCCTGGCTGGCCCTGGGCGCGGCCATGGCCTGCCTGGCGATCGGCTACCCCTTCGCCTACATCCTGGCCCGGCTCTCCCCCAAAAAGCGAAAACTCGGCCTGCTGTTCGTCATCATCCCCTTCTGGACCAATTCGCTCATCCGCACCTACGCGCTCATCACCATCCTAAACGCCAACGGCCTGTTGAACAAAGTCCTGCTCGGACTCGGGCTCATAAGCGCCCCCCTGGACATCCTCTATACCGAAACGGCGGTCTTCATCGGCCTGGCCTACACCCTGCTGCCGTTCATGATCCTGCCCCTTTACGCCTCCATCGAAAAGCTCGACCCGCGCCTGATCGAGGCGGCCCGGGATCTCGGCGCCGGATCATTCCAGACCTTTTTCAGGGTGAGCCTGCCGCTGACCCTGCCTGGCATCGTGGCCGGGACCATGCTGGTCTTCCTGCCCGCCCTCGGCATGTTCTACGTGCCCGACGTTTTGGGCGGGTCCAGAAGCCTGCTGGTGGGCAATTTCATCCGCAACCAGTTCCTGACCGCCCGGAACTGGCCTCTGGGCTCGGCGGCCAGCGTGCTTCTGACCGCCATCATGGCGCTTCTGCTCGCGGTCTATTATTTCTGCAACAAACGGGTCCGCCGGGAGGCCGCCGCATGAAGCGCTCCCTGAAAGCGGCCTATCTCACGGCGGTCTACGGCTTCCTCTACCTGCCCCTTCTGGTGCTGATCGCCTTTTCCTTCAACGACTCCAAATTCCTGGTTTCCTGGAAGGGCTTTTCCCTGCGCTGGTACGCATCGCTCGCCGGCAACTCCAGCCTTCTGGACGCGGCCTTGCGCTCCCTTGCGCTCGCGGCCTCCTCGGCCACGGCGGCCACGCTCATCGGCGCCCTGGCCGCCATCGCGCTCAAGCGCTACCGTTTCGCCGGGCGCAAGGCCCTGTCCGCCTCCTTGTACGTGGTCACCGTGTCCCCGGACATCGTCATGGGCATCTCCTTGTTGATCCTCTTCATCACCCTGAACCTGCCGCTCGGGTTCCTCACGCTCTTCTTGTCCCACGTGACCTTTTGCCTGCCCTTCGTCACCATCACGATTCTCGCCCGCCTAAGCGGCATGGACCAGTCGCTCATCGAGGCGGCGGCGGATCTGGGGGCCGGGGAATACGCCATCTTCCGCCTGGTCATCCTGCCCATCGCCATGCCCGCGGTCATGGCGGGGTGGCTTTTGAGCTTCACCTTGTCCCTGGACGACGTGATCGTGAGCTTTTTCGTCACGGGCCCGAGCTTTGAAATCCTGCCGCTCAAAATCTATTCCATGGTTCGACTCGGGGTGAAACCGGAGGTCAACGCGCTGTGCGCGGTCATGTTCGCCATCACCCTGATGGTGGTCGGCGCAACCCAGCTTCTCATGAAGGAGAAACGATGAAAAAGGTCCTTATCGCCGCCTTATTGGCCCTGTTCCTTGCGCCGGCCGGCCGCGCCCTGGCCGCCGGGGACGACGCCCTGTACCTGTTCAACTGGTCGGAATACATGCCCCCCCAGATCCTGGAGCAGTTCACCAAGGAGACGGGCATCAAGGTGGTGGAGACCACCTACGACAGCAACGAGGCCATGTACGCCAAGCTGAAGCTGCTTGAGGGCGACGGCTACGATCTGGCCGTGCCCTCGGCCGAGTACGTGAACCGCATGCGCAAGGAAGGGCTGCTCATCCCGCTGGACAAGAGCCAGCTCCCCAATTTCAAGAATCTCTCCCCCGCGCTTCTGAACAACGCCTTCGACCCGGACAACGTCTACAGCGTTCCCTACATGTGGGGCACCACGGGCATTTCCCTCAACACCGAAAAATATCCGGCGGATGCGGTGACGGGATACGCCGATTTGTGGAAGCCGGAATTCAAGGGCGACCTGATGCTTCCCGACGAGATGCGTTCGGTGGTGGGCATCGGCCTCAAATCCCTGGGGTACTCCATCAACGACGTGAATCCGGCCCACATCGAGGAGGCGTATGAGCTGCTCAAGAAGCTCATGCCCTCGGTGAAGATCTTCGACAGCGGCAACCCCAAGCAGGCGCTTTTGAACAACGAGGTGGGCGTGGCCGCCTTGTGGAACGGCGAAGCCTACGTGATCAATGGGGAAAATCCCAAGATCGTCTACGTCTACCCCAAGGAAGGGACCATCAAGTGGATGGACAACATGGTCATCCCCAAGGGGGCCAAGCACGTGAAAAACGCCCACGCCTTCATCAACTTCATCCTGCGCCCCGACGTAGCGGCGCAAATCTGCGAGGAGCTCGGCTACGCAACGCCCAATCAGGCGGCGCTGGAGCTTCTGCCCAAGGAAGTGCGGGAGAATCCCATCGTCTACCCTACGGCGGAACAGCTCAAGGGAAGCGAATACGAGGACGATCTCGGCGCGGACATCAGCCTCTTCGAAAAGGTCTGGACCAAGCTCAAAACGGGCAACTGATTCGAGCGCGATGTACGGCGTGAAACGAAAAAAGCGGGGAGGCCAGGGCCTCCCCGCTTTTTTTCAAAATGACGCCAAGTTACGTTCTCGACAACGCCTTCTCGATATACGGCGGAATGGCCACGCCCGCGTGGGCGAGGTTGCGGTGGGCGGTCTCCACCTGCCCTTTGGGGATGCGGCGCGCCTTCCAGTAGGCCGAGGGGTCCGCGATGAAATCCTTGATCACCTTGAGGCCCTCGGCGTAGTCGCCGACCAGATGGCAGCAGTTGGCCACCCACTGGGGGCCAAGCGGCGGCGTCTCCGCCCCGCCATGCTTGTGGGCGTGGGTGATGGTGTCGAACTGGTCGAGAATCTGCTCCCACATATGCCCCCCCTTGGGGCCGAAGCCGAAGGGGTCCACGAAGATGTAGGGCGCGGGCAGGCACTGGCCGATCTTCATGAACGTGAGAGCCATGTTGATCTCGTAGCAGGTGCCGAAGCCGCCCACGTTGAAGACCTTGAAGATGGAGCGCCGGTCGATGATGTCCTGGCGGGTGTTGAGCGCCAGGTTCACGAACTGGACCACGGCCTCGGGTTCGAGATTGGGAACCTGGCCGATCTCCTCGGCGTCGATGCCCACCCCGATGCGGAACACCCCGAGCTCCTTGGCGATCTCGTCCACCACCTTCATGACTCCCGGTCCGCTGCCGTGGGCCACGGCCAGATGCCCGGAAAGAGCCGGATCGGCGTTTAATCCGCTGAAAAATTCCATGACGGGTTCGCGCACCAGCTCCTTCACCCCGTCCAGGCTCGAGCCGTACATGGCCACCGTGGTGTGGACCTCATCCAGCCGCGACCGGCCCGGGCCGGTCACCCACAAGCCCTTGTAGAATTCCCGCACGTGGCTCACGCCGTTTTCCTCGAACAGGATGTAGAAGCGCACGCCCTCGCGCTCGAGCTTGACCAATTCCTCGTAGGCCGTCTGGTCCAGCCGGAAATTGCGGCTCTCGCAGGCGCCCACCCGGCACTCCACCCCGCGCGTCACCATGACGCCGATGCCGTTGCGCTTGAGCACCCGCAAGGTGTCCACCGGCGGCATGCCGTCGGACACGAAAACCTTGCTCAGCTTCTGCTCGCCGCCCACATAGCGCAGATCGTCCACAAAGGCCCGCAGGCGCTTGGGAATCCCCTCGCCCGAGAGAATGCCCTCGGTCAGGTTGCCCCGGGCGTATTCGTAGATGAGCCGCCACTGGAATTCCGGCAGCCAGGCTTCCCCCTCCTGCTCCCAGGAAATGCCGATGACCTTTTCCGGCAGGAGCATGCGGGCGAAAAGCCCGCCCTTGTCCGGCGAGGCCGTGATCTCGTCGAAAAGGGGCTGACAGACTTCGGGATTGAAGATGTCGGTCAAATCCGGGAAATCCACCCCGCGCTCCAGGATATCCCCGGCCTTGCCCGGAATGAGCACCCTGGAGGCGATGGCCGCCACCCGCTCCTCGGCCGGATAGAGCCGGATGCGGACCTTGAGATTCTCCGTGGATGCGGGCGCGTCCCCCCGGTTGTACAGCTCCACTTGCCTCGGGATGCGGATGCCCGTGGTGCGCACCCCGTCGAGGAGCCGCGAGGCCAGATGAAACACGTCCGGGTTGGAAAGGGGCCGGTCGATGAAGGCCGCGTAGGGCCCCAGGGAGATGTGCACGGCGCTCACCAGGAATTCCTTGGGCGCCATGCTCCTGCCGAGTCCCGCCGGGGAATGGTTCTGGAAAAGATGCAGCCCGTGCTTCCCCTTGACGATCATCTCCGCGAAATTGTGGCGCACGGCGAGAAGCCGGGGGGACAGGATGTAGCGGATGTTCTCCAGGGGGATCTCCACCGCCCCGTCCTCCATGATGGCGTGGCTTGCGGGCAGGAGCAGCCATTTGCGCCGCAGAGCCTCCTCCACCTCGTCCTTGGACAGGCAACCGGACATGGGGATGAACAGCCGCCCGATGTCCACCCGGCCGTTCTTGGCCAGCGTCGCCAGGTCGGCCAGGGATTCGGCCAGAAGCCTGTTCAGCGCAGTGACCACCACCGGAATCTCCAGGGTCTTGGCCGTATCGGAAATCATGGGCTCGCCGCCGGAAAGGCGCACGTCGATGCCGATGCGGGAATGACCGCTTCTGCCGCTCACGTCGAAAAAGGAGGTAAGCGGCGCCCCTTCGGCCCTGGCCCGGTCGCACAAATCGCGCACCAGGCCCCGAAGCGCGTCGCTGGTGTGGGTGAAGCGCATGATTCCGGAAACCTGGGGAGCGGAAAGATCCTTGTCGAAATGCACCTGGCTCACGTCGGCCAGATGGCCGTCGCCGGTGACATAGGGAGCTTTTTTCATAGGCTGGCGCGCGTTCCTTGCTGCATGGTTGAAATCGGGAATGCTTGTCATACCCTTTCGGGAAGATGAAATAAAGACCGTCCGGGACTCAGGAAACGCGGGGAACAACGCGGGACCGGCTTGAGGCCGGTTCCGCATCCTGGCGGACGGCGGGCGCGGGGCGCCCTGAGGCTGCGCCTCGCGGGCCCCTCCCGCCGTATGTGACGAACGCTTGCTGGCGCTGTGGCGTCCTCGAAAAAGCGCGCGCTTTCCTCGAGGACGCGTCGCTAGACGCAGACTTTGGGGACCTCGGCGCATTCGAGCGCCTGGTCGTCCTTGAGGCAGACCCCGGAGATGCAGGCCGCGAAGGCCTTGGCCAGAAGATGGTCCAGGGTCCGGGCGGCCTTTGCGAAGGGCTGGCCCTCGGGCCGGATGTTGGAAATGCAGTTGCGCCGCTCGTCGGTGAGCCCCACGGCCGGGGCGTAGGTCATGTAGACGCCCATGCTGTCCGGGGAGCTGAGGCCCGGACGCTCGCCGATGAGCACGGCCACGGCCCTGGCGCCGAGGATCTCGCCGATCTCGTCGCCCACGGCCACCCGGCCGAGGTTGACGAAAAACGCTCCGGACACGGTCCAGCCGCGTTTCGCCGCCAAGGGGGCGAAGGTCTCCAGAAAGGGGACGGCCTGGCGCGCGATGGCCGTGGTGGAAAGTCCGTCGGCCGCCACGATGGCCAGATCGGGCGCCTGGGATGACCCGGCCCGTTCGCGCAACAGGTCCGCCGAATGCGGGTCCAGCCTGCGTCCCAGGTCCGGCCGCAACAGATACTCCCGGCGGTCCCGGGCGCGGCTCGTGAGTTCCGTGGCGGGAAAACCGGCCCCGGCGAGGTCCGTAAACAGCGCGTCCTTGTCGAGAGGCAGCAGCACGGCGTCTCTGGCCTTGGCGTGGGCGATCTGGAAATCGAGCTGGGCGGCCGTGGGCACGCTCACTCCGGCCCGGCCCATGGCGATGCGGGCGGCGGTGAAGGTCTTAAGGCGCGCCCAGGGGTCCTTGCGGATGGTCTGGGGCGTGTTTTCAGGAAGCGGCATGGGGAAGCTCCAGCTTGAAATTGTTTTCGTCAAGCTCCATGGGCCGCATCTCCGCGTCGAAAAGGCCCATTCCCGTAAGCCAGGCGGCGAATTCCGGAGAGGGCTTGAGCCCAAGCACCCGGCGCAGATACAGGATGTCGTGAAACGAGGTGCTCTGGTAGTTGAGCATGACGTCGTCCGCCCCGGGCACGCCCATGACGAAAGCGCAGCCCGCGGCGCCGAGCAGGGTCAAAAGACCGTCCATGTCGTCCTGGTCCGCCTCGGCGTGGTTGGTATAGCACACGTCGCAGCCCATGGGCAGCCCCAGGAGCTTGCCGCAGAAATTGTCCTCAAGCCCCGCCCGGATGATCTGCTTGCCGTCGTAGAGATATTCCGGGCCGATAAAACCCACCACGGTGTTGACCAGAAGCGGATCGAAGGCCCGGGCCACGGCGTAGGCCCTCGCCTCCACGGTCTGCTGGTCCACGTCGTGGTGGGCCCCGGCCGAAAGGGCCGAGCCCTGGCCGGTCTCGAAATACATGAGGTTGTCACCCGCCACGCCGCGCCCGAGCGACATCCCGGCCCGCCTGCCCTCCTCCAGGATGGCGAGATTCACGCCGAAGCTCCTGTTCACGGCCTCGGTCCCGCCGATGGACTGGAAGACCAGGTCCACGGGCGCGCCCTTCTCGATGGCCTCGATGGTGGTGGTGACATGGGTCAGCACGCAGCTTTGGGTGGGGATGGCGTAGCGCTCGCGGATTTCGTCGATCATGGACAGAAGCCGCATGACCGCGCCCAGGTTGTCCGTGGCCGGATTGATGCCGATACAGGCGTCTCCGCAGCCGTAGGCCAGCCCGTCGATGATGGAGGCGAGCACGCCTTTGGGATCGTCCGTGGGGTGGTTGGGCTGCAACCGCGAGGCCATGCGGCCGGGAAGGCCGATGGTGGAGCGAAAGGCCGAAACGTTGCTGATTTTCGAGGCGGCCAGGATGAGATCCTGGTTGCGCATGATCTTGGAGACCGCGGCGGCCATTTCGGGCGTGAGCCCGGGCGCCAGGGCGGCCAGGGTTTCGGCGTCCGCCGCCTCCCCCAGGAGCCATTCCCGGAACATGCCCACGGTGAGCGAGGCGACCGGGGCGAATGCGGCCTTGTCGTGGGCGTCCACGATGAGCCGGGTAACCTCGTCCATCTCGTAGGGGATGAGCTGTTCTTCGAGAAACCGGGCCAGGGGAACGTCGGCCAGAAGGATCCGCGCGGCCGCCCGCTCCTCGGCGCTTTCGGCCGCGAGCCCCGCCAGGGCGTCGCCCGAGCGCAGGGGCGAGGCCTTGGCCATAAGCTCCCGCAGGCCGTCGAAACAGTAGCGTTTGGTCCCGATCAGACAGGAATGCATACGCGCCGCCTTTGGTTCGGGTGAAAACGAAACATCCCAGGATGATACCCGGTATCGGAATGTTTGCAAACTGCGCATCCGGCCATGCGCCGGGAAAAGGCCGGAGCGGGCGCCGCTTCATGGGAAAATCATACAGCCAAGCAGGGTCCATGCCAAAACACAGGGCGCCGAAGGCGTCGTGGGAAAAAAGGCAACGCGATGATTTTTCGCATGAATTGGGCGTGATTCCGTCATGACGCCGTTCACGCCACGCTCCTTGCGGCAGGGAGACAAAAACGCCGGGGAACGCCGCGCGGACAAAAAGGTCGTCCCACCCGACAAAATCGTTGACCCTGCCCGGCAACCCTCCCCGGGGGCCCGGCCATGGGCTCTCTCAAAAAAACGCCAGGAGCGATTCGGCGCCTGGCATCCCCCCAAACAATACTATCTTATCAAATTTCTGCGTGACGCTGATTGCGTATGCGCTTCAGGTCCGCCAGATGTTCATGTCAAAAGTTGTAGCGTCTCGCGTCATCAATTCCGGATGACGCATTGTATTATTTGGCAATTCAGCATTCTCTACTTTTACAGTCGTCTATGAATGCACTGAGATTATCCATATCAGACAGCTGCTTTATGAAATAGGACTAAATGAGTCGCAGAAATAATGACTGACTTGACATAATTTAAAATTGGCGGCAAAAATGATTACGTCTATTATCATCATTTGCGCTGTGTGCTGGAGTCTCGTTGGCCTCGTTTCAAAGGTTGGCGACGCCGCATGCAACGCCAGCCGTTCCTTTTACAGAGAGCGAACGGCTGAATGCAATAGACGAATTGATCGTCTGGCGCCCTTATTTATTAATTCTTTTCAAGGAGCAACAGCATGCCTATGCTTACTTGGAATGACCGTCTCTCTGTCAACATCAAGGAAATCGACGATCAGCACAAAAAGCTTGTGGACATGGTCAACAAATTGCAAGAATCCATGAAAAGCGGGAAAACCGAATCCGTGCTGATGGGCATCGTCGCCGAAATGAAACAATACGCGGCATCCCATTTTTCCACCGAAGAGAAGCACATGAAGACACACGGCTATCCCGATTACGCCAACCACAAAACAGAGCACGACAAGTTCGTGGCCAAGGTGCTGCAGGTCGAAAAGGACTGCAAGTCGGGAAAATGCGCCATGTCCATGGATATCTTAAACTTTCTAAGCACCTGGCTTGTGAACCACATCAAGGGGACCGACAAGAAATACGCGCCTTACCTCAATGCGCGAGGCGTGAAGTAACCGGCCATGGGCGCCCGTCCCCTCCCCTTTGCGGCCGCGACCTCATCCGCCGTGTTGGGCATCGTGTCTTTTTGCGCCCAGGCCGCGGGCTGGCCGCTCTGGCTTGGCGCGGCCGCGGCCGCCTTGTCGGCCGCCGCGGCCGTGGCCGCCGGGGCGGCGATACGGCGCGACGGGAACCGGCTGCGGCGCGAACTCGGCCACCTGGCCAAGTCCGTACGGCCGGGTGACGGCGTCCCCTCCCTCGCCGCGATCGCCCAGGGCCTGGACGCCTGCGTGAAGACCAGGGACCAGGCTCTGGACCTGTTGGACCGCATTCCGTTTCCCGCCATGACGCTCACCCGTGCGGGCGACCTGAGCTGGATGAACCGGGCCATGGCCATGGCGGCGGGCGGCGGGAACATCCCCCAGGGCTCCCCCATGGACCGGCTGTTTTTCTCCAAAACCACGGCGCGAAGCTGGGAGGCCCTCCGCTCGGGCCAGGAAGGACGGCTGCTGCGTCTGGAACGCGACGGCGGCATGGTGGTGTTCCAGACCGTGGTCGGCGTCGTTGACGAGCGGGAGGACCGCTGGTTCGTCATGCTGCTCGACGTGAGCGACGCCAATCTGGACATGGAGCGCATAACGGCCCATCAGACGGAACTGAGCCAACTGGTTCAAACAATAAGCGGCGCCAGTTGTACCCTGGAATCCGACGCCCAGACCATAAACGGCGTTCTGACGGCGCTCGTCGACGCCATGGGCGACACGAAGGACCAGGCCCACCAGATCGCCAATGCCATGCAGGAGATGACCGAAAACGTCCGGATGGTGGCCACCATGGCCGCCGAAACCTCCCAGGCCGCGAGTCAGGCCGAGGAAAGCTCGCGCGAAGGCATGAACGAATTGAAAGAAACCGCCGCCGTCACCCGCACGGTGGTGGACTCCTACGCCGGGCTGCAAGCCCTCCTCGATGAGTTGATGGCGAAGGCCGGGAGCATTCGCTGCGTCACGGACCTCATCTCCGACATCGCCGACCAGACCAACCTGCTGGCGCTCAACGCCGCCATCGAGGCGGCCCGGGCCGGCGATGCCGGCCGCGGCTTCGCCGTGGTGGCCGACGAGATCCGAAAGCTTGCGGAAAAAACCATCCGGGCCACGAGAGAGGTCCAGGAAGCCGTGGAAGCCATTGACGCCAGTTCGCGGAAGGCCGCCAGCGCCATGGACGCCACGCACGCGGACATCGAGCGGACATCCGTGATGGTATCCAGCGTGGAAGGCCGGTTCCTCGACATCGCCGAAGCCATGGTCAACACCTCCAAGAGCATCGGCGACATCGCCCGCCGCGCCGAATCCCAATGCGCTTTGAGCTTTGAGATCAACATGTTCGCCATCAACGTCACGGACAACGCCGACGAGGCGGCTGAAAAGGTCGTCCAGGCCAGCGCCGAACTGAAACGCCTGGCGGAAGAGGTCAGCGCCGTGTGCTCCCTGACTGCACAGCAGGACGATCCCATTGAATCGAATGAAGAGCGCCAGCCCGGCCGGTTCTCCATCAAGCCTACGCCTCTTGCCTGACGCGCCGCCTCGCAAGCGGGGATGGGATTCGTACGCCCGCGCGGCGGTCAACCTCGCATCAAGGCAAAGCCGCCTCACCCCTGGCGCTTCACCGAAGGCGCAACCTCGCGCGCACGTTCTTTCGACAGACCTTCTCGCCGTTTTGCCGGAATTGCCCAGCGGTCTCAAAATGACTTGAACGCCCCACCCAAGTGACGTATTCTTTGAGCATCGGATGGTTTTCCAGGATGCGGGATGCGTATTCCTGGGAGCGGAAAAGGGCTCGACAACCCGCTCCGCGGCATTCGCCGCAGGCCCGTTACGCGTGGCCGTTCTTCCAACTTCGAGCAACAAACAGTAACATATCTTGCGCTCTGAGCAATATCGACTCTACGCCGGGAGCCGTTGCGCGGGCGAGGCGGTTGAAGCGATCCGGAAGCGCCATGTTCCGAAGCCATCCTCGCTGAGCCCATTACTTCTATGAAAAAAACGATCTTCGGAAGACTATCACGCCAACTCCTGCAACAGATTCTTGCCATTTATTTCATCATTACCATTGTGATCACAGCGGTACAGCTTATCGCTGAATACTATGACACATTGGATATGATCAACAACGAGCTCGTCATCATTGAAAAGATTTTCACCCCCGCTCTCAGGGGGGCGTTGTGGGAATTCAACAGGCCACAGCTGGAAGCCATTCAACGGGGGATCAGCGACTTTCCATCCGTATCGTTCATTACGATTCGCGACCCGTACGGAAACGTGAACAGGATTCCCAAAGACAAGGAGTACGCCAACATACTCCTTTCTCATCGTTTCGACATCAAGTACGCCTTCGCCGGGAAAGAGAAATTCCTTGCGAACATCCAATTGGACGCCACCCACGACGTCGTGTTCAAACGCCTCGCCTTGCGTTATAAATTGCTGCTCGGCGGCGCCTTGCTGAAAAGTTTTTTTCTTTCCCTGCTCTTTATCTGGGTATTCCGGCGCAGCCTGGGCAGGCCTCTCGAACAGTTGACCCAGTCCGTGCAAGCGATAAATCTGGCGTCATTAAAGGACAGCCATATCGACCTGCTCCAAAAAAACAACAACGAGCTTCGTGATCTGGAAAACGCGTTCAACGCCATGATCGCCACCCTGGACAGCGAACGGCGCCAGCACGAGGAGGAATTGCTCGCAATCAACAGGGGCCTGGAGGCTCTGGTCAAGGAGAGAACGCTGGAGCTGGAAAAGCTCATCCGCACGGACGCCCTGACTTCGCTCTCCAACCGCCGCTATTTCATGGAAATCGGAAACAATGAGATACTCCGGGCCAAGCGGAACGGGCATCCTCTGAGCCTCATGATGATCGATTTGGATTTTTTCAAGAAAATCAACGACAAATGGGGACATGCCGGTGGAGACGCCGTTCTTCGCGACTTCTCGGAAACCGCCCGGTCGGTTGTGCGGGGAAACGATTCGCTGGCCCGCCTGGGAGGCGAGGAGTTCGCCATTCTTCTGCCGGAAACGGACATCCCCGGCGCCGCGGCCCTGGCGGATCGCCTGCTGCGGGCGGTCCGCTCGCGGGGCGCATCCTATCAGGGACAGCCGATAGACTACACCGCCAGCATCGGCCTGACCGCCCTCAGACATGCCGTGGATACTTACGACAGTTTTCTGGGCAGAGCCGACGCGGGACTCTACGAAGCGAAGAAAAATGGCCGCAACCGACTGGAAAAAATCATATAACACATTTCGTTTCAACGAGGCGCGCATGAAATGGTCCACGGTACGAAAGGGATACGGAGCGCTCGGCCTGCTTTTCGGGGCGTTGTCGCTGTTTTTTGGCGGCGCCCAGGCCTGCTTCGGGGCGGAGCCGCTGATCGTCAGGCACACGGCCATGGTCAACGCCGACGATGTGCGCAGCCAGTACTACATCGATCTCTTGCGCCTGGCCTTGGAAAAGACGCGGGAAAGCATGGGGGATTTTGAAATCCAGGGCACCACCCAGATGAACCAGAGTCTGGCCGTGCATAATCTCTCGCAAGACCTGTGGATCGACGTGTTGTGGACCATGACGTCCATAGAACGCGAGGAGAAGCTGCTCCCGATCCGTATCCCCCTGCTCAAGGGCCTTTTGGGGCATCGTATTTTCATCATCAGAAAGGCGGACAAGGAGGCGTTCGCCAAGATCAATACCCTGGAAGAGCTGAAACGGTTCTCCGCTGGCCAGGGCCACGACTGGCCGGATACGGCCATTCTGAGCGCGAACGGCTTTCAGGTGACCACCGCGTCCACCTATGCGGGATTATTCGACATGCTGCAGATGGAGCGTTTCGATTTCTTCCCCCGGGGCGTGAACGAGCCCTGGACCGAAGTCATCAAGCACGCCGACAAGGATTTGATCGTGGAGCCGACGCTTATGCTCTATTACCCGGCGCCCACGTATTTTTTCGTGAACAAGAACAATACGGCGCTGGCGCACAGAATTGAAACCGGCCTCAAAATGGCCATCGCCGACGGCTCGTTCGACGCATTGTTCAGGAACCATCCTGCAAATCGTCCCATTTTCGGACAGGCCAATCTCGCGGGGAGGAAAACGTTCACATTGCGGAACCCGCTCCTGCCGCCCGAGACGCCGTTGGATGTCCCGGAATACTGGTATTCGGCCAAGGGAAAATAAGACCCCGCGCGGCGTTCCAGGCGGCTTGCGCGGCCTTCGGACAGCGCGCGAAGCGGCGCGTCCGCCGTTTCGCCGCTCGAAGCCGTAAGGACGCCCAGGCGCCGCGGCTTTGACCAATGCGGCCGCCGCAGGCCGCCCCGCCTTCTCCGCTCCCGGTTGCGGCCACGGCGCGATGGGCTGAAAACGCGGCTTCAGGCGCAGACGGACGCGCAAGGGGCTGGGAAAGAGGCCTCCGGCAAGGGGCTCGCCCCCCCTTGGAACCAGCTCGTACGCTAAAACGGGTATGGATTCCGGATCGGGCAGCGGCGGACCGCCGGAGCATTGCCCCTCGTCTCAGGCGGCCAACGGGACGCCGCCCCCTGGAACCCCATCGTATGGCAGGGGGATGCATGCTGGAGGAAGCGCCGGCGGGCATTCCGCTTCCGTTTCGAAAAGCCGGGACTGCCGCATAATCCCCTGAACGCCTGTAGGCGCCTCTAGCGCTTAATCCCAACTATTTCATATTGTTATGGGATCATAGAGGGCGAGAGCTCTTGGTCGCCGAAGGCCTTGATCCCGGCAATCGCGCAGCGGGCTCAAGCCACAAAAAAAACGGCCCCGAAGGGCCGTTTCGACAACCTGGACGCGGCGCGTCCTACTCGATCACTTTCTTGGCGTGGGTCAGCACGTTGTCGGGAATGGTCACGCCCATCTCGGCGGCGGCCTTCTTGTTGACCATAAGCTCAAGCTGCTTCAGATATTCCACCGGCATGCCGGCGGGCTTGGCGCCGTCCACCAGGATGCGCTTGGCCATCTCGGCGGTCTGCTCGCCCATGAGCCCGTAGTTGACGGCCAAGGCGGCGATGCCGCCCCGGGGCACGGAGTCGGTGTCCGAGGGATACAGGGGGAGCTTGCTCTCCACGCACACCTTGACGGCGGATTCCAGGGCGGAAACCACGGTGTTGTCCAAGGGAATGTACACGGCCTGGCATTTGCCGACCAGGCTCTTGGCGGCCTGATACACGCCGCTGGAGTTGGCCACGGTGGCGTCGATCACCTCGATCCCGGCGGCCTTGCAGGCTTTCTTGAAGGCCTCGACCTGGCTGACGGAGTTGGCCTCGCCCGCGTTGTAGATGACGCCCATGGTCGTAAGATCAGGCTGGATCTCCTTGAAAAGGGCTACCTGCTGGTCGATGGGCGGCATGTCGGTCATGCCGGTGACGTTGGCGCCGGGCTTCTCCATGGAAGCGACCAGCCCCGCGCCCACCGGATCGGTGACGGCGGAAAAGAGAATGGGGATGTCCTTAATTTTCTGCGCGCAGGACTGGGCGGTGGGGGTGGCGATGGCCATGACGAGGTCGGGCTTCTCCCCCAGGATCTGGCTGGCGATCTGCACGGCCGTGGCCTGGTTGCCCTGGGCGATGTGCACGTTGATCTTGGCGTCCACGCCCAGTTCCTTAAGCTTTTTCTCGAATCCGTTGCGCACGGCGTCCAGGGCCGGATGCTCCACGATCTGGCTGACCGAGACCACGTAGGTTTTGGCCAGGGCCGGGGTCCAGGCGGCGACGACCAGGCACAGGGCGGCCAACAAACTGATGCTGCGTTTCATGAAATGTCCTCCTTGGGGCGCTTTTTGTTCCGACGCGGCGCGGCGGTCGCGGACGGACCGGCCCAGCGCTCAAATTTGTCAATAGTACTGTAACGGTGGACAATGATCAATTGGTCAGGCCAGGAAGATCGCGCAGAAAAATCATGCGCACGGCGGGATCCCGCCGGGACGCCCACCAGCGCAGGGCCGCCAGGGTTTCCTTGTACGGATGCCCGATGGCCACGGCCCGTCCCCGGGACCTTGCCGTTTCCTCGGCCGCGTTCAGCTGCCGGGCGATGGCGTTGGGATTGCGGGAATTGTCAAGAAAGACGTTGCGGCCGATCATGGGCGTTCCGGCCTTATGCGCCGCCGCCTCGGCCGCGCTGCCGGAGGAGGTCACGCTGTCGAGAAAAAACATGCCGTTTTCCGCGAGAAAGCGCATGACCTCGGCCATGCCCGCGGCGTCCCTGGTGAACCGCGAGCCCATGTGGTTGTTCATGCCGTCGGCGCCAGGAACCTGGGCCAGGTTGGCGCGCAACACGGCCTTGATCTTGGAGGGGCTCATGCCCGTGAACAGCGCGCCCTCTCCCGGATCGGTCCCGGGGTAGGCCAAAGGCTCCATGGGCTGGTGCAGGATGACCTCGGCGCCCGCCGAAACGGCCAGCTCGGCCACTTTCTTTGAGCGCGTCCGGTAGGGCATGACGGCCAGGGTCACGGGAAAGTCGAGATCGAGCAAGGCCTTGGCGAAAGCCGGGCTGTCGCCCAGGTCGTCGATGACGATGGCCAGAGCCGGGGCGCTGGGGCCGTTTTGCGCGGGTGGCGAGGCCGGTCTCTCGGCCGCGTCGGAGGGGATGCTTTTGTACTCCGAAGGCGCTGTGGACGGGGCTTTTCCCGGCGCCGCCGTTTCCGCGCCCTGTTCGGGCGTCTCGGCCGCTGGGCCGGGCGCCCCCTCAGGGGAAGGAACTTTGGCGATGGCGCCCCGGGCCTCGTACGCTCCCGCGCCCTCATCGCCCCTGGCGTCCGCGCCGGGAAGATGCTCTTCGTACAAAAAGGCCTGGCTGGCCGTTTGGGGCTCGCCTTCGGATGAAGCCGGAGCCCGGCCGTTCCGTGAATCCGGCGAAAGTCCGTCCCGGGTATGAGGCGCCGCCGCGTCCCGGGAATGGGGCGCCGTTGCGCCTTGGGGAGCGGGCGCGGGCCTGCCGTCGGGCATCCGCTGGGACGGACCGTAAACAAGCAGGATCAGGACGATGACAACCAGGGAAAGCCCCAGGTAGACGAAGAGCAAAAAAGGGGCCTTCCCTGGGGAAGGCCCGCTTTCCTGATTCGTATCCTGATGGCCGTTCTTGTCTTCGGGCGATTGCGTCTCTTGCATCAATACGACGGGCCGGGATTACTTGGTGAAGGACGGCATGGGGTATTTCTTGACCATCTCCAGGCCGAGCTTGAGCTGGTTGTCCCGTTCGAGCATCTCCTTGACCTTTTGGGCCGGATCGTCGTTCTCGCCGGACTTCTTCTTGTTGTTCTCCAGATGACGGTTGAGATCGCTTTCGCGGAACCGGTGCTGGGCGTCGAAAAGATCGCCGTCATCGTTGTTGTTCTGCAAAGGCACCTTGAAATCCGGCTCGATGCCCTCGGCCTGGATGGAGCGGCCGCTGGGGGTGTAGTACAGGGCCGTGGTCAGCTTGATGCCCGATCCGTCGGACAGGGGAATGACGGTCTGGACCGAGCCCTTGCCGAAGGTACGGTCGCCGATGAGCAGGGCGCGCTTGTGGTCCTGGAGGGCGCCCGCCACGATCTCCGAGGCCGAGGCCGACCCGGCGTTGATGAGCACCACCATGGGCG
>CALGYO010000009.1 GCA_937934715.1 uncultured Desulfovibrionaceae bacterium | reverse complement strand
GCCAACCAGTGGCCCGAGGACGCCGTGGCCTATTTCGGCGACGGCGACGAATGCCACATGGCCTACCATTTCCCCATCATGCCGCGCATCTTCATGTCGCTGCGCATGGAGGACCGGTTTCCGGTCATCGACATTCTGGAGCAGACCCCGCCCATCCCGGACAATGCCCAGTGGGCCATGTTTTTGCGCAACCACGACGAACTGACGCTCGAAATGGTCAGCGACGAGGAGCGCGACTACATGTACCGGGTCTACGCCAAGGACGCGCGCGCCCGGATCAACCTGGGCATCCGCCGCAGGCTCGCGCCGCTCATGGAAAACAATCCCCGGCGCATGGAGCTCATCAATTTCATCCTCCTGTCCTTTCCCGGCGCGCCCATCCTCTACTACGGCGACGAGATCGGCATGGGCGACAATTTCCACCTGGGCGACCGGGACGGGGTGCGCACCCCCATGCAGTGGAGCCCGGACCGCAACGCCGGATTTTCGAACGGCAATCCGCACAATCTCTATCTCCCGGTGATCATCGATCCCCAGTACCACTACGAGGTGGTCAACGTGGAGAACCAGGAGCAAAACGCCTCCTCCCTTCTGTGGTGGATGCGGCGCATGATCGCCCTGCGCAAAACCTCCCGGGCCCTGGGCCGCGGCGGGGTGGTCTTTCTGAAGCCCGAGAATCAGAAAATCCTCTCCTTCCTGCGGGTGGCGGGGGACGAAACCGTGCTCGTGACCGTGAACCTGTCCCGCCATTCCCAGGTGGCCGCCCTGGACCTTCCCGGCTATGCGGGGTTTCTCCCCGTGGACATGACGAGCAATACGGTCTTTCCGGAAATCGGCGAAGGGTCCTGGGTGCTGCCCATGGGCGGCCACGCCTATTTCTGGTTCCGGCTGGAAAAGCCCGGCGGCGCGGACGCGGGCGACGCCGCCCCGCCCGTGGTCCGGGTCAAGGGCGAATGGCGCAAGGACCTGCCGCATCTTCTGCGCAAGCGCCTGGAAGAGGCCATCCTGCCCCAATGGGTCAAGGCGGCGGGCGAGGCCGGGGAAAAAGCCGGCGAGCTGCAAAGCCTCCGCCTGCTGGACGCGCCCAGACTCGCCAACAACGGTCTCAAGCTCTGGCTGCTGCTCCTGGAACTCGATTACGGCGAGGGACGAACCGAGCTTCTGCCGCTTCTGACCGCCCTGGCCGAGGAGGACAAGGCCGGAGAAATCCTGGAGAACGCGCCGGGCGCGGTCCTTTGCCGCATCCGTCACCCCGAGGGCGAGGCCGTCCTGCACAACGCCTTCGCGGACGAGGAGGCCCGGGGATTTTTGCTGGATTCCATCCTGAAGCGCCGCCGGTTCGCGGCCGGGGAGGCCGAGGTGGCGGGCAGCCTGTCCAAAAAGACGCTCCCGGCCGGACGCAAGACCGTGACCCCGGTCTCGCGCGCCTTCACCGACGCCATCAACAACGTGATCGTGGTCTATGAGAACCGCTATTTCCTGAAATTCTACCGCCACCTGGACGCGGGCCCCCATCCCGAGATCGAGATCGTGCGCGCCCTGACGGAGAAAAGCGATTTCCCCAACGTCCCCGCCTTCGCCGGGGCCCTGGAATATCGTCCCGGAAGCGGCCAGCCCGTGGCCCTGGCCATGCTCCAGAATTTCATCCCCAGCGCCCTGGACGGCTGGACCTATTCCCTGGAAGTGTTCGCCCGCTCGTTCGAGCGCATCTTCGCCATGGGCCCCGAACGCAACCTCATCCCCGAGGCGCCGAGCCTGCGCCCCGAACGCGAACCCCTGCTCTCCATGGGCCTGCGCGACTGCCTGAGCGACTACTACCTGGAGATGACCCGGGTCCTGGGCGCCCGGCTGGCCGAGCTGCACCTGGCCCTTAGCCGGGTCCAGGCGGGCCGGGATTTCACGCCCGAACCCTTCTCCAAGCTCTACCAGCGCGCGGTCTACCAATCCATGCGCAGCCTGGTGCGCCGGACAATGTGGATGCTTTCCCGGCGCATCGGCTCCTGGTCCGAGGCGGACCGAAAATGGGCCGTGCCCTTCCCCTACATGGAGGAAACCGCCCTGGCCCGGCTCCTGCGCTTCACCACGGCCAGGATCGAGGCGGTCAAGACGCGCATCCACGGGGACTGCCACCTGGGCCAGACCCTGTATATGGGCAATGATTTCATGATCGTGGATTTCGAAGGGGACCCCAGGCGCCCCATGGGCGAACGGCGGCTCAAGCGCTCGCCCCTGCGGGATGCGGCGGGCATGATGCTCTCGTTCCATTTCGCGGCCAGGGAAGCCTTCACCCGGCGCATGGCCTCCCATCCCGGCGACGCGACCCTGCTCGAAGCCTGGCTTGGGCCCATGAGCGCCGCCGCGGCCGCCTCCTTCCTGCGTTCCTACCTGGAAGCGGCCAGGGGCGCGCCCTTTTTGCCCAAGGATACGGACACCCTGGCCGTCATGCTGGAATGCTTCCTGCTCGAACAGGCCTTCCTGCGCTTGCAGGCCGACCTGGAGCACGGCCCGGAAAAGGCCCGGCCGGGCATGGACTGCGTCATGCGCATCCTGGGGGATTTTTCCTAGGGGCGTTCGGGGACAAGAGCCGGCGGAGCGCATCCGGCCGGCGAGCCGCGTCCCGGTCCGTACCCGGGAGCGGGCATCGTCCTGTTTTTTCCAAACGCCTGGCCGGGGACTGCGAGGCGCGCAAGACGGCGGCGGTTCCGGCTGACGGCCAGCCGCCCGCGCGCGAAGCCGCGACGGACTGACCGAAAACGAAGGATGCCGCGTTTTTGAAGGGATCCGGCCGGTTAGCCGCCCGATTCCGGAGAACCGGCGGGCAGGGACAGGTAAAACGTCGTACCGTTCCCCTGGCCGGTCTCGAACCAGACCTTGCCCCCCAGATAGCGTTCGCCCAGAAGCTTCATGCCGTAGGTTCCCTGGCCCCGGCCGTGTTCCTTGGTGGAAAAGGACCGGTTGAAGATGCGCAGGGAGACGTTGTGGGGGATATCGCTCTCATTGTGCGCCCAGAAAACGACCTGGCCGTCCCGGGCGGCGCAGCCGAGGGTCGCCGTCTGGCCGGGCTTCGAGGCCTCCAGGGCGTTTTTCACCATGTTGCCCACGACCCGCTCCACCAGCTTGGGATCGGAAACGAGCAGGATGTCCATGGCGCCGGGATCGAGCGCCAGCCGCACATCCTTGCACAGTTCATGGTTCTGGTACATGCGCTGCAGATGACGGAGGGCGTCCTTGGCGTTCATGATCTGAAAACTCGGGGCAAGCTCGCCGTTTTCCGCCGCCAGAAGCTGTTTCTGGGCGGCCAATTCTTCAATGAGCCGCTCGCTCACGTCCCGGATCAGGGTGAACTCGTCCCGGTACGGCCCCTGTCCCTCATCAATGACGAATTCCACCATGTTCTTGAGCCCGCCCAGGGTATTGAGCACGTCGTGGAAGAACACCCCCTCCAGGGCCTGCCGCCGCTTTTCATGGCTTATGTCGTTGATGGAGAAAATGGTGAAGGATTCCCCCGAAAAACTGTAGGGAACCGAACTGACCCGAAGATCCAGGGCTTCCTCGCGGCCGTCCTTGTACCGCCTGATCTGGCATTCCTGGACGTCCCTGCGGCCGTCCAGGGAGTTCAGGATGGCCCGGACCGCGCCGCATTGAGAACAGAATTCCGTGGTTCCGCAACCGCCCGGAAGCGCGTTCGCGTGCACGCAGTCGAGAAACTCGCCAGGGCGCTTGCCCAACGCGAGGTCCAGGTTTCCGCCTTCGAGCAGGGCCAGAAACGGGGCGTTGCCGTAAACGATCTGCCGGTTGCGGTCCAGGATGACCACGATGACCGGGATGGCGTCCAGAAGCGCCAGCGACTGGTTTTTCAGAAGAAGCCTGTGACTTGAGCTGATTTCCTGGCGGCTTGATCGTTCGGCCGGCGCGAAACGGGTCGAGCATTCCATGGCGAGTCATTCTCCACGATGAGCCGCGCCGGTGAAAAAAGGCGCGAGTAAACCCCTACGGTTCAGCAATATGGAGCTTAACGCGCCAGGGTCAAAACGTCCACTCTTTCGGCGCCCGCCTTGCGCAGCGCGAAGACCGCCTGCTCGACGGTGGCCCCCGTGGTCATGACGTCGTCCGTCAACAGAACGGTCCGCCCCGCGACCAGGGATCGATCGGCGATGAAGGCCCCCTTGATGTTCTCCCGGCGCTTGGCTCCGGGCAGGGCGCTCTGGGGGACGGTATGCCGCACCCGGCGCAGGGCCTGGGCCGCGACCAGGGCGTCCGGAGCCAGGGCGCGCACGGCCTGGGCCAGCTCCAGGCTCTGGTTGAAGCCCCGCCAGCGCAGGCGGCGGGGATGCAGGGGCACGGGCGCGATGATGTCCGGGCCGTGCGGATGCAGCGCGCCGGGCCCTTCGGCCTCGACCCCCCGCAGGTAGGCCCGCCGCATGAGCGTTCTGAGGACCAGGACGTGGGAGGGCCGGGAGCGGAATTTATACTCCAGCACGCATTGGCGCAGGAGCCCCTCGTACCGGCCGTAGAAGGAGAATCCCATCCAGGGCGGCGGATTCGTCCGGCAGGACGCGCAGATCATGGGCGGCGCCAGGGGCTGGTCGAAACAGTGGCCGCACACGGGACAATAGCCGCCCTGGCGCGGGGAGAGCGCCTCCCTGCAGGTCTCGCACAGGATCAGTCCGTCCGGGTCTTTCCGGCCGGTCCGGCCGCAGACGGCGCAGCGCCGGACGAAGACGCCCGGACCCGCCAGAACGGCCCGGCCAAGGCGCGCGAAAAACCTCCCGCCCGCGGATTGGGCCAGCCCTCGTCCAAGATGCGCCATGCGTCCTCCCGCACCCCACGCGTCCCACGCGCCCCCGAAAGGCGCGCCCGCGCCGTTCGGGGAGATCAACGCCCATGCGGCGTGTTTTTCAAAACCCGGCGGACGTCCCGGGGGGCGCCGCGTTCCCCTTTTCCCGGCGGGCGGCCGCCAGGGCGTAGTCCCGCACCATGTCCCGCGCCTCTTCGCTCTGGGCGAAATCCCCCGGTCCGTCCAGGCCGCGCAGGGTCAAAGGCGCCTCCAGGGTCACGGCGAACGGAGCCAGAAAATACTTGAGCGTGAGCAGCGCCCCTTCGAAAAGCCGCTCCCCCCTGGGCCGTCCGGCCGCCAGGATGACATAGGCCCGGCGCGGGGCAAGGCCAAGCATGCGCGGGTCCCCGGCCTCCCGGGCGCTGTAGAAGCGCTGGCCCCGGTCGATCAGGGCCTTGAAGATGGCCGGGACGTGGTAGAAATAGATGGGCGAGGCGAAGACCAGGAAGGGGGCGCGCAGAAGATGCCCGAAAAGGGCCTCGCTCTCGTCCCCGGCCGCCAGGGGACAAAGATGGGGCGCCTTGAGGCAGGCCCCGCACCCCGCGCACGGCGCCACGACCCGGCTGCGCAAAAAGACCGCCTCCGCCGCGAGGCCCTCCCCGGCCAGGGTTTCCTGAAACAGGGCGGCCGCCCGGTCCGTATTTCCCTTCCTTCGCGGTCCGCAGCGAAACGCCGCCGCCGGACGGGTTTCGGCCATCATCGGCGAAAATCCGAGAAATAGGGGTTGTGCGTTTTTTCCGCTCCCACGCTGGTGGCCGGGCCGTGCCCGGAATAGACCGCCGTGTCGTCCGGCAGGGTGAATATCTGGGTTTTGACCGCGCCGATCAGGGCGTCGTAGTCTCCTCCCGGAAAATCCGTGCGTCCGATGGAACGGAAAAAGAGCAGATCGCCCACGAAGACCAGCCGGTCCTCGGGGAAGAAAAACGACAGGCTGCCCTGGGTATGGCCTGGCGTGGGCAGCACCCGGCAGGCGCGGCCGATCACGGTCCGCTCTCCGGGCCCGATGGACTCGTAATCGAACTCCGGCACCATGGGCAGGCCCATGAAGCCGCCCCGGCCAAGCTCGGTATCCATGAGATAGCCGTCGTCCTTGCCGGCCAGGATGGGCGCGCCGGTGGCGGCATGCAGAGCCTTGGCCCCGTAGATGTGGTCGCAGTGCAGATGGGTGATGAGAATGGCTTCCAGGGTCAGTTCGGCGTGTTGCAGATAGGCCAGAACCGGGGCGGGATCGCCGCCCACGTCCACGGCGGCCGCGGACGCGCCGTTTACGGCAAGGTAACAGTTGGTCTCAAGCGGGCCGAGAGGAAAGGTCTTGATGTCCATAAACCGCCTTGTGCGGGCCGGGCCGCGCGTTAGGAGCCGGGAAACGGCTCGATCATGTATTCGGAAATGTCCATGCGGGAGGAGGAGCCCTTGGCGGCCGGATGTCCCAGGGCGATCACGGCCATGAGCTCGTAGCGTCCGCTGTCCAGGGAAAGCGCTTCGGTGACGCGCGGCTCCTGGTTGATGATCTCCCCGAGCCAGACCCCGCCCAGGCCCAGGCTGTGGATGCAAAGGAGCATGTTCTGCATGGCGGCCCCGGCGCCCTGGCAATCCTTGATCCGGTTGTAGCAGCCCGAGGCGTCCAGAAACAGGCAGATGAGGACCGGAGCCTCGCGCACGATGCGGGCGTACTTGGTCATGCCGGCCAGGGTTTCGCGCCGGGGGTCCGCCCCCGTCAGGACCAGGAAGCGGCAGGGCTGGTTGTTGAGGCCGCTGGGCGCGAAACGCCCGGCCTCGAGAATGGCCGCGATGTCATCGGGAGAAACGTGTTCGTCCGTGAACCGCCGGATGCTGCGGCGGTTCACGATGGCGTCCATGACGGGATTTTCCATTCCTTGGGCTCCAGGTTCCGGCGCGCCCGGGGCGCCCGGCGTTTCAGGCGCCGCGTGGGGCCTGGCTCGAGGTTGTCTTTCCCGCGAGGGGGGCGCCGCCGCGAAGAAGAAGAAGAGGGCGAGCGCGCCGTCCGGCGTCCCCCGGGCGACGCATCGCGTCCCGCAGTTTAGCCGGGCCGGGCCGCGCCGGTCAATGCCCGCGTCCCGGAAAGGGGCCAAGGCCTTGTCTTCGGCCCGCATCAAGGCTACAGGGCAAAGTCATGCGAAAACCTAGTGCGCTCTTCGACGCCGGCGGGGTCAGCCTCGAACGCGAGGACCTTCTGCTGTACGAACAGTTCCTGAAAAATTCCCTGGCGGAATTTTTCACCTTCAAGTCCCACAGCCTGTATTTTCCCCAATCCCTCTCGGGCGGCATGCTGGCTTCGTTCGGGCCGGATCTCTCCATGCCCTCCCTGCTCTCGCGGGAACGCAGGCTCTTTTTGCCCCTGACGGCGGACGGCGCGCTGCTCGGGGTGTTCGTGGCCAAGGAGGTCAAGCCCCTGCCGCAAAAGACCGTTCTGGCTCTTTTGCCCAAGGCGGCCGCCCTGTGCCTGGAGAACATCCGGCTCTACAAGGCCAACGTGACCGATCCGGCCACAGGGCTTTTCAACCCGCCCCACATGCTCCGCACGCTGGAACGGGAAATCGGCCTGGTGCGCGAACTGGTCATGCCCGGCGCCTCGGGCTATCTGGAATCCTCCCTGACGGGCTCCCGGGGCTGTTTCGCCCTGGCCGCCGTGGAGCTGGACGGCTTTTCCCGGGTGGGCGCCCAGTACGGGATGACCTTCGCCGAGTCGGTCCTCAAAAAGGCGGGAGAGATCATCCGGGCCGCCTGCCCCAAGGACGCGCTCATCGCCCGGCTGGCCGACGCTCTTTTCGCGATTTTTCTGCCGGGCGCCTCCCCGTCCCGGGCCAGGGAAACGGTCCGGCGCGTGCGGGAGGAAATCCGGCGCGCCCGGTTCGACTATCCGGTCACGGACCAGTCCTTCACCCTGACCGCGAGCGCCGGACACGCCAACTATCCCCAGGACGCGCGCGGCGGCCAGTTCGTGGCCCCGGCGGCGGAACAGGCCCGGCTCATGCTGGCCAAGGCCCGTCAGGCCCTGGCCGTGGCCAGGGACCTGGGGCGCGGCCAGGCCATGGATTTCGGCCGCATCCTGTCCGAGGGCGGCCAGGTGCTGGAGGCGTTGCCCATGGGCCGGGTGACCGTGAGCCTGGGCAAGACCGTGGGCGCGGAAGGCGGCCAGCGTTTTCTGGTCTGGCCGCCGGACGCGGAAAAATCCGGCCCTGAGTCCGGATTCCTGGATGCGGAAAGGCCCGGCGCCGCGCCCTCGGTGGTCAAGGGCGAGATCATCCTGATGGAGGCCCGGGAAAACAGCTCCGTTGCGGAGATCCTGCATCTCGGCGACCCGGACTGGCCCATCGCCCCGGGCGACCGGCTCCTGCTCGCCCCCGAGACCGAGGCGGCGGAAGCGGCCGCCTACGGCGCGCCCCTGGGCGCAAAGCCCGCCCGGCCCAGGAAGGATCCGGCCAGCGGGCTTTTCAGCCACAGGGATTTCATGCGCCATCTGGCCGCTTCGGCGGAAAAGCGCAAACGCTTCAGCCTGGCGCTGTTCAGGCTGCCGGACGAGGCCGCCGGGGAACGCTCCCCGGCTTCCGGCCGCCACATGGAGGCGGACATCCGGGAAATCGCGGCCATCTGCCGGTCGGTCTTCGGCCAGGACCTGGACGGCGGACGCTACAGCGCCTCCAAGCTGGCCTTTTTCTTTCCCGACAAGGTTCCGCAGGACATCCGCGACGGCGCGGCCGAGGTTTGCGCCCAGGCCCGGGAACGCCTGGGCATGGAGCTCGCCGCGGGCCTCGCCGGCCACCCCTTCCTGGGACTGGCCAAGGCCGACGTTCTGGAGAACTGCCGCAAGGCCCTGGAGCACGCCCTTCTTTTGACCGATCCCCCGAAAATCGCGGTGTTCGATTCCATTTCCCTGACCATCAGCGGCGACCGCCACTCCACCCAAGGGGATCTGTATGCGGCGGTGGAGGAATTCAAGCTGGCCCTGGTGGCGGACCCGAAGAACATCCTGGCCCGCAATTCCTTGGGCGTGTGTCTGGCCAGGCTCGGCCAGTACCACAAGGCCCGGGCGGAATTCGAGCAGGCGCTCAAGATGGACCCCAAAAACCCGCGCACGGCCTACAATCTTGGCTACGCCCTCCAGCGCCTGGGCGAGAGCGGCCTCGCCCGCAAGGCCTTCCAGAAATGCCTGCGCCACAATCCCGGGGACGTGTTCAGCCTGCTGCGCCTGGGCAGGATGAGCGAGGAGGACGGCCGCCACGCCAACGCGCTCAAATACTACAAGCGGGCCGAGGAGGCCGAGGGCGGCGGCGCGGCCCTGCGCCATCTGGCCCGGCTCTCCATGCTCCGGGGCAAGGCGGACGAAGCCAGGGAATACCTGCGCCAGGCCCTGACCTACGACCCCAGGGACGCCTTCGCCCTCAATCTCATGGCCAAGCTCTACCTGGAGGACGGCGACGATCCGGCCATCGCCGAGGCCATGGCCCGCCAAAGCGCGGCCATCCGTCCTGACCGCAAGGAATTCTGGGTGGACCTGGCCAGGGCCCTGGAAGCCCAGGGCAAGACGGACGAGGCCGGGGAAGCCTTCGCCCGGGCCGAGGGCTGAACGCTCCCGAAGGGCGCCGCCGCCCAAACCGGCCGCGCCCTGCCGGACGGAGCCGTCTTCCGGCTCCCGCGACGGCCGTTGCGGCGCGCCTCGGAAGCGTTCCTCACGGCGTTCCCGGGCGCCAGGAGACCGCCGCATGACCATCCAGGACCTCTTGCCCGTCAACATCGTCATTCCGGTCTTCAACCGTCCCGCCCTGACGGAGAAAACCATCCTCTCCCTGCGGGAAAACACCGCCCTGCCCCATGTCACGACCGTCGTGGACAACGGGAGCGGCCGGGAAACCCGGGAGCTCCTCGCCGCCTTGAAAGACAAGGGGTTCGTGGATCATCTGTTTCGCCTCCCGCGCAATTACGGGGTGGCCTGCGCCTCCAACGTCGGCTGGCGTCTGGTGGATGCGCCCACGTACATGAAGCTCGACAACGACATCGAGATCATCGCTCCCGGCTGGCTGGAATTCGTCCTGCACAGCCTCGTCAAATCGTCCGGACCGGCCGTCCTCGGCGCCGACTTCCACAACCAGCTCGACAACAAATATTACGTGACCCAAAAGCGGGGACTTTTGGGCGCGTGCCATACCCACATATCCGGCGGGGCCATACTCATCCCAAGAGGGATACGGGACGTGATCGGCTATTGGAGCGAGGACTACGGGCTTTACGGATGCGAGGACGGGGACTACGGCGTCAGGGTCTTGAGCGCGGGATTTTCGCAATACTATTTCAGCCACAAGCCGTTCATGCGGCATCTGGGCGGGGACGACGCGCTCTACGCCGAGAAATACGCGATACGGAAAAAGGCCATCCAGGAAAAATTCAGGAAGTATTTCATAACGAACGCCTATCTGATCCAACACGGCCACAGATCGCCGAATACGCCGATGCGCTACAAGCTGAAAGGCGTCAAGGGCTGCGACGTGGAAATATGCCCGGCCGAAAACGCCCAGAAGATCTGGAAGCCCTTTCAGCGAGCGCATCGGCTCATGCATGACCCCGCCGTCAGGGACGACGCCTTCATCGCCGCGCTCAACGCGCTGATCACGGCCCAGAACGCGTACTGGAACGAGGCGCTGGCCGAAGTGGACGCGTCCTATGCGCCGTACGCCGTACGGTATTGAGGCATCGAGGGCGCGCCCGCGCGGGAATGCGGCCGGGGACTGAACGCGCGCCGCAGCGGCGGCCAGGGGGCGCCCGTTCGTGAACGCGGGCGGGGGGGCCGCTTATCCGCGCCGGGAAACGCCGCCGGGCGGGCCCTTGGCGTCCCAGGCCGCGAAGGCGAAGGCCAGGGCGGCCACGGCCGCGCAGGCCGCGCCATAGACGCCCCGGCCGCCCATGTGCGCGACCTGCCAGACGCCCAGCATGGCGCTTGCCAGGGACGCGAAAAGCAACTGGCGCCGGGTTCCGGTCGCCCGCAAGACCCTGGCCATGACAATGCCCAGCGCGGCCATGACCCCGGAGCCCGCCATGACGACGTGCCGGGCGGACCGCCCCAGGGCGTCCGCGTCCTGGGCGCGTTGCAGGAATAGCGCGATCCGGTCGCTCGTTCCGGCGGCCAGAAAGACGGCGAGATAGACGGCAACGGCCAGGAAAACGAAAATTTCCAGGCGTCGCGGCCGGCTTCCAGGCGTGTCGCGGCGACTCATAAGCAACCCCGGGGAGCGTTCGGGGCTATTCCTTGATCTTCTTGGAGGCCGGGAAATCCTCGCGCACGGGAACGAATACGTCCAGGAGCGAGACAGGGGCCTCGATCACTTCCACGCCGTGAGGCACGCCGCCGGGAATGCGCAGCACGTCGCCGGGACCGACCTCGTACGCCGCGTCGCCCACGGTGAAGATCGCCTTGCCGGCCTGCACGGTGGAGAGCTGATCGTGGGGGTGGGAATGGGGGGCGGGGTTGGCCCCTTTTTCAAAGGAGAAAAGGACCACGGTATAGGCGGGGCCGTGCAGCACCTTGCGTTTCACGCTCGGGGCGAAGGCTTCCCATTCGAAATCATCCCAGTTGTCGCGAGTCATAAAGCGCATCCTTGAAAAACAGAGTTGCGTCAGGTTACCTGGAAAGGGTCCGGGAGTCCACGCCTCTCGGGGAGGATTCCGGCGGCCGCGCCGGATCGTAAGGATGGAGGGCCTCTTTGGCCCTGTGGACCGGAAGCGTCCGCCCCGGACGGATGCGAAAAGGTTCTTCCGCGTACAGGCGCAGTTCCCGCTTGACAAACCCGCCCCGCCCGCGTAGACGGTTTTTCCCGGTTGAAGCCAGACTTTGACCGTCAAGCGTCCCCATCGTCTAGCGGCCTAGGACGTCGGCCTCTCACGCCGATAACAGGGGTTCAAACCCCCTTGGGGACGCCAAGCAAAATCAAGGACTTAGGAGAAATCCTAAGTCCTTTTTTTGTTTTTGGTCACAAAACGAGGTCACAAAATACTTTTTTTTAAGTAATTTCAGCTTGTAGGGTGAGGAACGCATATAAGTCTAGAAGGTCATCACGAAGTGGCGGCAGGACTTCAATACCCTGCGCCCCTACGGTTCTCTTGGCGGAATGAACCCGGATGAATACAGAAGAGCCTCCAAAGGGCAAAACCTAAAAGAGCAGAGTCCGAACTTATCCGTGGCATGCCTGGAGGGGCATGGTCAGGCGTATTTGACGTCAAAACAAGCCGTAGACGCGTTTTCGGCGAAAAGACGGGACAAGGTGTAGGGCGTGCTTTTCCGAAGATCGTTTTTCCAAAATGCGGGTTCGTTCAAGATGCATCAAAATATGTTACTTTACATGATTATTCCCTCTGATTTTTCTTCGATATTTTGGGCAGGTAAAGATCACCATTGGCCAAATATCGAAGAAAGCCCTGGACCAAGGGCTCTGTCATGGGATAAATGAATTCATGGTGGGTAATCGAATGTTTTCATAGATGCTTTAATGCAGAATGGCAGAGGCAAAATGTGTTTTTAGATCAAAGCGGTTTGCACGGGAGTCATGTCGAATCCGTCTGGGATTCAACACAATGATTGGCTTTGCCGACAGCGCCAACAGATCGAAGGCGGCGCCAGGCGAATCCACAACGAATCAGCTACCACCGGCATAGCCGGCGGCATGATGATGTCCCCTCGAAGGGGGCTTTAACCCGCCGCGCGTATGCTACTTGGCAGGTCCTATGCCCACATACTGTAACGTTAACTGTTCTTGGCGAAGCTCATGAGCGCTCTGGTTGCGAATAAATTCCCGAACCTGAGCCTCATCCCGGCCGACTGTACTTGCGCGGTAGCCTCGCGACCAGAAGCGGTTGCCGATCAATTTCTTGGTTCTCCCGTGGTATCTTCGGTGGATATGAATCGTAGACTTCCCCTTCAGCTTTCCAACCGCGTTGGCTACGCTGAACGTAGACGGGATGCTCAATCTCATATGCACATGGTCGGCGAGAGCATGACCCTCGATCAATTCCAGTCCGAACTGCTCACACAATTCTCGGAATATTCCACCAATCTCTTTCCGCAGTCTTCCAAAGATCGCTTTCTACCGATAGTTGGGAATGAACACGACATGGCGCCGGCAGTACCAACGTACGTGCGCTTGATTTTCCCATTCTCGCATAGGCTCACCTCTTCCACCTCCCGGCGGGTTTGGGGTGGAGAGCCCATTTCTTCCTATTTCGGCAACCCTGGATCGGTCGAACCTTTTCGGGTCACACCGCCAGAGGTGGTGGTTTAACTCTTGTAATTAACGATAAAAGGGGGTTGTCCATGAGGAAACTGCGCGCGCTGCTTTTTTCAGTATTAGTGGTGTTTCTGTTACCTGGGATCGCCCTTGCCGCCACCCAACCCAACATCGTGTTCATCATGGGCGACGACATCGGCATGTGGAACATCAGCGCCTACCATCGAGGCATGATGGCTGGACGGACTCCCCATATCGACAAGCTGGCCGAGGAGGGGGCCATCTTTACAGACTACTACGCCGAGGCGAGCTGCACGGCGGGCCGGGCGAATTTCATCACAGGCGAATTGCCGATCCGCACCGGGCTGACCACTGTGGGCCAGGCGGGCGCAAAGATCGGCATGCCGGATCAAGCGCCGACCATAGCTACCGCCCTGAAGGAATTGGGCTACGCCACGGGGCAGTTCGGCAAGAACCACCTGGGCGACCGGAACGAATATCTGCCGACGCTCCACGGCTTCGATGAATTCTTCGGCTATCTCTATCACCTTGACGCCATGGAGGACCCGTTCCACCCGAACTATCCGCAAGATCTTAAGGACAAGGTCGGCCCGCGCAATGTCCTGCACTCTTTTGCCACTGATACTGTGGACAAGACCGTCGATCCCCGCTGGGGCGAGGTGGGCAAGCAGAAGATCATCGACATGGGCCCCCTGCCGCCCCATCCGATGCCCGGCATCGAGCTGAACATGGAGACGGTCGATAACGTGATTCTCGAACATACGTTCAACTTCATGAAGAAGGCGCGGAAGGAAAACAAACCCTTCTTTGTCTGGCTCAATCCGACCCGCATGCACGTGTTCACGCACCTCTCCGAAAAATACGCGAAGATGCAAACGCCGGAGAACGGTTGGAGCTTGCAGGAAGCGGGCATGGCCCAGTTCGACGACATCATCGGCGACGTGATGCGACAGCTTCAGGAGATGGGAATCGCCGACAACACCATTGTCGTCGTGACGACCGACAACGGCGCCGAAGGCTTCTCCTGGCCCGACGGGGGAACCACCCCGTTCAACGGCTGGAAAGGCATGGGCCAGGAAGGCGGCTTCCGCGTACCCTGCGTCATACGGTGGCCCGGCAAGGTCAAGCCCAACCAGGTCATCAACGGCATCATGTCCGGCATGGACTGGTTCCCCACATTCTTAGACGCCGCAGGTTACGAGGGCGACATCGCGGAGGATCTGAAAAAGGGCAAAACGCTCAACGGCAAAGAGTACAAGGTACATCTGGACGGCTATGACCAGACGCCCATGCTGACCAAGGGCGAGGAGTCCTCGCGCAAGGAGCTGTGGTACTTCACCGAGTCGACCCTGGCCGCCGCCCGTATCGGTGATTACAAGTACACGTTCATCAGCCAGCCCGACGGATGGTTCGGCCCCAAAGTGAAGCTCGATTGGCCGGGCATTACCAACCTGCGCCTTGATCCCTTTGAGAAAATGGGACTGGGCGAATCTCTGTTCGCGGCCGATTGGTGGGCATTTGAATTCTGGCGTTTCGTCTTCATCCAGGAGCAGGTCGCCAAGCTGGCGAAAACCGCGCTTGACTATCCGCCCATGCAGCCCGGAGCGAGCTTCAACCTCGGCGACGTGAAGGACAAGATCGAAAAGGCGATAGCCAGCAGAAGCGGCAATTAAGTCCTTGAACGCGCATTGCTGCATGCGCGGATTTGCGGCAGGTCCGTTCGGGCCTGCCGCATTATTTTTTATTTGCCGAGCCACCGCCGGACCAGGGGGTTAAAGTCAGGCGGAGAGTCGACGACCGGGTCGAGGCCGATTTTGCCCGCGGGCGCCCGGTTTAGCGGGGGCAACTCCACCGCGTCTGCCCCCTATGGCTTGTTCGGCAAATCCTTTCCCAATTGGAATTTGATCAGTCCCTCTGAAAGCGCTGCTCCTTTTTTGGGAGTCATCTTGTTCAGAATCTCCCCGGCTTGGCGGCTTTTCATGCCTGCCAGGACCTGAACGGCAAGATTTTCGTCCACCGTTTCCATCAGCGTTGCGGCCTGCTGGGCCTTCATGTTCGTGTACACGGCGATCAGCTTGACCATGCGTTCCTGCTTGAGCGCCTTCGCCTCGTCGAGCATCGTTTTCAACGACGATTCCAAATCCTTGAGTTTTGCGAGTCGCGCATTGAGGTCCGCCTCCATCGCGTTGAGATCCTTCTCCCTTCTGTCCAGCGCGTCCGAACGCTTAGCGAGTTCTTGGGCCGAAAGAACCTGACCGGGAGGAGACTGTTGCGCGGACGCATCGCCTAAAGTCCCCGTCATGAAGATTGCGGCGCTGATCAGCATGAGCAAGATCGTATTTCGATATCCCCGCACGCATAATGGCTTCATTCCGGACGACCTTTCCGGATACAGCATTTCAACACATTGCATAGCTTATTCCTTTGGTTTGCGGATTAATCAGACTCTCATCAGCGCGCGACAGGCTCATTCTCTCCCGGGGTGCTGCCCCGCTCGCTGCGGGAGAAACACAATGCAGGCTATCATAAAGAGGACAAGAACCGCCGAGGCGCTGTATCGGCTTAACGCCAAGCCTCCGTGCGCGATGGGCTTGTCCAGATAGTCGCCCACCGTCGCCCCAAGAGGGCGGGTCAGGATGAACGCCGACCAAAAGAGCAGCGATCTTGATGCGTTGGTCCAGTAATACGCCGCCGCCACGACGGCCAGACAGGCTGAAAAAACCAGTGCGCCGCCCTCGTAGCCAAGCCCGCCCGTATCCGCCGTCCAGTCTCCCAGAGCCGTGCCCAGGGTTTGGGAAAACATGATCGTCATCCAATAGAAGGCTTCAGCCTTTGGCGAAGTGATCACGTCCACCGAAACCGAGCCGAGGGCAAGCCGCCAAAGCCCGAGAGAGACCAAAAGCAGCGCCAGCAGAATGAGTGATCCGCCGCTGTAGCCGATGCCAAGGGACCGGTCCATGAAATCGGCCAACGTCGTGCCCGCCGTGGTAGTCGCCACAATCACGGCCCAGTACAGCGCGGGACGGTATCGCTCGGCTCTCATCTGGACGCCTACGGCCACGACGAAAAGCGCAAGAAAGATGATCGATCCGGCGAGATAGCCAAGATTCATGGACATGGTCACCGCATCGCCGCCAGTCTCTCCGAGAGTAGTCGCCGCGATCTTGATGATCCAAAAACCGAGCGTGACGGCGGGAACCTTGCTCAAACTCTTTTCCGCGAATGTGTTCATAGCGCATTACCTCTTCTTGGGGATCAAGAAACGCTACACGCCGAATCCGCATCGCGCTTCTTGGTTTATCGCCTGGAGGGAAACCGTAGCGTCGCTCGCAGGCCGGGATTGTTGTCGCTCAAGGCTATCGATCCCTTGTGCAGTTCGACGGCGGCCTTGACCAGGGCAAGCCCCAGTCCCGCTCCGGGCAGGGCGCGGCTCCGGTCGACGCGGTAGAACCGCCGAAATACGTTCTCTCGTTCTTCTTCCGGAATGCCCGGCCCGTCGTCGCATACGGACAGCCGGGTTTCGTTTTCCCGCGCATCAAGGAGAATCTCGATGCGCGCGCCCTCGGGGCAGTGCTTGAGGGCGTTCTCGACCAGATTGACCAACATCTGCGTCAAAAGGTCCTGATCGCCGAAGACAGAGACATCGTCATCCACGCGCGCCGTAAGACGCTGGCCGCGCTCTTCCGCCACCGCCGCATAGCTTTCGGCCACGAACCTCACCAGCCGGGCCATGTCCGTCATGGCGAAGGAGGGACGCCTGCCGCCGCTCTCGATCTGCGCGATGCGGAGGATGGCGGAAAATATCCGCAGCACGCCGTCCACGTCTTCGATGGCCTGCTCCACGGCATGCCCGCAATCTTCCTCGCCAAGCCGCGCTTCGCGGACGCGTTCGAGCTTCTGGCGCAAATGGCTGAGCGGCATCCTCAAGTCATGGGCGATGTCGTTCGAAACCTGCCGCACGTTTTCCATCAAGGCCTGGATGCGGTCCAGCATGGCGTTGAAATTGACCGCCAACTGGTCCAGATCGTCACGGGTTTGCGCCGTGGGAACGCGTTCGGCGAGATTCCCGTCCATGATGGCCACGACGGCCCGGTTGATGGACTCCACCCGCCTGAGGAATCCCAGCGAGAGCACGGCCCCCCCCGCCGCCGCGAGCAGGAGGGCTGAGGCTCCGCCCCATCCAAAAGCCTGCATGATGGCTTCACGGGCTTCCTGGATGCGCCGATCGTCTTCGCCTGCTAAAAGACGCGATCCATCGCCCAATTGGACGCAGAAAGCTTCGATGCCGGGGGCGTCCAGGTCATCGCCGTCCTCATCATTTTCTCTCCCGCCGCGCGGCAGGACGATATGCGACCAGCCCGGCGAAGGCGTTAAAAGCGCTTCGGGGATGTTCCCGGCCAGTCTTTTTCCTGATGGGTCCTCAAGAGCGTAATATCCGATTCCACCCTGGCGGGTCTGGATGCGACGGTTGATCTCTCGCAGCAGCGCATCAAGTCCCTGGCTGTGAAAACGCTCCTCCAGAGACGCGACATCCTGCGAAACGGAAGCCCGGAGCTGACCATCGAGCGCGGTGGCGGCAATCCAGTAGACGAGGCCGAAGAGGACAGCGACGGAAAAAGCGAACACCGCCGCATAGAGGGCCGCCAGGCGAAAGCTGGCCGCGTGAAAGAGATTACTCGGGCGCATGCAGACAATACCCCGCGCCCCTGACGGTCTTGATGAGATCGCCCCCCAGGCCGCGATTGAGCTTGGCGCGCAACCGGCTGATATTGGTCTCGACGACGTTGGTCTGGGGGTCGAAGTGAAAGTCCCAGACCTTTTCCAGCAACATGGTGCGCGTGACGACCCGCCCGGCGTTGCGCATCAAATACTCCAGAATCTTGAACTCGAGAGGCTGGAGTTCGATGAGTCTCCCGCTACGCTCAACCGTTCTGGCCAAGAGATCCATCGTCAGATCGGCGACCTGTAACGTGGTCTTTTCCTTCAAAATAGGCGGACGCCTGGCCAGGGCGTTCACCCTGGCCAGGAGTTCGGAAAAGGCGAACGGCTTGACCAGATAGTCGTCCCCGCCAGCTTCGAGGCCTTCCACGCGGTCGTCGATGCCGCTCATGGTCGTCAGGAAAATAACCGGGGTTTTCACACCGGCGCTTCTGAGCGTCTTCACGACGCCGAGGCCATCCATTCCGGGAAGCATTCGGTCGACGATCATGACGTCGAATTCCCCCGACCCGGCCATGAACAGGCCCTGGCGTCCGTCGCTCGCCACATCGATCACATGGCCCCGCTCCCGGAAACCCTGGGCGATGTAGGCCGCGTTTTCCGCATCGTCTTCGATAAGCAGCAGCTTCACGGCGTTGTTCCTTTTCTTTCCAAAGCCACGGACGGATGCTCCGTCATGATGCGTTTTCAGGCGTCTTGTCTCATATCACAATCCCGGTTCCCGTGAAAACTCGAGGTCAAGCGCGGGCTCTGTTTTCCCGAAGACGCCAAATGAGCAAGCCTGCGATAAGAAGGGGCGCGCTCAAGGCCACGGGGACAATCCGCGACGACTCCACGACGGGCTTTTGCCGGACCGTGAAATCGACAAAGGGACTGGCTGTAAGCGTCTCGCCGCTTCGCGACATGGCGCTGACCACGACGCGATATGATCCGGCCTTGATAAGACGCATGGGCCATATGGACTCAACGGTTTGACCAGGGAGAAGGGCGGCGCTGACCACCGCCTTGTGCGCGCTCCAGTCTTCGAGATCCACCGGCTGCTCCTTTCCCGAATCCGTTTCCACAAGGCTGATCCAGGCGAGGACCCCTTCCTGCGCGGCGTTCCCGTCATTTTGAATGGCGGTGTGAAAACGCAGCCTATCACCCATTTGTGGGGACGCAGGATTGCCATGATCGGGGACGATCGAAATCCGCAGAGCGAACGCGGGCGTGGCAAGGGCGACAACGCTCAGCAGAAACAAACATATTGCCGTAAAACGCTTCATGACGACCTCCTACAGAGCCGTGCGATAGAATCCATCTCTGGCAAACCAAAGGGTTATTCCTGAAAACAACAGGGTCAGGTTCCAATGCAACCATTGGCTGACCACGGCCTGCGAATCGATGATCACGGCGTCGAGCGCGTTAAGCGCTACGGACAAGGGATTGATCCAGTCGAAAATACGCCCAACGGCCGTTTGCCTGAGACTTGGCCCGAGAATGACCGGACTGGCCGCCAGGAGCAAAATGACGAGGCAGACCATAAGGGCGGACCGTGTCGAGCCAAGGCGCGCGCCCATGCCCATGGCGAGGAATCCGAAACCAAGGACGACTGGCGTGCCGAGCAGCGCCAGAGATACAAGGCCTTCGGCGAGATTTTGGCCAGCGCCGCCAGCCGCCCAAAGATAGGGGAGCGCCAGGAGGTACATGGCCGCCCAGACCATGGCGATGCCCGCGAGCTTGCCGAACAAAATCCGATCCCGGGCGACCGGCGCAATAAGAAGAGGAACCAGGCTGCCCCGTTCCTTCTCCCCCGCAACGGTATCCACTCCCATAACTATAGCCAAAAGCGCCCCCAACCCCATGATGACCGCGCACATGCCATAGACGGCTTCGGCGTTGTCGAGCAGGCTCAATTCGGCGTCGCTGATAAGCAACAGGCTGAACGCCGAAAGCGCTGCCGCCATGGCCAAAAGCCATGACAAGCCTCTCGGGCTTCGCAGCAGGTCCCCTGCCTCCTTTCTCGCGATAACGGCAACGGCGTTCATGCGGTCCCTCCTTCCGTAAGGGCGAGGTATAAAGCTTCCAGCCCTGTATTTTCCCGCTTGATTTCAACAAGGGGCCATCCCAGGTCATAAAACTTTCTCCACACGTCCTCCGGCTTCGCCGCCGGCGTGACGTCCACAATGCGCCAGCCGCCGTTTCCCGTGAGAATGGACGCTTCGCGCGGATGCGGCTCGTCCGGCGGGGCTTCGGCGGAAAGCCTGACCAGAAACCGTTGGGACAAGCCATTGGCGCTCAATACGTCGGCAAGGCCTCCCTCGACGACAGTGCGCCCGGAAACGAGCACGCCGATGCGATCGCAAAGTCTCTCCACATCATCAAGGAGATGGGTGCAAAGAAGAACGCCTATTCCATCGGCGGCCAACTCCTGGAGGATGTCATGCAATTCCCTACGCCCCCTTGGGTCAAGACCATTGGTCGGTTCATCCAGAATGATCAGTTCGGGTTCCGGGATGAGCGCCCGGGCCAGTCCCAGCCGCTGACGCATCCCCCGGGAAAAGGTGGAGATACGTTGTCCGGGTCTTGGGGCCAAAGCGACCTGGGAAAGACGCTGCGCAATCTCGCCCCGGGTAAGCGGGCGTTCGTAGAGATTTCCAAAAAACGCCAGGTACTCCTCGGCGCTCATCCATTCATAGAAGCCGCTTTGTTCCGGCAGCGCGCCGGTGCGGGCATGGACGAAGCGGCTTTCCGTCCAGGGATCCTTTCCCAGAACGCGGACCGATCCGGCCGATACCGGCACAAGGCCGAGCGCGGCGGCGATGGTAGTTGTCTTACCCGCGCCATTCGGTCCAATGAGTCCATATATTGACCCCTTGTCGAGGCTCAGGTTGACGTCGCGCAGAATGGACGCGTTTCCTTGATTCACCTGTATTGCCTTCATTTCTATCAGCATGGTTGCTTCTCCGTTTCGGGATGCTCTTGGCGGCTTGTTTTGTTCGCCAATTAACGTGGCATGGCCGTGCCGCCCCTATTCCCCCGTCTCGTCCCCGTTTTCAGCCTTCACGATTTTTCCGGTCGTCGCATCGATAACGACCTTTCGTTCGCCACCCTCGGTAAGCGCGTTCACCTTGAAAGTCGTCTTTCCTTCTTCGGCATCAAACTCCGCATGAACGACTTTTGCATCGAGAGCGTTCTCAACAGACTCCACAGCCTTTTGAAGCCCGATAGGGGAGACGCCCTCCACCTCGCCATCCTCCCCAAAAAGGCTATCCCACAAGCCTTGCTTTTCCGAAGCCATGATTTGTCCGGTGGGGGGAGACACTTCGAATCTGGCCGGTTTCCCATTTTCGAGGGCGTCCACCCAATACGACAGGACGCCGTTGCGTATTTCCGCCTGGGCGGAGAACGCCTTGCCCCCCGCCTGCCGTTCAACGGTCCCAATCGCCTGGCCGAGCGAGGTTGAAGCGTTTTCAAGCGCGGCCAAAGCGACGCCGTCATCCGCGTCCGAAGCGGATGCTTTCACCGGGACGGCGAAGAAGAAAATGACCAACAGGACGGGGAAGAATCTACGACTGCACATGATAACCTCCAGTTTCACAGGTCTGTACAGGCAAGCGCCTGCGTCAACCTGCATATAAGCCAGGGAGGTTATGGGGAGATTGGGAAAACTATACGAGATTGTATAAAAAGCCTGGAGTAGTGTTTTATGGAAATGCACACCCTGATCAGACAACAAAAATCGAGTCAAGTCGGAACGCAGTTATGCCGCCATTCGAAGGCCTCTCTCACGCATCCGGCAGCGGGACCGGCGAGAGCATCCCTGAGTTCTTGAATTTGACACCACAACGTCTTTGTAAAGATCGCGGTACGCTCACTACAAACAACCTTGTCAGGTGAAAAACATTTTTCGAGCTTTCCAAGACAACAAGCCACCCGGACTACGCCTTGCGCCCCAAACGGCCCGTATGGGCTCGCTTGCGGCTCATGGCAGGCATGTTTGCGACCTGACTGTACCGTGTCCATGACCCGAAATAACGCATGCTCGAACAACCCTTGGAGGTCGGTCGCTGCCAACCGGGCTATCACAAGGAGTCAGATGGAGGACATATGGCGTCGCAATTGGCAAAGCTCCCCTGGCGCTCGCCAAGTGCGGTCTTTAGCCAGCCTTTAGCCAAGCATTATCCAAGACAATACACTGTTTTTATTGGATATTATCAGAATTAGCAACTTTCACAGGTTTTCCAGGTTGGCTTTCCGGGCTGACACGCCCAAAGATTTGTGACGGGATGGAAACGGCAGGCGAAGCGGAAACGGTTTGGAAACGGTTTTGGTGAGAACTATGAGTTTCATGAATTCCATTGAGCCATATTATCAGTATGTTACTGTAACAGGTCGGGGCCTCTCACGCCGGCAACAGGGGTTCACCCCCCTTGGGGACGCCAAGTAAATCAAAAGGTTACACTTCGGTGTAATCCTTTTTTGTGTTGGACACAAAACCCGGGCACAAAATCCGTTTTTTACAAGCAATTACAGCCTGTTCCGAGATGAATCCATATGAACCTGTTATGCATGTGACTTTGTGTACCCCTGTATCTCTATGGACTACCGGAATATTAATGACGGCTTAGGACAGCGGCGTGATTTGAGCTTTTCGACCTGTCGCGGAAGAAAATTACTCAGGTAAAATAATCCCATACTTATGCCACTGACTTTTTACCAGCTCCTGCACATCTGAATCGTTGCATCTCACCGGCACAGATTTGCCGTCATCTTCATAATCGAATACTGGCATTGTCGCGTCAACACCAAGCTTTGTACCCCAGTGTAGATTCGTTTGTGACACATCAAGACTAGTCTGCGGACATCTCGGGATTATCAACAAATCCCTGTCTGCTTGTACATGAGTAGCTATTGCCCAGGCAACATCGTCCCTGTCACGAATATCAATCCCCTCATCTACAACCACCACATGTTTAATATAACCGCCAACCTCTTGATCGCCAAACACAGCCTGAATCAGTTGACGAACTTGGCCCTTTCTGGACACCCTCATTGAGACAATAAGTTCAAAGCCCACGCCAGAAAGAGGCATGTGGACATCCACCACTCCTTCTATTCTTTTTAGCTTCTTGTATACAATCGGCTCCATGCCGATAATATATATGAGCCCCCCCTCTGAGGGATAACCTTCCCGCTCACCGTGGAAAATTGGGTTGGAGCGATGAGTTATGGCTTTTACCCGAAACACGTTGCATTTGCTTCCCTCTCGTGAAAGAAACCCGGTGAACTCACCAAATGGACCATCCTGATCCCATTCATCCGGCATTACTTCGCCTTCGACTACAATTTCTGCGTTGGCTGGCGCCAATAAATCAGAAAGTTCACATTTGACTAATTCGATGGCTTCTTGACGTAACGCGCCAGCATATGCATCTTCACTTGGAGGTTGTTCAAATTTTGATCCACCTGCCAGCACATAGCAAGGATCAGCTCCAAATACAACAGCCATCGGCATCGGCTTGCCTGGGTTAAGCTTTCCCCATAGCCGCAAATGTTGCGCCCCTCCCTGAAATGGCTGCATCATCAATTTCATCCGGGTTCCATCACAATACATCATGCGATAGCAACCCACATTCTGCTCACCAGTTTCAGCGTCAGCAGTCACTTGCATGCCTAGCGTCCCAAGATAGTAGCCTCCATCTTGTTTATGCCAACGAACCTTTGGCAACAGTCCGTCAAGGCTTGCTTTGTCGCCAACGAGAATGTTCTCTTTGCACGGTCCAGTTTTCACCAACTTTGGCGCTATCGGATTGTCCAGCCTCCGCATCCACTCGTCTCTAATCTTCAGCGGGTCATCGGTTTCCATATTCATGGCCAAAGCCACGCGACGCCATGATCTCCCAAACAATTCACTTAGAACAGCTGTAGTAGTTCCTTCAACTTTTTCAAAATAAACCGCAGGCCCATTGTTTTTTGTCACGATGCATGTAACACCGTTGATCTCCCATTCTGGATCAACTTCAGCGCTTACTCGCTTTAGCAAGCCTTTCTTTTCTAATACATCAATAAATTCTCTCATATCCTTGTATGCCATTTTGCTTCCTCTTTTTTCAAAGGACATTCACGCAAAGCGCTTTCCGCCAATGAAGGTTCTGTTCCGGTCACAAAACTCCTAGCCTGCTTCGCGCCGATGAAATCAACGCGCAAAACCTTTTCAAGGCTGCCTGGTGAATGAAGCCGCCGGGGCTTTGGGGGGGCTCTTCCCCCCTTTCCCGTCCTTGCCTTTTTCGTAGACGAACCACGCGTCGGCGAAGGCGTAGGGGTATTCAGGCCGACGGTCAGCGACGCGCCCGAGTCTGGGCCGCAGGTTGCCAAAGGCCCGGTAGATGAGTGGATAGGGGTGACCGTGGAACTGTTTGAGGATGTCGCGCCACATGCGGGGCGCCTCCTTGATATAGGCGGCCATGGCTTCGGTGAGCGCCTGTTCAGTCATGGGCTCGACTTGACCTGGATCGCCAAGGGGATCTGACACTGTACATTTTTCGAAGCTGAAACGGTCGATGTCGCCAACGATGGGGATGGTGCAGTCAAATCCGGCCTTGGGCGTGTGAACCGGCGGATGGTTGGTCTGGGCCAGGGGATCCAGAGGGAGGATATTGAGGTCCGGGATGATCACCGTGTCGATCTGTGGGTTGTAGCGCCAAGCTTGCGCCCATTTGACCTGGTCGTCGTCGAAGATGTCGATGTCCTCGTCAAAGACGTAGGCCAGCTTGGGAAACCACTGGCGTGAACAGGTAAGCATGAGCCCAAGGGCCTGCTTGGCGTCGCCTCCGCCCCGGACCTTGATGCGGGCGTAGACGATGTTGTGGCTGCCGCCATAGGGCGCGTACACGTCCAAAACCTGGATGCCTGCATTGACCAGCGCCGTATAGATGTCGGCCTCGATGGTTGGGTCAAAGATCATAAGGTCGGTGCGGCCGGGATGCAGGCCGCCGATGGTGGCGTATTGATAGATGCCGCCTTTACGGAAGGTAATGCAATCCACCTCGAAACGGCAGTTCTTCGGCAGCCCCGCGCCGTATGTGCCGGTATATTCGCCGTATGGGCCCTCGTCGTAGATCCAGCCCTCCGAGGTCATCATGCGGCCCTCAATGACGATCTCGGCGTTGGCTGGCACGGTGAGGTCGCTGGTTTCGCACTTAACCACCTTGGCCGGTTCGCCGTAAAAGCCCCCCAGGACGTCCCAGTCATCCACGCAAGGAAACGAGTACATCGAGGCCGCCTTGTCGAGCGTCGCCCCCCCCACCACCACGGCCACGGGCATGTCTCGTCCAAGGGCCTCGTATTTTTTTGCTTGAATGCGGCCGTTGTGGGAATCGTTGCGCATGTCCACGTTGGTTTCATTTTTGGAACGGTACATGAAGCGGTAGATACCCCAATTGATGAGCCCGGTTTCCGGATCGCGGGAGACCACGTTGGTGTCTTGGATAAATGCGTGCCCGTCGTAGGGGTGGTAAATAAAAGCGGGAATAGCATCGGAAAAGAAGACGAGATCATACCCCAGAGGGGCGAAGTACGCATCCGAAGCCCAAGTGGTTTCCCCCTGGCAGGTGGCCAGGGTCAGGACCGGCTCGGTTTCGAGCAGGCCCTTTACGGCCAGTTCGAATTCCTCAAGCGTCATTGCCGCCCCAGCGCCGGAACAAAGCGTGCTCGATCCCGAACTGGTCCAGGACCTTGCCTACGGTTTGGTCCACCACGTCCATGATTGTTTTGGGACCGTGGTAGAAGGAAGGAGCCGGCGGCAGGATCACGCCACCCATTTCGGCCACGGCCGTCATGTGGCGCAGGTGCCCCAGGTGCAGCGGCGTTTCGCGCGGGACCAGAACCAGTTTCCGCCGTTCCTTGAGGGTGACGTCCGCCGCCCGGGTCAGCAGGTTGTCGTTTAAGGACAGGGCGATCTGGGCCAAACTTTTCATGGAACAGGGGATCACGACCATGCCCAGGGTCCGAAAGGAACCGCTGGAAATCGGGGCTGCCAGATTTCCGTGGTCGTGGACCACATCGGCCAGGGACGCGATCCGTTCCAGGCTGTCCTCAGTTTCAAGGCGCAAGGTGACTTCCGCGCCCTTGCTCACGATGAGATGGGTTTCCACGTCGGGGACGTTTTTGAGCGTCTCCAGCAGGCGAACGCCGAAAATGACGCCGCTGGCTCCGGACAACCCTACGATAAGACGTTTCATGAGATGACTCCAGCGCATGCTTATGCGTCGTTTTTTGCAACCCCGGCCGGGCGGGCGGCCGGGGAGTTATTACTGAGAGCACAAAATGTTTAACATTTTGTTGCTCGAAGTAATAAGAACGGCCACGCGGAGCGGGGCCTGCGGCGAATGCCGCGGGAGCGGGTTGTTACGTATTTTCCGCTCCCAGTAATATTGAAGTCGTTCTCTCTCAGGGACCGGGACGTTATTCGTCGGTGTCGAAGCGGTCTTTGAGGGGGAAGCCCTCGGGATAGTCCACTTCCGCCTTGGCCTCGTCCCATCGGACTACGCCCTGGCGCGGCACTCCGGCAGTGGGGCCGCCCACCGCGTCCGTGTCCACCAACCGGGCCGTGCGAAGGCCGTTGATCAGCCAGTCGCCGTTGACCGCTCGTTCGGCGCACTTGGTCCACTCATCGCACCAGTCGCCAAGAGAGTAGCCGAACCATTTCCAACGGGGGGTCACTGGCGGCATTCCGGCCTTGTTCCAAAGTTCCCTGGCCTCCTCCATGATTTCCTTTTTAGGCAGAGCCACGGGCGGCATGGGATAGTGCATGGTGGCGTCGATCATGATCTTCGCCTCCCATTCTCGATCACGCAGTTTGGGCGCATGCCCGTTGGCCTGATGGTCCTCGATCTTCACTGATTTCATGAGATCAGTGCGGTAGGCGATGGCCCAAAGAACTTCCTCGACGTTATTAGGATTGATGTCCTCGTCCACAGCAACGGTGATTTTGCCTACCGAGCGCATGGCCGTGGTGGCCCCTTCCAGAGCCCGCCATATTTCGGTCTTTGGCGTGTTTTTCTCCAGCACAATGACTGTAAACCTGGAGACGCCGATCATCGGGCCGTGCAGAGCCACATCCTTCACCTGCCTGATGTACAAGACGTTTTTGAGGTGGTTTAGCATGACGGCGCTGTAGTTGAGCTGCTTTATCACCCCGGATTCAGAAGGGGCCATTTGAGAAATCATGGATGTGATGATGGCCTTTTTACGCCGAGTTATCGCTGTGACCTCGATGGAGTGGTTGTATTCCTCCACGCTCATGTTGCCGTAGGATTCGCCGAACGGAGCTTCCATTTCAAGTTTTGTCGGGTCGATCCAGCCTTCAATGATGATCTGGGCGTCCGCAGGAACCATAAGGGGCACGGTCTTGGCCTTCACTTTACGGAAGGGCGCTCCGCTCAGCCCGCCAGCCACGTCAAGGTCATCCAGGTTCTCCGGGGTTTTCTGCGGGCCTATGACCTGAAGCGCCGGAGGCGCGCCGACAACCAGGGCGACCGGCATCTTTTCTCCGCGCCGTTTGTATTCCAGCCAATGCTGGTGCGCTCCGCTGTTGGTTTGGATCAGCCACATGGCGGTCATACGGTTGGAAGCCTTCAGGCTACAGCGTTGTTGACTGTAGTTCTGGATGGTCGAGTCCGGGGAGGTGGTTATCCAAAGCCCAGCCGAAAAGTAGGGCGCAGTGTCCCATCCGGGAGTGTTGTTGGGCACGGGCAGGGAGGCCAGGCCCTTGCCTTCGCCGCCCTCGAGGTCGTCGCCGGTCAGGATTATTTCGTGGACCGGGGCCTCCCCGGAAGGAATCTCCACCGCCGCGATGGGGTTCTCGAAGGCATGAACCCATTTGTCGAAGATTTTCTGAGACAGGGCTGTGAGGTCGTCGCCCTCGTCCTCGATGCCGAGCGAGGCGGCGTAGATGGCTGGCGAACCGGCCGTGCCGCCCACCATCACGTCACAATCGCCCTGGTATTTTCGCCCCTTGCTGTCGGTGACGTTGGTGAAGAGAAACGCACGTTTGGGGTTATTGCTTAAAACAGTTCCCACATCACCCACGTATCCCCAGCGGACGAAGGGATGCAGGTGCCTATCCTTGTTTATTTCCTGGTCTATGGTCCACAACAGGCCAGCCTTGTCGAGCTTTTCGAGATGATCATTCAAATCGTCGTACTTGCGGGCGAATTGTTTTTGCATGAAGCGCTCCGTACTTGCCCGAGCGGAAGGCCCAGGGATTGGGGTTAACCATATCAACCAACTAGTCAGTCAAAAGCCAAAGCCTGCCCACGCAGGCATGCGTCTGAGGACGCGCGCTCTTATTCGGTAAAGACGATGCCTCGCGCCGGGTCCTGGGGCTCGGCGGTGGCGCTCAAGTGCGCGGCGGAGCGTCGTCCGTTGGCCATCCAGTCGCCTTTGGCCGCACGAGCTGCGCAGGAATCCCATTCTTCGGACCAATCGCCCAGCGAGTAGCCGGATACCGGCGACTGAGGCGTCAACCTGGGCAAGCCAAGTTCCTCCCAGATGATTCTGGCCCGGTCCATGAACTCTTTTTTAGGAAGGGCCACGGGCGGATAGGTTCCCTTGGCCGTGGCGTCGAGGAGCATGGTCGCGTCATATTCTGAGCCTTTGAGTTCCGGACCGTGTCCTCGGCCCCGGTAACGTATCGTCTGGACATCGGTTTCGGGGTTGAGCCGATAGGCCATAGCCCAAAGCGCGTGGTCGGTCTGTTCGGGGTCGATATCCTCGTCGATGGCCACGCAGAATTTGCCGATGGCTGGCGTAAACGAGGCCGCGCCCAAAAGCGCTCGCCATATTTCTGTTTTCGGCGTCCCCGACTTTATTGAGATAAAGAGAAAGCGGCGCAGGTTGGTCAACGGCTCATGCATGGAGACTCGGGTAACGCCCTTGATGTTCAGCGTGTCGCGCAGATGGGCCAGATAAAGCGGCTCGTAGGCGACTTTTTTAATCACGCTCGATTCGCAGGGCGTTACCTGTGAGATGATCGAGGATATGACATAGGTCTCGCGGCGGGTAATTGCCGTGACGGTCATGGAGAAGTTGTACTCCTCCAGGGCCATGTAGCCATGGGATTCTCCGAAGGGGCCTTCGGGCTCGAGCTTTTCCGTGTCGATGAAGCCCTCCACCACCACTTGGCTGTGAGCCGGAACGAGAAGGTCCACTGTCTTGCAGCGGACAACATCGATAGACTTCCCGGCCAGTCCGCCCGCCACGGTGATCTCGTCGCAATCAAGCGGCAGCTTCTGAGGTCCGGTGAAGGCTATTATCGGCGGCGCGCCGAGGATGGCCGCTACAGGCATGGGCTTGCCCAGGGCCTTGTATTTTTTCCAGTGTACGCCGCCTCCGGCCAGGGTCGAGCGCTCCATCATGACCGCAACACGGTCCGGGGCCTTCAGGTTGCCCCGGTACAGCCCCATGTTCTGGATTCCTGTTTCCGGATCGCGGGTAACCCAAAGCGCGGCTGTAAAATAGGGGGCCGTGTCGTAGCCCGGGGTGGATACCGGGATAGGCAGGGCGTCCAGTCCCTTTCCCTCGCCCGTCAGGTCCGGGCCTGTCAGGACGACCTCCTGACAGGGAGCCGACGCAACGATCCTCGGGGCCTTCGTGTCGGCCAGGGCTTTGATCCAGGCTTGGCCGATGCTGTCTTCATCACGACCCATGCCGAGCGCGTAGATGCGCCGGGTTCCGGCCAGGGAGCCGATGGTCACGGAGGCTCCGGGAAAGGACCGCCCCCGGCCGTCGGTGATGTTGGAGAATAAAAAGGCTTTGCGTTCGGACTCGGGAATCCCGCCTCGGTACTGCCAGCGGACCAGGGGATGCATCTGCGAGTCCTTGTCGATGGGTCGGTCAACGACATGAAGGAGATCGTTGTCGGCCAGGGTCTTCAAATGGGCGTTCAGATCAGGACAGCCGAAGTCGGGATCGGACATGGGACGCTCCTTATCTGGCAGGGATTCGGGGTTTTTCCATCAAGCGATCAAGGAAGATCAAGGGAGTCGAAATAGGCGCTCCAGCCTGAGATCCTACCTTGATCATCCAGGTCGAAGACGCCGATAACGGTTTTTTCGAAGATGGAAACAAATTCCAAAACGAAACCGTTCATGCCCAAGAATATGTTTTTTATGGAGAACTTTGTGTGGGGCAATTCCATGAGGATGCGGCCAAGATAGGGCGCGAGGTCTTTCTTGCCCCTGATTTCTCCCTCTTGAATATGGTAGAGTTGATGCAAAAGCGGGCTTCTGAAGACGATGTCGTCTCTCAGTAGGTCTAGCAGCCTGGATTCCCGGCGTTCGTTCCAGGCTTTGACGAGCGGTTCGGCCACGGCCAGGGCTGATTCGCGATCAATGAGCATGAGGCGACATCCTCCTGGGGCGCTGGTCGCACAGGCTATAGGAACGTTCCACCTGTGCTAACCAACTAGTTAGTATAATAAGCCGCTATAAATTTGCGCCTAAGGCCAACCCAAACGAGGCACATTCCTATCGCCCCTCATGCGCCGACTTCCATGAGGAACAAGCCGCACAAATCCCCATTGTTAAAAAATATAGCCGCCACTGACCAAGCCTGTCAATAGCCGCCATGCCATGCTTACAGGTCTCAATGGCGCATAAAACGCCTCCCGCCGGGAACTCCCAGGAGGCGAGGCGCACTGGATTTGAAGAGGGCGACGCTGATGCGGAATGCGAAGAATCAGTCGGCGAGGCTGTTCAATCCTTGGGAGGGAGGGCCAGGAAGTCCCGGACGACCTGCTCCAAAAACGCGGTCAACTCTTCCAGATCGGGTTTGGTCTGGTCCTTGAGCAGTTCGTGATCGAAAAGCATGGGGCGTAAGGGCCGGTTGATGACGCTGACGAAAAGCGGCCCAGCCAGTAAGAGATGCGCCAGGGCCGGATTGATCGTCCTCAAGCGGCCAGAGGCCGCTCCGGAGGCCATGAAGTGGACCGTGACTGCGTAGATGCGGGCGTACTGGGCCACGATGGCTGGGGTCATCCGGGGTGATCCCCCAGCGAGCTCGTGAGCCACCGTTCGGGCCGCTCTGTCGTCGGAGGCGGATACTTCGGCGTGGTGCCGAATGACCTCTAACAGCCCCTCGACTGGTTCGTCGCAGCCTTCAAGCCGTTTCTCCAGGGCGTCCGCGAAGGTTTTGATATGCCGATAGAGCACGACCTCGTAGATCTTCTCTTTGCCGCCGATGTGATAATAGAGGGTGGCCTTGTTGACTCCGGCCTTAGCCGCGATGTCATCCACCCGGGTTCCGGCGAAGCAATTTTCGGCAAAGAGCGTCTCGGCCGCGTCGAGGATGCGCCTGACTGTCTCGGAGTCATAATCAATGCTCGCGCGGCGGCCTGACCTGGGCTCGGGAACAGGGACGTTATCGGATGAAAATTTCATAGCTGAATTATAAACATGCCGTCTTGGGACTTTCCTTGTCAAGAGCATAAGCGAACGGCTGTCTGAAGAAATACCTTGGCAGAAGGTTAACTCTGAATCGGGCAATTCGACGCTCAAACCCTGGTCCGCACGCTTGTCCACATCCCGTCCCCTGACGCCAGTTCAGATCGACCGGCGTCCTGTGTGGCATCGGCTTCATTTGCCTGCATCATCGTCGATCGCTTAAATTGATCGCATCAAGCTTGGTCGATCCAGTCTGAGGCCGGGGCCGGAATCCCGGTCACGAGAATAACGGCGGCCCATATCCGGCAAAAACGGTTCGGCCATATTTCGTCGTCCGTCCCGGTCCTGCGCGGCTGTCCAGAACCAGAAGCCCAAGGCGTGATGGATGAGGATCACCCCGGACAGGATTGCGGCCATATAGGCCAGCGCAATCTGAGGACCATGCCGAAGCCGATAGGTCCACATACAAGCATCGCAACGGGCAAAGCTCCCTGACGTTCGGGTATGGACGGTCTTTAGCCACACATTAGCCATGACAATGCGCTGTTTTCATTGGGTATTAGCGGGAATAGCAACTTTCGCAGGTTTTCCAGACTGGCTTTCCGGGCTGACACGCCCAAGGACTTGCAACGGGTTGGAAGCGGCAGGCGACGCGGAAACGGCTTGGAAACGGTTTTGGTGAGAACTCTGCGTTTGATGAATTCTATTGAGCCATATCATCAGCATGTTACCGTAATAGGCCGGGGCCTCTCACGCCGATAACAGGGGTTCACCCCCCCTTGGGGACGCCAAGTAAATCAAAGGGCTTACAGGATTCACTCCCGTAAGCCCTTTTTCATTCCCAGCGCTATTCCCAACACCCAACCAAAAGGGTTCCGAGGCTGGCTGAGAGGCCCACGCCACAATCAATCCTGATTGGGACATGGACCAGCTTCTCGCCCGCGCCGGGCGCGTCCTGATGAAGGCGGGCCAAGTCCTGGAATCCGCCATGCTACAGGCAAAGGGCCGGGACGTTCAATCTTGCCACCACTGCCGACCCCGCTCCTGGAGTTTCTGGACTTGCGGCAAGAAGATGATCTTGTTAAACGGCATTCCAGAATAACGGCTACGGCGCTTTTGTAAGATAACAAGGATTTTCCACAAAGGGAGTTGTTCAGCATGAACAGTTCTAATAAAAAGAAAATGTCACGATCTTCCATCATTCTTCAAGAGGTTGCTGATCATTTGGAAGAAAAGTCACCGGATGAATTTGAATTGTACGGCCAGCGTCTTTATGATCTAGCCGACGAAATAGAAACGCTTTTGGCTGAAATTGAAGACAACGAATCTGACGACGATGAAGACGATGGGTTTATGATTGAAGAATGAACACAATATTGCGTCCAGCATTGGACCTTAACCCGGCGAATGGAGATATAATCGGCTGAAACTACGCTCACGGACGGAGCTTGCGGATCAGACGTGAAGACTGTTCCTGGTCCTCATTCGCAGGGTTTGCCCGCCGCACATGCATGCCCCCGGTTCATCGTGAACCGGGGGCTTTTTTCATGTCCGCTCCCAACAGCCGCTCCCAACAGGGAAACCGGATGCGGCGCGCTCTTGCCCGGCAAAATGGGACCTCCGGGCGGTCAACAAGGCGTGGTCCATAGCATCCGAATAGCTGGGGCGATTCCACAAATCTTCAACAGCTAAAGCGTCTGTAGGACCTTTATCCACTCCCGCGCTATCCCTGTAACTCTGAACAATTTCAACCGATCATGCCCGACATCGTTTCGGAATATGGACGCGGTAGCATCGAATGGATATGAAGATTCATGCCTGAATCCCTCAATACCCAGTTGCGCATTCCGGCGGACAGTCGTTTCTTGCCCATGGCCCAGGATCATGTCCGGGACTTGGCGAACATCGCGGGGTTGACTCCGAAAGAGATCCTGGCTCTGGAGCTGGCCACAGAGGAGGCCTTTCTCAATATTCGCGATCATGCCTACCCCGGGAACATCCCCGGCGAGGTGATCGTCAGCGGCGAAATCGGGGGAGGGGAACTCCGCCTGGAATTTCATGACCAGGGGTTGCCCTTTGATCCCTCCCTGCTTGAGCGGGCGAACCATGCATCCGGAACCCCCAGCCCGGGGGGCCTGGGGCTGAAACTCATCCACCATGCCGCTGACGAGGTTCACTGGGTCAATCACGGCCGGCAGGGAAAGGGGTTGTGTCTGGTTAAGCGGTTGCCCCGGGCGGCCGAGCCGATACCGGCGGGGTCTTTGGCGGAGATTCCGCAAGCTTTGGCCCACGACTATGTCATTCGCCCCATGCGGCCGGACGAGGCCCTGCAGGTGACCCGGATATTCTGGCTGGCCTACGGCTATTCCTACAAGAATGAAGCCTTTTACCGTCCCGAGGGCCTTGTTCATCTGGTCGGCGCTGGTCAACTTGTCAGCTATGTGGCCGTAACCGAAACCGGCGAGGTGGCGGGGCATAACGGGTTGTTGCGTCCGCATTCCGCACCCATGGCCGAGATGGCGATGCTGGTGGTCTCGCCGGCCCATCGAGGGCGCGGGCTCATGGGCGACCTGACAAGGGCGCTTATCGACAAGGCCAAGGAAATGGGGCTGTTCGGAATTTCGTTCAATCCGGTCACGAGCCATGTCTACAGTCAGCGACAAGCGATTGCGTTCGGGGCCAAGCCCTGTGGCTTGGATCTGGGGGGCTGCCCGCCCCAGGCGTTCAAGGGCATGAGCCTGGATTACGTCCCGCCCCAGCGGGAATCCTTCCTGCATTGTTTTCTGTATCTGCATGCCCCGCCAGCAGCCGCGATTCATGTTCCGCTTCGCCATCGGGACATCGTGGGTCGAATCTACGCGCAGTTCGGCCGTTCCCTTACCCTGGCCCCTCCAAGCCAAGGCGCGGGCCCGGGGAATTACAAGGTATCTTTTGACGTTGGGCTTCTTAAGGGGGCCATCCGGATCGAGCGCGCCGATGCGCGGCAATGGCCGGAAATACTCAGGGCGGCAATCGATTTGACGGAGATCGCCGGGGCCGAGGCGATTTCGCTCGATCTGCCGCTGGCCCAGCCGGTCACTCCTTTGCTGTGCGAATGGGCGGAAAAGGCGGGATTTTTTTTCGTCGGCATCTGGCCTCATGACGCGCCGGACGGAGACATGCTCCGGCTCATGCGGCTCGCCGTCCCCCTGGATGTGGAACAGGTGCGCGCGCATCCAGGGTTCGGGCGCGAACTGCTCAATTATGTGAAGGTCGAGATGGAGCGGGCCGCGTCCGTCGCCCTCCCTGAGTCATGCCCGTGAGAACTGTCCATCCGCAAGAAAACCTGTTGTTTCATGTTCTTTTGCATGCATAAGCGCGAGTCGCAAGGGCACGCCGCTCGCCCGGGCCATGGAGCTCTCGGCCCCGTATTCACGCATGTCGCACGTCGATGCGGCAGAGCCGCCGCGCCGCCAGAGGGGCCCGTGAGAACGTCGCGCGCATGCAGGTCCACCCCGGCTCCACTGGAAAGGCGGCGCTTGGCGTTCCATTCCCTCTGTCAGTGAAAATGACGAATTTTTTCTTCATCGTCGCGAGGAGGACGTCACAATCGACGCAATTCACGGTCTTGAAAAATACGTTCCGGAGATCGATCGATACGTTGCAGGAGCGATTTTCACCGTATTATCCTTGAACTTTTCACACTCTATCCTGGTAATCTATACGTCATGGAAAGGATGCAAAGAAGAGTAAGTGTATTCATCCCTGTAATTTCGACATTGGACAACACGCTCTATGTGCCTTTTTATGGAACAATTCCAAGCTGCCTTTGAATGCTTGGAGCGCAATGAAACTGCTTCTAGATTATGTACAGGCGTGATTTTCGAAAAACAACCATTGCTCTCCACATCGATCGCTTATTGAAGTCATCATGACAATGAAATGACTTGCGCGAACAGATGGTTATGGCTTAATTACTTGAAAGAACTTCACCCTCTGATCGGGCGCTGGAAGTGGTAAAACTTCAATTCAAGGAAGGAGTCCATGCATCAGTTAAGCGTGCGCGACAGGCTGCGTTATCGGTTCGACGCCTTTATGTCCCGGGGGGCCGGAGCATTGATTCTGGGACTCTTCCTGATTTCCGCCATCATTGTCATTCTGGCTTCGGCGTTGGTTTTCAGCCTTGATTTGGCTCCGGAGTCCCCCCCTCTGCCGATGCTGATGTGGGGCAACCTCATGCGTCTTATGGACGCCGGGACGCTGGCCGGCGATAGCGGCGGTTGGGGCTATCTCGCACTGATGCTCTTGGTCACCGCAGGAGGCGTTTTCATCTTCAGCAGCCTCATCGGCGTCCTGACCACCGGCTTGGAGGCTCGACTCGAGGAATTGCGAAAGGGCCGGTCCTTGGTGGCCGAAAGCGGACACACCGTGCTTCTTGGCTGGTCGCCGCACATTTTCTACGTAATCTCAGAACTTGCGTTGGCCAATGAAAGCCAGGGGTCGTTTTGCATTACCATACTCGCCCCAAGGGACAAAGTCGAAATGCAAGACGAGCTGCGTGAAAAAGTAGCGCTTCCACGGGGTGGCAAGCTCGTCTGCCGTACAGGCGACCCCATGGACCCCGATGACCTTCGCATCATCAATCCCGCTTCCGCCAAATCCATTGTGATCATCGCCGACGAAAGCGACGATCCGGACACGGCGGCGCTCAAGACCGTGCTCTCTCTCACGCGCAGCCTTGAAGGGGTTTCCCCAGGACCGAGCGTGGCTGCGGCGCTTCGCAACGAACGCAATATCTCGGCCGCCAAGATAGCTGGAGCGGGCCGAGCCGTTTTTATCTCAGCCGGAGGCGTCATTGCCCGGATCATGGCCCAGACATGCCGCCAACCAGGACTGTCGGTTGTTATCGCCGATCTCTTGGACTTCTCGGGAGACGAAATCTACATCTTTAAAGACAAGCGCCTGGAAGGCGAACGGTATGGCAACGTCGCGCTGGGCATGGGCAAGGTTTCGGCGATGGGCGTGTTTACAGCCTCGGGGGAGGTGCAGCTCAACCCGCCGAAGGACACGGTCCTTGGAACCGGCGACGCCCTAATCTGCATCGCCGAGGATGACAGTGCGATATCCATGGAAGATTACGCCGCCCACGACGTGGACGAGTTGGCCATAATACGGAGCAAGCCTCGGCCTCCTCTGCGCGAACGGTTGCTCATTCTGGGATGGAATCAACTGGGACCGCTCTTCCTCACCAGCATCGACGAATACGCCGCTCCGGGTTCCCAGGCCATCATCGTGGCTCCGGCGTTCATTATAGGCGCGGACTTGCCGATGAACCTGCGTAATATGTCGGTGGAAGGCAAAATTGCGGATGTTTCTGATCCAGCCATCTTGCGGGAACTTGCGCCGCAGGATTTCGACCATGTCATGGTCTTCAGCGATCCGAGCCTGCCGCTGCAGCGCGCCGACGCGCAAACCCTGGCCATCCTGCTTCACTTGCGGGCTATCGCCGATACGCTTGGCAAGCGCTTCCCCATCACCACCCAGATACTCGACGATCGAAACCATGCCCTGGCCCAGGTGGCAAGGGCGGATGACTTCATCGTCAGCGACCGGCTTTTAAGCATGATGCTCGCCCAAATCAGCGAGAATCCTTCTTTGCTCCAGGTTTTCGAGGAGTTATTCAGGGCCGAGGGCGCGGAGCTCTATCTCAAGCCCGCGTCGTTGTATGTCTTGGAAGGCCGATCCGTGAACTTCGCGACAGTGATCCAGGCGGCCTCGCTCCGCGGAGAAACGGCTCTCGGCTGGCGCGTCTGCGCCGCGGCCACAGACCCCGCCGTCAATTACGGCGTCAGGCTCAATCCGGCCAAATCCGAGGTCGTGACCTTCGCCCCCGGCGACCAGGTTCTCGTCCTGGCGGAAGATGAAAGCTAGCCAGGGGGCGCAAACGGCTGGTCATTCCGCTTGATCGCGCCCTCGCAACAACGGCTGAGCCATGCCGGTTATGCAGGCGTGGCGGTTGAAAGGATGAAAAGGAGATCACGCGGCGCTGGCTGGTGAATGCCGTGGAGGCCAGCGCCTCATGTTGGCGCATTCGTTCACTCAGGAAAGAAACATTGCAGACGCGGCAAGGGGATGCCGCCGCCAGCGGCAGCGCCAAGGGGAGGAGTGAACGAGGCGGATGAAAAGTCCTTGCTGGATTATTTACGGGCAGGTCCAGCCCCTCCCCCCCCGACGGGGAACCGCCCCCTCGTGACGCTCATGCGCCGCATCACAGGCCTTGACGCAGCATTGCGGTTGGCGACTGAATCGCAACGTCTGATCAGTACGCTCGTTTCGGCGCACAGCTGCGACCCTATTCGATTCGTCTTGTTTCCAAAATCTCCACGTGACGCCCTGGCGAGACCGCATATGGTCGACAATGCCACGGCAGGGCCTTGCGCATTGTGACATACTCGCCCACATGTCATATTCACGAACTGAATCTCACGCCAAACACATAGAAACCGATTCAGAATGGATAGCTTTAAATATATCCTGCCGACTCCTAGCGACATGGCGCTTTATTATATCACAAAAGACATAGCGTTCTGCCGCATTATTAAGACACGGAGCAATGACATCCCTCCATTGCTAACAATACAATAATAGCCTGACATGAATGCAATTTTCCAATTCAAACATGCGAAAGTCCTTGCTCCAATCGTATTGATCAATGCTACGAACGGGTTACGACTCGTCAAGTCATCAGGCATATTCGCAACATATGCACTCCATTGAACTTTGCACGAATTTTTCCACAACAATGGTTTATGGGTCACTGATTCTCATTAAATTTGACTTCAATTTCATCTATCATAATCCTGTGAATCTATTTGTGTTGACAATTTCCTATTTTTCTTGATAATTGCTCAGCTTCATGAGTCGGCATTCATCAAGGGATCAACGATTGTATGAAGAAAACATGCTGGAGTACCGATAGCGCATCACTTCCCACCACACAGGCATAGCCCAAGCGAGGCCCCATGAATACGCCTTCTCGATGTCGCGCCCGTCGACGTCAATTGTATGCTATTGCCATGCTCGCCCTTCTCCTTGCCGGAATGCTGTTTTCGGCCTCCTCAGTCCTGGCCTATGTTCTGCCCTCGACCGGAAGGCAGGAGTGCTACTCGTACACGGAACGCATCCCTTGCCCCAAGCCGGGGGAGGAATTCTACGGCCAGGACGGCAACTACCACATGGGTCTGGCCCTGTCCTTTCGCAACAACGGCGACGGGACGATCACGGACCTGAACACTGGCCTGATCTGGGAAATCGAGACGCCCGCTCCGTCTTCCGGGGGGGATTACTATTCCGCCCGTGCGTTTTGTGAATACAGCGACCGGCATGGGGCCGACGACTGGCGCGTGCCCGCCATCCTGGAGTACCTGAGCGTCATGGATAAGTCCTTGCTGGCCGATCCTGACAACCCCATGACGGGAGCACAAAACTCCCCGTACTATTCCTCAACGCGTTATCTCGTGAATCAACTGGGATTCTGGGTCTATCATGCCAACGGGGATACGGAGCCCGTATCCCAACTGGACTCCCATTCGGTCCGCTGCGTTCGCGGCGCTTCGCTCCCCGCGCCGTCCTTCACGGACAACGGCGACGGCTCCATCACGGACCAAACGACGGGGCTGACCTGGGAACAAAACTCCAGCGCCTCCTCCATGTACTGGAAGGAAGCGCTGTCCTGGTGCGAGAACAGCGCCACGGCCGGGAAAACGGATTGGCGGCTGCCCAACAAAAAGGAACTGGAGAGCCTGCTCGATTTTTCACGCCTTCCGACCATAGACCCCCTGTTCAACGCGGATGGTCAGATCCGCAACTGGTTCTATTCCTCAACCGTAGACGCTCCCGGGAAGCCATTCATCATCAGGTTATCCACCGGCGACGAGGACCTGGGATGGTCCACGTATCATGACGCCCGCGTCCGTTGCGTGCGCGGCGGCTCGACAGACATCATCCTGCCCGTGGCGTACGGGACGCCTTCCTCGATGACGTCGCTCACCTCTGGCGTCATCACGGTAGGCGGCTTCCGGATCGCGGCCTACAGATATCGCCTGGACGACGGCGCCTGGAGCGATGAAATCCCGGTGAGCGTGCCGATTTCCTATTCCGGTCTGGCCGATGGCCCGCATAGGCTGGATTTGCTGGCCAAAAACGACGAAGGACAATGGCAATCCGTCGACGCCGCCACCTCAATCTCCTGGACCGTCGATACCGTCGCCCCCGAAAGCGCCACGTTCTCCGGCGCGCCGGCTGGAACGACCAATTCCACCATCGCCGAAATCGTCATCGACGATGAAAACGGAACGATCTCCCATTATCGCTGGTCCCTGGACGGGTCGTCCTGGTCCGATTCCATCGGCGTCGCAACCCCGCTTCTTCTGCAAAATCTTAGCGACGGCGAACATGTTCTTTCCATCGAGGTCCGCGACGGGGCCGGGAACTGGCAGGTTCAGCCCACGACGCGCGCCTGGACCGTATCCACGTCCAGGCCCGACACGGACCAGACCCTTGCCTTCAGCTTTTTCGGTCCAGTCCCCCTTCCCGACCCCCGCGCGGTCGCCGTGGACGCCTCCGGAAACGTCTATGTCACGGAGGCCAGCGAAAACCGCGTCGTGAAGTATTCCCCGGATGGAACGTTCGTGCGGATGTGGGGAAGCCTGGGGTCCGGCGAGGGGCGGTTCAATAATCCGGCTGGCCTGGCTGTCGGCCCGTCCGGCGACGTGTACGTGGCCGATGCGGGCAACGCGCGCATACAAAAGTTTTCCGCGGACGGCGCGTTCCTGTCCGCGTTCGGAAGCTACGGCGCCGGGAGTTCGCAGTTCCAATCCCTAAAATCCGTGGCGTTGGACAGCAGCGGCAGGATCTATGTCGCTGATTGGGCAAGATCAGTCAGACGCTTTTCCTCCACCGGGCTCTACCAATGCGACCTCCCATCCTCCGGCACCTCCGTAACCGTGGACGGCGCTGGAAACATTTATGTGACCTGGGACGAGTTCAACACCATCTGGAAGGTTTCAGCGGCCCTTGCGAACTTAGGCGAATGGGGCTCGGCGGGCTCGGGAGACGGGCAGTTCGACATGACCGCGGCGGTGGCGGCCGGACCATCCGGCGCTGTCTACGTGGCGGACCGGAACAACCACCGCATCCAAAAATTCACCACGAGCGGATCGTTCGTGGGAAAATTCGGGAGTCAAGGCTCGGCCGAGGGGGAATTCGAACATCCGTCGGGCGTGGCCGAGGACGCCTCCGGCAACGTCTACGTCGCGGACAGCGGCAACCACCGGGTCCAGAAGTTTTCTTCAAGCGGCGCCGTCCTTGATGTCCTTGGGGCGTACGGTACGCGCGACGGGCAATTCAAGAGCGTCAGCGACATCGCCCTGGACGCCCAGGGCAATGTCTATGCGCTGGATGGCGCCAACAACCGCGTTCAGAAATTCTCCCCGACAGGCGCGCTCCTGGCCAAATGGGGGTCGCAGGGAACTGGTCAAGGACAGTTCGACGCCCCGGTCGCCATCGCCGCGTCGCCGGACGGGTCGATCTACGTGGCCGATGCGGGAAACAGCCGCGTCCAGAAATTCTCCGCATCCGGCGTGTTCCAGTCCGCCTGGGGGAGTTCCGGCGGCGGCGATGGACAGTTCAGCAATCTTGCCAGCCTCGCTACGGACTCCTCCGGCAATGTCTATGTCGCGGAGGCGTCCTCCTTCAATTTCCACCGTCGAATCCAGAAATTTACCGGCGACGGCGCCTTCTTGACCTCCTTTGGCGGCTACGGCCAAGGCCCAGGTCTTTTCAACGGCATGATCGACGTCACAGTGGGGCCCGACGACGTCGTTCATGTGGCGGATAGCGCCGGCTTACCCCAAAAGTTCTCCTCGGAGGGTATTTTTCTGTCCGAATGGGGCAAGGGATATATCGACTACGCCCAGGCCTACGCCACACAAATAGCCACGGACGCCGAAGGGAATATTTATACCGCCTCCGAGTACGGCGCCGTCAAAAAATACGCCGCGGATGGGACGTTTGTGGGCTATTGGGGAGGACTTTCTGGGAAATTCGGTACTATCAGCGGATTGACCGTTGACGCCGCAGGCAATGTCTATGTAGCCGACGCGGGTAAATTCCTCATACACGTCGGCCAGCCGACGGCATTGCGGGCAAGCCTCTCCTCCGTCCCGGATGCGGAGAGCGACCGGTTCAACTACGCCTTCGCCGTGCTTGGCTCTGCCGCGACGACCCAGTACAAATACCGTCTCGACGGCGGATCCTGGAGCGAGGCCTTTTCATTGGGAACGCCCCTGACCCTGTTCCTGCAAAACGGGCCGCACGTTCTTGATATCGTGGGCGGCGACCAATGGGATTCCTGGCAAGCCACCCCCTCAACGGTCAGCTGGACCGTGAACGCGTCTGAGCCGACGGCCGTCGTGACCGGCGCGCCCACTCAGCCCACGCGCCTCACCACTCTCGTCCTGACCGTTTCCGGCGCAAGGGCTAGCCATTACAAATACCGTCTGGATGGACGCGAGTGGAGCGCCGAACGCGACATAGCCACGAAAATAAGCCTGAGCGGCTTGTCCGAGGGCGACCACAGCGTCTCGGTCCTGGCCCGCGACGCGGTCGGGAATTGGCAAACAACGCCGACGACGACCGCCTGGACAGTGGACAGAATGCCGCCGGTGTCCGTGACGCTTTCGGGCGCTCCGTTGCTCTCCACATCCCTGAAGACCGCAACGATAACCGTCTCCGGCGCCGACGTCGTCAAATATCGTTACCGTCTTGACGGCGGCGCATGGTCGGCGGCGATCGACGTTTCCAAGGAAATTACCCTGTCGAACCTGGCGACCGGAAGCCACACGCTGGCGGTCTTGGGAATCGACGCCGCTGGGAACCAGCAGCCTGAAAGTACAAAGTATACATGGACGGTGCGGGATGCGGCCAACAACATGGGAGTCTTGTTGTTGCTCTAGCGTCACGCGCTTATCGTTGTTTGCCATGCGTACGGCTCCGGTCCGTTCATCACGGTTCGCGGCCGCGCTGTCCGCCAACTGTCGGCGCCCAGCCCGCATGCCACCCAGAGCGGCCTGACCAATGACCGTCTCAAGCGCAGCGGAATGTACGCCACATTGACGGGGACGTGGCCTCCAGCCTCGTCCCCGTTTTGCATGCGCCATGCGGCGCAACCTGCCGGTTTGGCCGTCCCGTACGCCCTTCCGTGGCGAGAAGGGCCGTCTCCGGGTTTCCGTAGCCGGTTTGCGCATCCCGATATGATTCGAATGCGCAAAGACCTCTTTCTCCCCTTGCCGGCAATCGCTTGCGGAAATGGCCTTCCTCTCCCATGCGTCCGTAAGGCCTGGGCTCCGCGCATCCGTCCTGTTCGCAACGTCAAGACCGTCTCCCGCGAGGGTGAAGATATCCCCGCCTGCGGCCCCGCGTCCGCTTGGATGGTTGCCCGTCTCCCGCGAAGGTGAGGATATCCCCGC
>CALGYO010000008.1 GCA_937934715.1 uncultured Desulfovibrionaceae bacterium | reverse complement strand
TCCCCCAGACCCCCTCTCCTTCCCGAAACCTTTTCATATTCGCTTCGCGGCGCGGTCAACCTGCCTTTTAACCCCGGAGTTCGCAACCCATTTCGCCATGTTGCGCGCAAGAGGATCAAAGAAGCGAAAGCTGCGCCCGCGCCCCTCTACGTTTTCGACAAGCGAGCGTCTGGCCTTCTCCAACGGACCGCGCAGGCGCCGCCGTCCCCGACAATTTTGAAACAAGCAACAGGCGCGGAGGATCATACGACGTTCTCCCCTTGAAGGAAGGGGGAATACGTTGACACGGCGTCTCTTCACACAGTATTTATTGTGGTTCATTTCTCGCTTCATTCCATAAATTTTTACAACATTGGCAAGGGAACGGATGTCCGGTTCTGGGGAGAGCCGGGCGTCCGAATGGCGGCAACCACGGCGGCGCGGGACCATCCGGTTCTTGTTTCGCCGGCAATTTCACGGGGTATGGTATGATTCAAAGCGGCGACACCGCCTTTGTTTTGGCGTCGGCCGGTCTGGTGCTTCTCATGACGCCAGGACTGGCCTTTTTCTATGGCGGCATGGTCCGGGGCAAAAACGTCCTCGGCACGATCATGCAAAGTTTCATCATGATTTCCCTCATTAGCCTGGAATGGGTCTACATCGGCTATAGCATGGCCTTTGGTCCGGACGTGGCAGGCCTGACCGGCGACTTGTCGCTCTTCGCCCTGATGGGCGTGGGCGCCGCGCCGAGCCCGGTCTACGCGACGACCGTGCCCCAGATCGTGTTCATGATCTACCAGTGCATGTTCGCTGTGATCACCCCGGCGCTCATCGCCGGCGCCTTCGCCGAGCGGGTGCGATTCGGCCCGTTCCTGGCCTTCAGCCTTCTCTGGACGATTCTGGTCTACAACCCCGTCTGCCATTGGATCTGGGGCGGCGGCTGGCTTGGCGGCCTCGGCGTCCTGGATTTCGCCGGAGGCCTGGTGGTCCACCTGACCTGTGGCGTGGCCGCTCTGGCCGCCATCCTGGTCATCGGCCCGCGCAAGGATTACGGCAAAAGAGCCTTCATTCCCCATAACCTGCCCATGACCCTGCTCGGCACGGGATTGCTCTGGTTCGGCTGGTTCGGCTTCAACGGCGGCAGCGCCCTGGCGGCCAACGCCTTGGCCGGAACGGCTTTCGTGGCCACGCACCTGGGCGGCATGGCCGGCATGGCCTCGTGGACCGCGGCGGAATGGTATAAAACAGGCAAGCCCACCACCCTGGGCGCGGCTTCCGGGGCCATCGCGGGCCTCGCCACCATCACCCCCGCCGCCGGATTCGTCGGCCCCAACGCGGCCATCTGCATCGGCGCTCTCGGCGGCCTCATCTGTTATCTCGCCGTCATGGCCAAAGCCCGCATCGGTTACGACGACAGCCTGGACGTTATCGGCATCCATGGGGTGGGCGGTCTGAGCGGCACGTTGTTGCTGGGGCTCTTCGCCAGCCTGGAAGTCAACCCGGCGGGCGCGGACGGCCTTTTCCACGGCAATCCCGCCTTCTTCGGGACCCAGGCGCTGGGCGTCGCGGTCGTCGGCGCCTATGCCTTCATCGTCAGTTTCGCCATTCTCAAGGCCGTCAACGCCTTCTCTCCCCTGCGGCTTGCGCCTAACGCCGAGGAGAGCGGAATGGACACCAGCGAGCACAACGAAAGCGCCTACCAGAACTGAGCCGATCAAGGAGAACATCATGAAAAAGATAGAAATCATAACCAGGCCCTTCAAGCTCGAAGAGATCAAGGAAGCCCTCTCATCCATGGGCGTCAAGGGCATGACCGTAACCGAGGTCAAAGGTTTCGGACGCCAGCGCGGCCACACGGAGATCTACCGGGGCGCGGAGTACCAGGTGGATTTCGTGGCCAAGGTCAAGATCGAGGTAGTGGTCGCCGACGAACATGTCGCGGAGGCTCTGGAAGCCGCGCAACAGGCCGCCCGCACGGGCGAAGTGGGAGACGGCAAGATATTCATTTCCCCGGTCGAGGAGGTGGTGCGCATCCGCACCGGCGAATCCGGCGAAGCCGCCGTATGACCCGCGAAGTTGGCCGGGACGCCCCCGGTCCGCGATAATCCCGTAGCCAGGCGGCCTTTCCGCGAAATCACGGAAAGGCCGCCCAGGGCGGCTCCGGCGCCCTTCGCAATCCAGCCTCGCGGCCCAAACGCCGCGCCCTGAACCTTCCCCCCCGAACGGAATGACCGCAATCCCCGAGAACAAAGGGGATTGTGAAAAAAAACCTCTCGCCCTGCCGCCCTGCCGCAAGGCCGGGGAACGTCCCGGCGGAAACCTCCGGCCGCCGCGGGCGCCCTTTGCGCTGGCGGCGCGACGCGTTGACGCGCGAGGCCTCGTTTCCTATCTGACGGTTATGGGACATGTCATCCGTTTCGGGGTCTTGAGCGCGGCGGCCGTGGGCTTCGGGGCGGCCGTGGGGCAGGTTGCGGCCTTGCGGGCGCTGCTTGGCTTTTGCGGGGGCGACGAGTTGGCGGCGGGGCTGGCGTTGTCGGGCTGGCTCTTGTGGACGGCGGCGGGGGGATGGTTGTCCGGCGCGGCATTGCGGCGGGTGGAGGCGGCGAAAGCCGGCGCGTGGTGTCTTGTGGGGATGGGGTTGGGGCTTCTTTGGGCGCTTGTCTGGACGAGTCTGGCCGGGAAGGCGTTGGGGGTGGGCGCAGGGGAGGCCGTGGGCCTGGGGGATGCGGCTTTGGCGGCGTTTACGGCGGTGGGACCGTTTTGCGTGTTTTCGGGTGTGGGATTCGCGGCGTTTTGGGCGGTCTTGTCGGCCGGGGGGAAAAGCGCCTGGCGAGCGTATGCGGCGGAGGCGGCGGGCGCGGCGTTTGGCGGGGCGTTCGCTTATGTGGCGGCCATGTGGGGCTGGCGTCCGATCGCGTCGATGGCGGTTTGCGCGTGCGTTCTGGGGGCGGCGGCATTCGCCTGGAGCCGCGTCCGGGCGGGGAGCGGATTCCGGGCGGCCGGGTATGCGGGCGCGGCGCTTGCGGTCGCGGGGCTGGGGGCTTTGGCGGCGCAGGGACGGATTTCCCATGCGCTGGACGTCTGGCGGTACGGGCCGGACGTGTTGGCGGCGGCGGACACGCCGTACAACAGCCTGTCCGTGACGGGCCGGGAAGGACAGGTTTCGTTTTTCGCCAACGGGGAATGGCTGTTCACATGGCCGGACGCGCAATCGGCGGAGTACGGGGCGCATCCGGCCATGTTGCAGCATCCGGCGCCTGGGCGGGTCTTGCTTCTCGGCGGCTCGAATCTGCTGGAGGAGATTTTGCGGCATCCCGGCGTGCGGCATGTGGACGTGGTGGAGCGGGACGCGGGGGTGATGCGCCTGGCCGGGCGATATGCCGGGGCCGGGTATGCGCGGGCGCTTGAGGACGGGCGGGTCGCGACGCATGACGAGGATCCGGCGGCCTTTACGCGGGAGACCAAGGGTCCGTACGACGTGGTCATCCTGACCGCCGGGGAACCGCGCAGCGCCCAAGCCAACAGGCTCTACACGGTGGAATTCTTCCGGCGGGTGAAGGAGATTCTGGCGCCGGACGGCGTCTTCGCCTTTACGGTTCCGGCGGAAGCGGCGGCCTTGGGGCCGGGGCGGCGGATGCTGCTTGGCGCGCTGTACGACAGCCTGCGCGCCGTCTTCTCGAAAGTTTTGGTCCTGCCGGGCGAGGGGGCGGCCTTTCTGGCCAGAGAGTGCGGCGCCTTTGTCGACGCTCCGGAAGCATTGGCCGCCGAACTCGCGAAGCGTGGGATCAGCCCGGCGTATTATCAGGAGTATTTCATCTTCGACCACGTGAGCCCCGTGCGCGCGGCCATGTTGCGAAAGCGCCTCGCCCGGGACGAGAACGGGGAGCGGCTCAACACGGATTTCGAGCCGGTCTGCTTCCTGGCCGCCCTGGCCATGTGGGCGCAGACCCTGAGCCCCGCCCTGAAACAGGCGTATCTTTCCGCGCTTTGCGTCCCGCAATGGGTTTTCTGGGCGGTTTTCGGGGCGGCGGGGGCGCTTGCCGCCCTCCCCTGCCTGCGAAGTCCCAAAAACGGCGTTCCTTACGGCGCTTTCGCGATTCTTTCGAGCGTGGCGGGCGCGGGCTGCGCCCAGATGGCCTCGGGCATGGGCCTCATGCTGGGCTTTCAAATCCTGAAAGGCGACCTGTACGGGAGCCTGGCCTGCATCGTGGGCGCGCAGATGGCGGGCATGGCCTGCGGCGCGCTGACCGCCGCCCCTGTCCTTGACCGGGTTCATTCACCCCTGCGCCCGCTTCTTGGATTGCAGGGCCTGATGGCCCTGGCCCCGGCGGGCGTCTGGGCGTTCCTGCGCCTGTCCCAAGTATCCGGAAACGTAGCGCCCGTTGCCGCGTTCGCCGCGCTCGCGGCCCTGACCGGCGCACTGGGGGGGCTGCATTTCTGCCTGGCGGCGGCCTGCCTGCCCGGGCAGGCGAAAGGCGCCGCCGGAGGACGGGTCTACGCCGTCGATCTCTTCGGCGCCGCCTGCGGGACCCTGATCCTGACCCTGGGCGTCATGCCGCTTTTCGGTCTGCGCGCGGCGCTTCTGGCCGGGGGCGCGGCCTGCCTGCCGGGGTTCGCCGGGCTCATGCTCCCCGCGTCCAAATCCCGGGGACCACATAGCCGCACTTCAGGCATTTCCCGTCCCGAAATTCCTTGAGGCTCGTGCGGTAGCCCCGCCGCTCGATCAACAGCGCCCCGCAGGACGGACACGACGTGTTCTCCCCGGGATTGCCCGGAACGTTGCCCACGTAGACGAACCGCAACCCCTCCTCCATGGCCGCCGCGCGCGCCCGGTCGAGCGTCTCCACCGGCGTGGGCGGCAGCCCCCGCAGCTTGTACATGGGATAAAACCGGGTGAAATGCAGCGGCGTGTCCGGCCCCAGCTCGTCCCGGATGAAGCGGCACATGGCCCGGATGTCCGCGTCGCCGTCATTGGCCCCGGGGATCATGAGATTGACCAGCTCGATATATACGCCCGCTTCGCGCAGCCGCGTGAGCGTTTTCAGGACCGGCGCCAGGCTCCCGCCCGTCATCTCCCGGTAATACGCCTCGGTGAATCCCTTCAAGTCCACGCAGGCCGCGTCCAGGACCTTGCACAAATCCTTGAGCGGCCGCTCGGCCACATAGCCGTTGGAATGCTCCACGTTGAGAAGCCCCCGCTCCCTGGCCGCCGCGCCCACGTCGATCATGTATTCCATGAAAATCGACGGCTCCACATAGGTGGAGGCCACGGACCGGCAGCCGCCCTCCACAGCCAGCGCCGCCACCCGCTCGGGCGGCAGATCGTAATACGGCGCGTCCTCGGGAGCGGCCTGGGATATCTCCCAGTTCTGACAGAACTTGCAGTCGAGATTGCACCCCGTCGTGGCGATGGAAAAGGATTCCGTTCCCGGCAACACGTGAAAAAAGGGCTTCTTCTCGATGGGATCGATGTGCACGGCGCAGGGATTGCCGTAAACCAGTGAATACAGCTTGCCGCCCGCGTTTTCCCGCACCCGGCAGACGCCCCGCTGCCCGTCCGCCAACACGCAGCCGCGCGGACACAGGCCGCACTCCACCTCGCCGCCGCCAGCCGCGGAAAAATACGGCGACAACCGGCGCGACGGCGGCCCCTCGCGAAGCGCCAGGGTCGAAAGCCCCCCCTGCGCCGCCGCCCGCGACGGCGACAACGCCCCGAAGCCATATCCCGCCGCGCACGCGTATGCGCAGGCCTGCGCGCAGCGCCTGAGAAACTCGCGTCTTTTCATGGTCGTCATGGTTGTTGCGCCTCCGGCGGCTGGGGGAGAGGGAACCCCTTTTGAGGAAAGGGGTTCCCTCTCCCCCAGACCCCCTCTCCTTCCCGAAACCTTTTCGTATTCGCTTCGCGGCGCGGAGGTGAGCCTGTCGCGCGTGATGCAGGGGATGCAGGCTGCGGACGCGCACGGCGGCGCGGTCGCAGCGTTTCCGGAATTTTGAGGGCGGGGCGGCGGTGAGAGAGCGTTGCGAAGCGCGCCGCCCCCTCACCGCCGCCCCGCCCTCAAAATTCCGGAAACAGTCGCCATCGGGGCTTGCGCCCCGACTTTTTTGGATTTTTCCTTTTGGAACCGTCGCAAGTCCGGTTCTATTCCCAATCGCTTTGGACGAATGCGTAAATCGCAAAGCACGGTTCATGCGACCGCCCCGAACAAGCGCTTGTCCGCTCAGCCGCTACAGTCTTCTCCCCTTCCACCGCGCCCGCCCATCCCGTCGCTCCCCCTTCCAAAAACTCGCGCGACAGCGCGATGGCGACTTCACTTGGGCATTTCAGGGGAGCGGGCGGGGGATGGGAGCGAGGCTCCGCGAGCTTCCATCCCCCGCCCGCTCCCTCTGAAATGCTCAAGAGTAGGTTCGGAGGGCCCAGACCAGTCCGGCTTTCTCCCCAAATCTCCACCGCCCGGCTCGCCCGCCCTGGCGACGTCCCCTCCCTGACCGCCCAGCCGATGGGGGTCCAGGGGGATCATCCCCCTGGCGGGGAGTCCAGAGGGGCGGCGCCCCTCTGGCCGCCGGAGGCATATCGCGAGGCCCGTCAAAAAACCTCGGCGCTGAAGGTTTCCATCCGGGTGGCCGGGTCTTTCCAGCAGTTTTGTTGCAGGCCCGCCTTGGCGCAGGTTTCTTCGAGGAAGGTGATCTTGTCCCAGCCGTATTCCGTGGGGACCTGGGGGAGGAGCAATCCCGAGTGGAGGCCGTTTCGCATGATGAGGCCGTGGACGCCCACGGTGATGTTCCGGATGGAGGCGATGGGGGCGGGCGGCGTGAGGACGGAGATTTCGAGGGCGACGGAGGGGAATTCGGAGGGATCGAGAGGCGGGAAGCGCGGGTCCTCGAAAGCGGCGGCCTGGGCCATTTCGGCGATGGTCGCGGCGAGGGGGTCGTTTGAGACGATGCGTCCGATGCAGCCGCGCAGATGGCCGTTTCTTTTCAGGGTGACGAAGGCGCCTCGTGGTTCGAGGAATTTCGCGGGGAGGTTTTTGGGGAGCGAATAGGGTTTACCGTCGAGTTTTGCGGCGATGGCGTCGTGGGCGATGGCGCGCAGGGCTTGCCGATCCTCGGGGGAGTATTCCGGCGCGGATGCGGCGAGGGAATGCGCGGCGAAAAGGAGCATGGCGGCGAAAAGCGCGGCGGTTTTGCGTTTCATGGCGGTCTCCTTATGCCTAAGGAAAGTAGAAGCCCCCTGTCGCCGCGTCAACAGGGAGCTTCGTTATTTCCGGGGAAAGAGACGATCCGGGATCAATCTTTTTTCATATCGGCGATCATGTCCTCGAGGATGTGGGACTGGCCGGAGAGTTCGGTCACGGCCTGGCCGGAGCGGGCCATGGCCTCGGTTGTTTCCAGGGCCACGCGGCTTATCTCCTCGATGCCCCTGTTGATTTCCTCGGCCGCGGCGGACTGTTCCTCGGCGGCGGTGGCGATGGAGCGGACCTGGTCCGAGGCGAGCTCGGAGAGTTTGAGGATATCGCTCAGGGTTTGTCCGGAGCGTTTGGCCAGGGAGGTGGCTTCCTCGATGGCGGCGACGGAGGCGTCCACGCTTTCGGCGTTGACGCGGGCGCCGTGTTGGATGCCGGTGATGGCGGCGCCGACTTCGCGGGTGGCGGCCATGGTTTTTTCGGCGAGTTTGCGGACCTCGTCGGCGACCACGGCGAAGCCGCGACCGGCGTCGCCCGCGCGGGCGGCTTCGATGGCGGCATTGAGGGCCAGGAGGTTGGTCTGGTCGGCGATGTCGTTGATGACGTTCATGACGGCGCCGATGCCTTGGGCTTGTTCGCCCAGTTTGGCCATTTGTTCCTTGAGCGCGAGGGACTGGGTCTGGACCTGTCCGATGGCGGCGACGGCGTTGCGGACGACTTCGGCGCCTTTTTGGGCCTGATCCTTGGCTTTATCCGAGCTTTCGGCGGCGGTGGAGGCGTTTTTGGCCACTTCGAGGACGGTGGCGCTCATTTCCTGCATGGCGGCGGCGACTTCCTGGATGCGGTCGCGCTGGTACCCGGCTCCGTGCGTGGCGTCTTCGGCCTGGGCGGAGAGTTCGGCCGCGGCGTCCGTCAGCCGCGCGGCCAGGTCCTCGAGTTTTCCTGCGGCCTGTTTTCTGCCCCGGCTGGTGGCCGCTTCGGCGTCTTTTTTGGCCTGTTCGGCCTCGCGCATGGCGGTCTGGGCTTTCTGGGTTTCCTCGGCCGCCTCGGCGCCCTTGGTCTTGGCCTCGTTCAGGGTGGATTTCAGATCATCCACCATGCGCTCGATGGAATCCTTGAGCTGGCGGGTTTCGCCGTGGAAATCGCCGGACAGGACGGCGGCGAGGTCGCCCTGGGAGATCTTGCCGCTGTAGGTCACGATGGCGTTGATCGGCCGGGTGATGGAGCGCATGAGGAAATAGGCCAGGGTCAGGGACACGGCCAGGATGATCAGGGAGACCCAGACGGCCAGCCATTCGAGGTTTGCGATCTGGGCTTCGACGTCGTCGACGTAGAGGCCCGCGCCGAGGATCCAGCCCCAGGGCTTGTAGATTTTGATGAAGGATTCCTTGGGATAGAGTTCGGTCGTGGCGCCTGTGGCCGTGGGTTTTGGCCATTGGTAGGCCACGAAGCCTTGGCCTGTTTTGGCGCAGACCTCGGCCATGGCCTGGAAGAGGTTCTTGTCCCTGGCGGAAACGGCTTCGGACTTCTCGTCCGCCCCGAACTGCATCCGCGAGGCCTTGTTGAACTTGGGGTCGCTCAAGGTCTTTCCGTTCAGGGCGGGCGAGGCCGGGTGCATGATCATCGTGGGATAGGGAAGCGCGTCGTCGTTGATCCAGAGGTAGTTGTTCCCGGCGAAGCGCATTTTGGAGATGCGGGTCAGGGCGCGCTTCTGGGCGTCTTCCTTGGTCAATTCGCCGGAGTCGATTCTGGTTTGGTATTCCGCCACCAGGGTATAGGCCAGATCGACCACCGCCTTGAGGGTTTCCTTGCGGGTTTCGAGCATGTCCCGTTCCACGTAGGGCAGGAAGAAGCCGAAAATGGCCGACAGAAACAGGATGATGGTGAGCAGGCAGATGCCGATGATTTTTTGGGAAATCCTGACATCCATGAGTCGTCGCATGTGCGTCTCCTTGCGAGAGTATCGGCGGCCGGTCCGCCCTCAGGCCATCAGCAGGCCCACCATAAACCGATATCACATACAGGGCGATTGGTCTTGCATTATTTCAAACCGGGCGCGGGAGGGCGCGGCGCGTGAAAAAGGTTTCCGGCCTCGGGGCGACGCATTTTCTTTGCTTGTACCGGGAAGCGTTCGATCGTAGCATCCGCCCTCCGGCCGCGCCAGCGCCGGGCCGAGAAACGTCCGCGCGTAAGGGCCGCCCGTGAAAAAAGTACCCCAGATCGAAAGCGTCCGGATTCTGGCCATGGCCGGAATCTTCCTCTACCACGTCTGGTCCGTGGTTCCCGCCTCGGGAAATGAAAACCCGTTTGGTCCGGTTTTCGGCCTGGTCATAAGCCAAGGATATCTCGGGGTGATCGTGTTCAACATGATCACGGGCTTTGTCCTGTCCCTGCCCCATCTGCCGCCCCAGGGCCGCCCGGCCATGTCCTATCCGGATTTTTTCCGCCGCCGCTTCGGGCGCATCTGTCCCCAGTATTACCTGTCTCTCGCGCTCTGGTCGGCGGCGGCCTTCGCGGCGGGGGCCATGCCCGCCGGGGCCCTTTTCGTCTCCCTGGCCGAGCACGCGTTTTTCGTTCAAACCTTTGATCCGGGCCGTTTTTTCAGTCTGGTTCCGGCTTTTTGGTGGATGGGGCTTTTGGCCCAGTTCTATCTGCTTTTTCCGGTTGTGCTGCGGGCCATGCTCCGGTTCGGTCCGGGGAGGACGCTTCTTTGCGTTTGCCTTCTGTGCTGGGGCGGCTGGAGGGTCATGTCCATTCTGGTCGGCGTCTTTCCCCATGGCCCCCTGCCCATGGTGGAATACATGATGTCGTTCAATATTCCCGGCCGGTTGCCGGAGTTCGTCCTGGGCATGTTCCTGGCCGCCGTCTGGAAGGCGAACGCCGCGCGGCCCGGGGCGTTGGCGCGTCTCAACCCTGAAACCGGGTTGCCGCGCGTGTTCATCTGGGCGGCGCCGCTTCTCGCCATCGTCCTTATCGCCGCCGCCTGTCTGTACAAGAACGCCCTCCCCGCGCCCCTTGACCTGATGCTTCTGACGGCGGCCTGTCTGGGGACGGGGCTGGCGCTTTTTTCCCAGCCGTTTCTCGCCCGTCTCGGCCGGACGCCCCGCGCGGCCGCCTGGGCCGCAGCGTCCTACAGCTTCTACCTGCTGCACCAGCCGCTTCTGGATTACGGCGTGAAGGCGCTGGGCGAGCGTTTTTCGCCGTTCACCGCGTTCTGCCTGCTCTCACTCGTCTGCGCCCCCCTGGCCTCCCTGATGGCCCGTCTCCAGGACAGGCTGACCGCCAGGATCTTGCGGCCGTCCTCGCCCGCCGCCCAAGCGCGTCAGTAGGCGGACACGGCCGTCTGGTCCCGAGCCGGAACAAACGCCTGCCGGGTTCAGGGCGAGGGCTTGTCCCGGGGCTATTGACCGGATTTGAAAAACGCCGCCGCCATGTAGCCCACCACCTGGTTTTCATCCCCCGAAGCCCTGGAGGAGTCGCCGCTGCACAGGACCTTGGCCGTATCGGCGCCGAGGAGCCTGGCCGCCAGCATGGCCGTGATCACGGGACCGCCTCCGCAGGCTTCGCTGGCGCCCGATTCCAGCGTATCGGCGAGGCCTTGGGGGTCAAAGGCGGCCACGCGGTCCATGAAGCGTTCGTCCAGGGCCCGGGCCTTGGCCTTGGGGTGAAAATGGGAGAGGTCCGAGCTTGCGACGATGAGGGCGTTGCGGCCCGTCACGACGCTGGCCAGGGCGGCGGCCAGTTTTCGGCAACTGGCGAAATCCTGGGAGCCCATGACCACGGGCAGCAGGCGGAAGGGCCCTTTGAGGGCGGTCTGCAGGAAGGGGAGCTGGATCTCCACGGCGTGTTCCCTGTCGTGGGCGCCGGGGAGAACGCGGACGTCCGGGTCGGCCTTCATGAGGGCGATGAAGGCGTCCCGGTCCAGGGGGACGTCGCCCAGGGGGGTGGCGAAGGCTCCGTCGCCCGGCAGCGCGGCGCCGGCGAAGGCCAGACGGTGGCTGGGGCTGATGACGACCACCAGGTCGTAGGAACGGCCCGCCACGAGGCCATAGGCGCAGGCGGCGATTTCGGCGGAATAGACGTACCCGGCATGGGGCGCGGCAAGAGCGACGACTTCCCCCCGAGGGTCCGTTTCAGGGACGGCGGCGAGCAGCCCGTTGATTTGCGCGCGAAGGGTTTCGGGGTTTTCGGGATACCAGGTTCCCGCCAGGATGGGCCGCCGGGTCTCCCCGGCCAGGGCCATGGCGGCAAAGACGAGCGCGAAGAGCGTCGCGGCCAGGAAAGCCGTTCTTTTGGGATGGACGTTCCAAAGGCGGGAGGAACGTTCTTTTTGAGCGAGGCGCAGGAAAAGTCCGTTCATGCGACGATACATAGCTACAGGGAAGCGCCGTGTAAAGAAATCAGCTGGATATCAACGTAGCCGGACGAAATCATGAACATTTTTTTAGAACCCGGAAAAACGTTGCCCCAAAAGCCGAGAAAGTCTAAAAGAATTGCTCCATTACGGCTCAAAAGGACCTCGATAACGAATTTCCTCCAAGGTGAAAACATGTTGCGACCGGTTTTGTCCCTTGTCCCGCGTAACGCCCTCGTCATGCTCAGCGTTCTTCTCTTCGCCTCCGGCGCCTTCGCCGGAACCTATACGATCAAATCCGGGGACAATCCCGCGAGCATCGCCAAGAAGGCGGGGATCAGCGTCAATGATCTCATGAAGGCCAACCCCGGGCTTGACCCGCGAAAGCTGCACGTGGGCCAGGAATTGAACGTCCCGGGAGGAGCGCAGGACAAGGCGAAGAAGGAAGAACCGAAGAAATCCTCATCGAAAAAGACCGAAACCGCCCCCGCTGCGACAAAGTCCCCCTCCTCGACCGCCGGGAGCTACACGGTCAAATCCGGGGACACTCCGGGCAAGATCGCCTCAAGCCAGGGCATTTCCACCAAGGAGCTGATGCGGGCCAACCCGGACCTTGATCCGGCCAAGCTCAAGGTGGGCCAGAAGCTGGTCATCCCCGGAAAGGGGGAGGGCAAGTCCGAGGCGGAAGAAGCGCCCAATGCGCGCGAGGAAGAAACGGCCGCCAAGAAAAAGGTCATGGAAAAGGCGGAAAAGCTGGCCGCCGAGCAGGCCGGACAGACCGGACAGGCTGAGAAGAAAAAGACGGCCGCGACGGCCTACAAGGTCCAGAAAGGCGACTCCCTGGGCAAGATCGCCTCGAAATTCAAGATCAGCCTGAACGAACTGCGCAAGGCCAACGGCAATCTGGACCCGAGAAAACTGCGCGTAGGCCAGACGCTCAACATTCCCGGCCAGGCCGCGGAGGAAGAGGCCGCCGCTCCCGCCCCGGCGGAAACGCCCGAGCCCTCCAAGGAACCCGAAAGCGCCGTCGCCCCCCCGCCGTCCGCCCCATCCGGGGAACCGGCCAAACCCGAAGCCGAAGCGCCCAAGGAACAGGCCAAGGGCAAGACCCCCGTGGATGCGGACGCCTATTTCGAACGCGGCAATGAGCTCGGCAAGCAGAACAAATTCCAGCAGGCCATCGAATCCTTCGACAAGGCCATCAAGATCAATCCCGACCGCGCGGATTATTACGCCAGCCGGGGCCACGCGTTCTACTACATGAAGCTCTATTCCCGGGCCATCGAGGATTATTCCCGGGCCATCGAGCGCAACGCCAAGTTCGCCCTGGCCTATTCCATGCGTGGGCTGAGCCGTACGCGGAACAACCAGTTCGAACAGGCCGTGACCGACTACGACAAGGCCATCGAGCTGAGCCCCAAGGAAGCGGATTACTACAAAGGCCGGGGCTGGACGTATTTCCACCTGAAACAGTACGAGCCCATGTGCGCCGATTACAACAAGGCCTGTGATCTCGGGGACTGCGAGTTCCTGGAAGTGGCCAAGAAATCGAACCTCTGCACGGCCGGCCAATAATATCCTGGCCGCCTTCCGAAAGGGAGGCGGCCTTTTTCATCCTCCGCCTTTTCCATCGCCCCGGCCGAGACGCGCGGCTCCTCGCAGCGCCCCCCTGCATCCAGTCTGATCCCTCGCCCGTCCGCCACAGGCGCTTTACCGGCGAAAGGCCGCCCGATTACGGCGCGAAGCCTCGCGGCGCGGCAAGACCGGCGGGGCGCCGTATTCCGTGCTTTTTTCTCACAAGCCGTGTTTACAAGCCTTTCCCACTTTCGTATCACATACGCGTATCCTTTTTCCCATACCTTGGGCGACGCCGTGAGACGGTTACGGCGCGGATGCGGCGCGGTCGCCCGGGAATCCAGGCAAAACAGTCCGGCGCCGGGGCAACCGAGCCCGGCGGCCGCCTTTTCCGGGGAGAATGAATGAGCGCTCGCACATCGAACTTCACCGTGTCCTTTTCCACGGCGTTCAACGCCATCATCGCGGGCGGCCTGATTCTGTTGACGGCGCTCACCTCCTGGCTGGTCTACGCGGAAGGCCGCAACGCCGCCCTGGACGACGCCCAGAGCCGATTCGTCGAGATCGCCGCGAACGTGCGGGGCAACGTGGAAAACCTGCTGCAGTCCGCCGCCGCCCTGACGGATGCGGCGGCTTTGGCGCTCCAGCCCGCCGCGCCCGCGCAGTCCGGCGACGACAGCCGAGCCTTGGCGTTCATGAAAGCCGTCCTGGATCAGAACCCCGACCTCATGTCCGCATATATCGGTTTCAACGACGGCGCCTTCCTGCAGGTCATCTCGGTACGCGGCGACAGGCGGCTGCTCGAAACCTACCGCGCTCCGGCGCGAACCAGCCACATCGAGCGCATCATCGCCCGAGCCAACGGGGAACGCCGTCAGCTTTGGCGTTTTCTCGACAAGGAGGGAACCGCGCTTCTGGTCCGGGAAGACCAGAATCCCCAATACGATCCCAGAGAGCGGGTATGGTTCAAGGACGCGGGCGCGGCGACGCGAAGCGTCTTCACCGCGCCGTACGTGTTCAGCAGCTCCAGGCTTCCCGGCGTCACCTGCGCGCGGCTTCTTGCGGACGGACGGGGGGTTTTCGGCGTCGACCTGTCCCTGGCCCAGCTCGGCGGCGTTCTGGAGCGGCAAAAGGTCTCCCCGCACGGGACCGTCTGGCTGGTGGATCAGGACGGCCGTCTGACGGCTTCGCCCGGACTCGCTCCCGGAGAAAACGCCGGGGGAAGCCCCTCCCTCCCCGAAGCCGCCGCGTCAAGCGATCCGGTCCTGCGCGCCGCCGCCCAGGCGCTCGCGGACCATGCCTTGGTCCCCTCGGGCAAAGCCCTTCTCCTCACGATCGCCGGAGAATCCTATCTTGCGTACGCCATTCCTCTTTCCGGCGGTCTTACGACGGATTCTCCCCGGGAGATGCGTCTGACAGCCCTGATCGCGGCGCCGGAGAGCGACGTCACGAGCCGCATCGACCGCATGCTCAAGCGCATCATGCTGCTCGCGGCCCTGGCCCTGATCCCGATCCTTGGCATCGCCTTTCTCGCGGGCAAGCGCGTGATGCGTCCGATCACGATCCTGGCCAGGGACGCCGAGAACATCCGGCGATTCAACTTCGCGCGCACCGAGGAGCCCCATTCCCACATCCGGGAAATCAAGAGCCTGTCCAGTTCCTATCAGGTGATGAAAGCGGCCATCCGCGCCAAAACCGAGGGGTTGTACCAGGCGCGAAACACGCTGGAGCGGCTCGTGGAGGGCGGGCTCGCCCTTTCCGCGGAAAAGGATCTGTCAAACCTTGTTTCGCTCATCTTCCACACGGCCAAGGATATCGCCAAGGCCGACGGCGGCGCCATCTATCTCAAGGAAAACGGCGGATTCGGGGTGGAGCTGCTCTCGCTCAAATCCGAAAGCCTCGTTTTCGGCGGCATTTCGGGCCGTCCCGCGCCCCGGGTCATGGTGCGGCCGGAGATCCTGCCTTTTTTGAACAAGCATTCCGTCCTGTTCCACGCCTGCCAGGCCCTCGGAGAGCGCGGTTGTTCCCGGTACTCCGGCGAACCGTTGGAACTGTTTCCCACGGGCCTTGCCCAGGAACCCACGGATTACGCCATCCGATCTCTCGTCAGCGCGCCCATCATCACCCGGCGCGACGAGGTTCTCGGCGTCCTGCAGCTCTTCAATCCCGCGGCCTTCGATCAACCCCAGGCCGAAGACGCGGTCGAGCCGGACATCGAGGACTTCCTCGGCTCCCTGGCGGCCCAGGCGGCCGTAACCCTGGACAACCGCAATCTGGTCAACGCCCTGGAGGAACTTTTCGACGCCCTGATCCGGGTCGTCGCCACGTCCATCGACGCCAAATCGCCCTACACGGCCGGACACTGCGCCCGCGTGCCGGAAATCGCCGGCATGCTGGCCAAGGCGGCCGTGGAGGCCGACCAGGGGCCGCTTGAGGCCTTTCGCATCAGCGGCAAGGACGCCTGGCGGCAGCTATGGATCGCCTCCTGGCTGCACGACTGCGGCAAGATCATCACCCCGGGTCATGTGGTGGACAAGGCGACCAAGCTCGAGTGCGTCCACAACCGCATCCATGAAATACGCTGCCGGTTCGAAATCCTGCGCCGGGACGCCGAAATCCGCCGCCTGGAGCATATCCTCGAGACCGGGGACGCGGCCCGGGCCAACGAGGTTTTCGAGCGGGAAATCGCCAGTCTCGAAGAGGAGTTCGCCTTTGTCGCCCGGTGCAACATCGGCGGGGAATTCATGAGCGACGCGGACAAGGAGCGGCTCGCCCGGATCGGTCAAAGAACCTTTCTGCGCCATTTCAGCGACAGGCTCGGCCTTTCCATTGAGGAACTGCGCGCGAAAACCTCGGAGGAGCCTCCCCTGCCCGCCACGGAAACCCTCTTGGCCGACAAGCCCGAACACCGCGTCAAACGGCTGAACCACTATCAGGACATGCGCGACGCCAGCGGCGCCCCCCTGGCCATCCCGGAAAACAAATACAACCTGGGCGAGCTCTACAACCTGTCCATTTCACGGGGCACGCTTACGGACGAGGAACGCTTCATCATCAACGAACACGCCCTCTCCGGCATGCGGATGCTGCGGAACATCCCCTTTCCGGAACAACTGAGCCGGGTGGCCGAAATCGCCACGGCCCACCATGAGAATCTGAAGGGCACGGGATATCCCCTGAAGAAAGACGGGGCCCAGCTCCCCATGGAGGCGCGCATCCTGGCCATAGCGGACATCTTCGAGGCGCTCACCGCCGCCGACAGGCCCTACAAGAAGGCCAAAACCATCGCGGATGCGCTTTCGATCATGGCGGGCATGCGCGACGACAACATCATCGATGCGGATCTTTTCGACGTTTTCCTGGAAAAGAAGGTCTATGCCGCCTATGCGGAGAAATTCCTGACGCCCGAGCAACAAAACGTGAGCGGCCCGGCGCCGTATTTTTCGAAAGGCTACCACGAACGCCGTCCGGATCAAGGAGACGATCATGCCCATGCTTGAATGGAACGATGGCTTATCCCTACGGATCGCGGCCATCGACGAGCAGCACAAAAAACTGGTGGGAATGGTCAACCGGCTGCACGACGCCATGACTGAAGGCCGGTCCGCCCTGCCCGCCATCGTGGCGGACATGAAGGATTACGTGGTCGAACATTTCGCCACAGAGGAGCGGTACATGGACGCCTACGCCTACCCCGAAAGCGCGGCCCACAAGGCCGAACACCGGGATTTCGCGGCCAAGGCCGAAGCCCTGGCCGCGGATTGCGAGACCGGCGCCGCCGCCCTGTCCATGGAAACCCTCAACTACCTCGGCGACTGGCTCGTGACCCATATCGCCGGAACGGACAGGCGGATGGGGGAGTATCTTTTCGCCCGGGGCGCGAACGAGGCGTCGTAAACGGCCCCTATCCGGCGAGTTCGGACTTTCGCGGCCAGAGCTGGGACAGGAGCATGCCCGCGAGCATGAGGGCGCAGCCGAAAAGCCCGCGGCCGCCCAGGGTCTCGTTCAGGATGATCCAGCCCGCCAGGGCGGCGAACACGGATTCGAGGCTTAAAATGATGGCCGCATGGGTGGGCTTGGCGTCGCGCTGGGCCACCACTTGCAGGGTGTAGGCCAGGCCCACGGACATGAGCCCGCCGTAGAGGATGGGAACGGCCGCGTCCAGGATGCCTGACAGGGCCATGTTCTCGGTGAAGACCGCCACGGCCAGGCTCAGGATGGCGCACACGCTGTACTGGGCGCAGGCCAGTCCCGCCGCCCGCATTCTGGGGGAAAGGCGGCCGATGATGATGACGTGGCCCGCCCAGAAGACCGCGCCCACAAGCTCCAGCACGTCGCCGTAGGCGATGGTGAACGCCTCGGTGACGCTCAGATAGTAGAGCCCCACGGCGGCCAGGACCGCCCCGATCACGTCGCCCTTGGCCGGACGTTGCTTGAAGGCCAGCCCCAGAAGCGGCACGATGACCACATAGAGCCCGGTGATGAACCCGGCTTTTCCGGCGGTTGTGTAGACAAGCCCCACCTGTTGCAGGGTGGCGCCGGTGAAAAGCAGGCAGCCCGCCATGAGTCCGCCCAGGACATAGGTCCGCAGGGTGGGTTTGCCGAAGAGGAATTCGGTGGAATCGGCGTATCGGGCGCTGCGGACGGCCAGGGGCAAGAGGGCCAGGGCGCCCAGGGCGAAGCGGACCCCGTTGAAGGTCAAAGGCCCCACATGCTCCATGCCCACGCGTTGGGCCACGAAAGCAAGCCCCCAGATCAGCGCCGTCGTCAGAAGAAGAACATCGGCCTTGACCGCGTTCGATCGCATGAAGCAGTCCCCTTTCGGGTTAAAAAAAACGGGACGGCCGCGCCGCCCCGTTTTTCACGTCGATGAAAAAGCGCCTCTAGGAGCGCTGGCTGTCCTGGCTCTCAGCCTTTTGCTGCCTGGGCAGGATGAGCACGCGTTTGAGCGGCCCCTCGCCCTTGCTGCGGGTCTGGATGGAGTCGTCCTCCTGCAGGACCAGATGCACCACCCGGCGATGGTAGGAACTTAAGGGCTTGGTGCTCTGGGGCCGCCCCAGGCTCTTAGCCTTGTCGGCCAGATAGATGGCCATGCGGCGCAGGTTCTCGTCCTGCTTTTCCCGGTACTCGCCGGTGTTGATCTGCACGCGCACCGGGGATTCCCAGCGCCTGGCCACGATGCGGTTGACCAGATACTGGAGCGAGGACAGGGTCTGACCCTCGCGGCCGATGAGCAGGCCGGAATTGTCCTCGTCGTCCACCAGCACGGTGATGCGGTCGGGACGCCCTTCCAGGGTGAACGGAGCGGGCTGGCCGAGGATGCCCTCAAGCATACGGCCCATGACCTCGTTGACGATGTCCTTGAGTTCCTGAGGAATCTCGGCCGGAGGGCCGTCCTCGCGACGGGGCCTCGGCGGACGTTGCGGCTTTGCGGTTTCCGCCGGAAACTCGGCCGAAGCGTCGGGGGTTTCGCCCGAAACGGCGGGAACGGCCGTCTGGGCGGCGTCCGGCTGGGACGGTCTCGGGGCCTGGGGCGCCCTTTTGGGAGCGGCGCCGTTTTCGGGGCGGCGTTCCTTTTGGGGACGCCGGTCTTTCGGCCGGGCGTCGCGGGCGCCGCCTTTCCTGCGCTCGCCGTCCTGGGGCGCCGGGGCCTGACGGGCGCCGTTGCCGGGCCTGGATTCCCTGGGCGCGCCGGGCGCCTGCGGTTCAGCCTCCCCGGAGGACGCGGCCGAGCCGGGCGAACGGGTTTCGCGCGTCTCGCCGGACGGGCCGGACGGCGCGGAAGCGGCGGGCGCCGCGTCCGTATCAGGGACGGCGGGCTCGGCGGCCGGGACGGGTCTTTGCTTGGCCTGCTCGCTCACGAGCTGGATTTCCTCGCGAAGCCTGGCCTTGATCTTTGCCTTTTTCTTTCCGACCAAGCCGAAGATGCCGGTGGAGCCGCCTTCGATGATCTCGACTTCCAGCTTCTCGCGTTTGGCGTCGAAATGCTTGCAGGCCTCCTCCATGGCGTCGTCCACGGTTTTGCCGGTAAAGGTCCTATACTCGCTCATACTAGCTCCTTAAGCGCGATGGCGCGCGTTGCGCCGCGTCTGCGCGGGAGTCTCCACCTGCCTATGATTTTTTCCGGAGCATAAACCATTGCTGGGCTATGGAAAGCACGTTGTTCACCAGCCAGTATACGACCAGCCCGGAAGGGAAGTTAAGGAAGAGGAAGGTGAAGACCACGGGCATCAGCAGCATGATTTTGGCCTGCGTGGGATCCCCGGGCGAGGGGGTCATCTTCTGCTGCAGGAACATCGTTGCGCCCATGATGAGGGGGGTGATGTAATACGGGTCCTTGGCCGACAGGTCAGCGAGCCAGATCTTGTCCGTGAACGGAAGGTACTCGATGAAGACCGCGTGTCTGAGCTCGATGGCGTTGAGGAGGGCCTGGTAGAGGCCGATGAACACGGGAATCTGCACCACCATGGGCAGGCAGCCGCCCGCCGGGTTGACCTTGTAGGTCTTGTACAGGCGCATCATCTCCTCGTTCATCTTCTGCCGGTCATCCTTGTAGCGTTCCCGGATCTGGGCCATCATGGGCTGGAGCTTCTTCATCTGGTCCATGGACTTGTAGCTCTTCTGGGAGAGCGGCCAGAACAGAAGCTTGATGCAGATCGTCAGGATGATGATGGCCACGCCGTAGTTGCCGACGTACCCATGGAAGAAATGCAGGAGCTGGATCAGGGGCTTGGCCACGAAATCGAACCAGCCGTAGTTGATGGAGGCGGCCAGGTCTTTGGGCGCGTTTTTCAGGTACTTCATTTCCTTGGGACCGAGATAGTAGGCGGTCTCGATGTCCTTGCGCGCCCCGGCGTCCACGTCCACGCCGATTTTTTCCACGGCCATGCGGTACACGCCGTCCTCGAGCTTGGCCTTGCCCGAGGGAACGTCCTCGGCTGGGATGACGCCGAGGAGGAAATAGTTGCTCTCGATGGCGCCCCATTTGAGGCCCTTGTCGTCCACGAAGCCCTGTTCCAGGTCCTTGACGTCGGCCTCGTCGGTCAGCCCCGAGTTGTCCAGGAAGGCCACCCGGGTCATGTTGTACTTGTCGCCTTCGGGAGAAAGCAGTTCCGAGGCCATGCTGAAGCCGAGCTTGGGGGAGATTTTGGCGCTTCCCCCGTTTTGCAGGGACAGGGTCTCGTCCACCTGGTAGTCGTCGGCCCGAAAGGCCAGCGTGCGCTTGATGCGCAGGTCGCCCAGAGCGCCGGTGAAGGTCAGTTCGCCCTTCTGGCCGGGTTCAAGGTTCAGGTCGCCGCCTTCAAAGGACCACTTGGCGTCCTTCCAGGAGGGGGCGCCGTCTATGAGAAGGCCCATGGGAGCCTTGCTCTTGGATTTGGGAGTGACCAGATCGACCAGGGGGGAATCGGGTTCGATGGTCTTTTTGTATTTTTTGAGCTCGAACTTCTCCAGCACGCCGCCCGCGGTGTTGAAGACCGCCGTATACAGCGGCGCGTTGACCGTGACGAGGGTTCCCTCGGAGGGGGTGAATTCGGGCAGCGGTTCGGACGCCGAGGCCTGCGCCTTGGCCTGATCGCCGGTCTTGGCGTCGCCCGCGGCGGCCTGTGCGGGCTGGGATTGTTCCGCCGCCGGTTTTGGGGGATGCTGGGGCGGGAAAAGGAAATTCCATCCGAGAAGGACGGCCAGGGAAAGAACGACGGCGAGAATGACGTTTTTGTTGTCCATGTTCCTAACGCTTTACGTATCGCCTCGCGGCGGTTCAAGAGCGGCGGGCGTTTTCCGCCCCGGGGTCCGGGACGGGATCGTATCCGCGACCGCCCAGTGGATGGCAACGGGCCAGGCGTTTCAAGGCCAACAGGCCGCCGCGCAAGGGTCCGTGGATTTCCACGGCCTCTTTCGCGTACTGGGAGCATGTGGGCTGAAAGCGGCAAACGGGGGGGAACAGGGGCGAGATCGCGAGCTGATACAGGCGTATGCAGGCAAGGATGATGGTACGCATGGCGTCGGCCTATTTCCCCGCGTCCCGGCGGCCGCAATCCTTTTGGATTTTGTCGATCAAAGGAAGCAGTTCCCGCTTGGCGGCGTCCAATACGATATTCCCGGCGTCGCTTTTTTTCTTGGCGACGGCCACAATATCCACCGGCAAGACCAAACGCCGCTGATGGAGCCGGAAGAACTCCCGCAGAACGCGCTTGATCCGGTTCCTGACGGTCGCGCCGCCCACCTTGCGCGTGACGGCCAAACCGAGCCGCCAATGCTTTTCGCCGTCCGTCCGCTCGCGGACGAACAGCAAAAAGCTCTTGGCGTGATACCGGCGGCCCGCATCATAGCAGGCCAGGAATTGTTCTCGTTTTCGAAGCCGAAAATGAGGGGGAAAGGCTAGACGGCCAGTTTCTGGCGGCCTTTGGCCCGTCTGCGGCGCAGGACGGCGCGCCCGTTCTTGGTTTTCGAGCGCACCAGGAATCCGTGGGCGCGTTTCCGTCTGGTCTTGTGAGGCTGATATGTTTTCTTGCTCATGCATGTTCTCCAAAAATGTGATGAACGTGGCGGTATACTCGGAAAGCCTGGAGGCGTCAACCGTCTTTACGGTCCTCCCCGTCGAGAAGCGACGATGGTTGAAAAGGCGTCCGATTCCTGGGGTTCATCATTCCCGGTCCGCTTTATCCGGGCTTCGGGATGATTTTCACGCTCAGGCGGCGCAAGGGCCGCTTGCGCCGAGCGCGATGATTTTGATACCTTCTTGGGAGCGGGGGCGCAAGGATTTCATGCGGGCCGAAAAAAATCGAAAAAAGGCGTTGACAAGTTGACGACTCCCGCCTAGTTTACGTCCCTCACGAGGTGACGCGGGGTAGAGCAGTATGGTAGCTCATCGGGCTCATAACCCGAAGGTCGGAGGTTCAAATCCTTCCCCCGCAACCAGCAGATTCAAGGGCTTACGGCACACAAACCGTAAGCCCTTTTTTCGTTTCCTACCCTATTCCTACCCTGGCGTTGATTTTACCCCTCAGAAAAGCCCAGCCGACTCGCCCCCCACAAGGGGTTAGCAGAGCCTCTCGTGTTAACGGTCCGCCCAATGCGGGCCGTCACTTGGGCTGGCAGCCCCGTCGCTGAACCCAACCTTGCCCATGACCAAACAAAGCCATAAGATGATCCCGTGGCAATCTCCATATCTCGTCCAGACATTCAACGCGAATTAAATGGTAAAACAATGAATAGATGGACCAAGGTTCGCAGCTTACTTAGATTTGATATAACCATACAAGATCAACTTGAATGGGCAGAGAACGGACTTCCTGTTTATAACGACAAAGGGCAACGAATTATAGAATAGAAGGGCCTCTACACTGCACCAAAGGGATATGAATTCTTAAGAAGCTATCCTGGTCCATATCACGAAGAATGAATAGCCTACTATGAATGGAATAATGCCCATAAAATTTTCGATAGATATCAGTACAAAAGCTCTGAACTGTTGCAATATGTTATTGACAACAATCTTGCTCATTTATTCCCTGAAAGATTTTTAGATACGCTGGATTCAACATACCCACCCGGAAATTCTGACCGAGAAGCTTCGCTGAACATGAGCCCGCAAGAATATCAAGATCAAATCACGATCATGAAAACACGTTTACAAGACCTTGAAAACATCCTTGAAGCACATAATATAGACTTCACCCATGCAGTCACGGCGAATGCAATTAAAGCTCGTCAGCGGAAAGCTTCGAAGGATTGGGAAATGACTCTCGAAAGGGCCGTGTCTTTGGCTGTAAGATGCGCGAGGGAGGCAAGACCAAAATCCATAGAGCAACACAAGAAGATGTGGAAAGCGATGTTTGATCAACAAGACGCTAAATTGCCTCGTAAAGACGGCTTCGAAGCCTTTCGTCGAGGTTTGCCGGATGACCTCAAAGGAAATGGTTAGTCCTGCTCCGACAATGAGCCAAACAACAAACTGACCAGCGACGCAATTCGGTTCGAACGTCGCTGGAGATTCTTTCCTACATCGCTGGAGGCCTTTTTCACGTCGCTGCATACCTTTTCGTTTCTGGAGATCTTTTTCGTCTTTGTTTCCTTGGGTACGCCACTGACAGCTTAAATACGCCTAAGGAGACCTGACATGACTCGAAGCTTTCGCACCCGTGAGGCCGCCCAATATCTCGGCGTTTCCCCCGGCACATTGGAAGTTTGGCGCTGCAAGGGCCGTGGACCCCGTTACTCAAAACTCGGCAGGGTCGTTGTCTACGATCCCTCCGATCTGGACGCCTTCCGCGAGGCTCGCAAAGTTTTCACCCTGGACGCCATGCCGCCCTCCTCGACCTTGCGGAGGCCGGAATGAACCCTGATCGCCTCAAGGAATTTCGCTTGGTCCTGGAAGCGGCGGGATTACGGGCCGATACTATTGCCCCGGATGGCGCGCTCCACCTGTGCCGCTCCTCCGAAGTGCAGCGAGGGGAATATTGCGCCTATATCCTGCACGCTGGCCCGCCCGTATCCGGCGGCTGGAAAAATTTCCAAACCGGTGACTCCGGCCGATGGGCCTCGCCTGACTTGCATGCGTTACCCCATGATGATCGCATGCTGGTCATGAAACGTCATGGCAAGGACAGGGAACTCCTCAGCAGGCAAGAGGAAACGATCCACGCCCAGATGCGTAAGCGCGCCCTCACGATTTTCGACGCCGCAGGCAAGCCTTCTCAGAATCACCCATACCTTGTTCGCAAGGACGTCCCTCCCCTTGGCGATATCCGGATGGCCCGGGATGGCCGCCTTGTTATGCCCATTCATAATCCCATGGGCCATCTCCAATCCCTCCAATTCATTTCCGGCGAGGGCGAAAAACGCTTCCTCTCGGGCGGCGCGGTTCACGGTAACTTTTTCCAAATACCGGGCGATGAGGACGAGGCGCTTTGCATTGTCCAGGACTACGCATCCGGGGCGACCATCCGTCTCGCCACGGGCAAAACCGTCTGGGCGGCCCTCGATCCCCGCAATCTCATCGCCGTCGCCCAAAAGGCCCGCGAGCGCCACCCGGGGCGAGATATCATCTTCTGTCTCGCCGCTGATCATGGATGCAACGCCAGCCAATCGAGCTTCCCGGATATATGCGAAATTCGATCGGCCTGCGGGCGAATTGGGGCGAGGATACTATTCCCCATCTTTCGGGACAGAGCGGGCAAGTCCACCTTCAACGATTTAGCCCTTAGCGAAGGATTGGAGGCTGTCAGGCTTTGCTTTGCCGGGACAACCATCCAGGACCGCCAAGTTACCGTCTCCAAGGAAACTCCTGCCCAAACATCCTTGACGGCGTTTAGACTAACCGACTTCCTGGCATATGATTTCCCCAAATACGATTACATCATGGACCCGATCCTGACCACGCAGGGATTAGCCATGCTCTACGCGCCACGAGGACTGGGCAAGACCTTCCTGGCCCTTTCCATCGGCTATGCCGTGTCCGACGGGCTGCCTCTTTTGCGCTTCAAGACGCCGAAACCCCGGCGCGTTCTTTTCGTGGATGGCGAGATGCAGGGATGGATGATGAAGGAACGGCTTTCGGGCATAGTGCGCAGATACGGTTCCGAGGCGCCCAGTAATGATTTTTTTCAAATCGTTTCCCCGGACCTGACGCCGGATATCATGCCGAATCTGGCTACTTCCGAAGGCCAGGCCCGCTTGGAGCCCTGCCTTTCAGGCGTGGAACTGCTTGTCCTCGATAATTTGGCCACGCTTTGCAGGTATGGGAAGGAAAACGAAGCGGAAAGCTGGCGGCCCGTACAGGAATGGCTGCTTTCCCTACGCCGGCGTGGCATTTCTGTACTTGTCGTCCATCACTCCGGCAAAAACGGCGGACAACGCGGCACCTGACCTGCTCGGCTCTTTTCGGACCAACTGAAACTTGAGAAGGTGGCTCCCAGCG
>CALGYO010000007.1 GCA_937934715.1 uncultured Desulfovibrionaceae bacterium | reverse complement strand
GCCGGAGGCATTCGTCTAAAGGAGACATGCATGTCGAAAATCGAGATCAACGAGGAGCGGTGCAAGGGCTGTCTGCTTTGCACGCTGGTCTGCCCCAAGGAAATCGTCAAGCAGTCCGGGCGATTCAATCAGCAGGGGTACAAGGTGGCCGAAGTTGCGGACGGCGACATGGACAAGTGCACGGGGTGCGCCAGTTGCGCCATGATCTGTCCCGACGTGGCCATTACGGTCTGGCGTTCCAAGAAGGCCAAAAAGAAGGAGACGTCCGATGTCGGATAAGCGCATCTTCATAAAGGGCAACGAGGCCATCGCCATGGGCGCGTTGGCTGCCGGGGCCCGTTGTTTTTTCGGCTATCCCATCACTCCGCAGAACGACATACCGGAGTTTCTGTCCAAGGCCATGCCTGACGCGGGCGGCGAGTTCGTGCAGGCCGAGAGCGAGGTGGCGGCGGCCAACATGCTCCTTGGCGCGGCCGCCTGCGGCATACGGGCCTTCACCTCCTCCTCGAGCCCCGGCGTTTCGCTCAAGCAGGAAGCCATTTCCTACATGGCGGGCAGCGAGTTGCCCGGCGTCATCGTGAACATCAACCGGGGCGGCCCCGGCCTCGGCGACATCGGTCCGGCCCAGGGCGACTATTTCCAGGCCGTCAAGGGCGGCGGCCACGGCGACTACCGCCTGCTGGTGCTCGCTCCGGGAACCTGCCAGGAAGCCTATGACCTCATGATCGAGTCCTTCGACCTGGCCTTCAAGTACCGCAACCCGGTCATGATCCTGGGCGATGCGATCCTTGGCCAGATGAAGGAGCCGGTCGAGCCCTGGAAACCCGAGGGCATCAATCCCGAAGAGGGCAAGGACTGGGCGCTTTACGGCGCGAGCGACCATTCGCCGCGCATCATCAAATCGCTCTTTCTGGGCGAGGGCGAGCTTGCCGGACAGAATCAGCATCTGCGCGAGAAGTATGAGGCCATGCAGGTCGAGGCCCGCGCCGAAAGCTACCTGACAGAGGACGCGGAGCTGGTGGTCTGCGCCTACGGCTCCATCGGCCGCATCGTCAAGAGCGCGGTGCGCAAGCTGCGGGCCAACGGCAAGAAGGTCGGCCTGTTCCGGCCCATCACCCTGTACCCCTTCCCCTCGAACGAGCTTTTGGAGCTGGCCAAGAAGGGCAAGCGTTTCCTGACCACCGAGCACAACCTGGGCCAGATGGTCGAGGACGTGCGGCTGGCCATCCGCACCGTGGCCGATTCCGAGTTTTTCGGCTTCATGCCCGGCAACCTGCCCACCCCAGACGCTTTTGAAGAGCCCATCCTGGCGGCCCTTGAGAGGAAATAAGCTATGAAAGACGAACTGGTTTTCAAGCGGCCCGAGGTCATGGCCGACGTGACCATGCACTACTGTCCCGGCTGCCACCACGGCGTGGCCCACAGGCTGGTGGCCGAGTGTCTGGAAAGCATGGGGCTGGTGGAAAAAGCCATCGCCGTGTGCTCCATCGGTTGCTCGGTGTTCCTCTACAACTACCTGAAGCTCGATTCCGTCGAAGCGCCCCACGGCCGCGCGCCTGCGGTGGCCACCGGCGTCAAGCGCGCCCGGCCCGACAACTTCGTTTTCACCTATCAGGGCGACGGCGACCTGGCCTCCATCGGCATGGCCGAAATCATGCACTGCGCCAACCGGGGCGAGCGCGTTTCCGTGGTCTTCGTCAACAACACCGTTTACGGCATGACCGGCGGCCAGATGGCCCCCACCACGCTCATCGGCCAGAAGACCACCACCTGTCCCGGCGGCCGCTGCCGCGACCGCGAAGGCGCGCCCATCAAGATGGCCGAAATCATCGCCGGACTCGGCGGCGTGGCCTACTGCGCCCGGGTGGCCGTGGATTCGGTCAAGAATATCGTCAAGGCCAAGAAAGCCATCCAGAAAGCCTTCGAAGTCCAGACCCAGGGGCTCGGCTTCGGCTTCGTGGAGGTGCTGGCCACCTGCCCCACCAACTGGCGCATGACCCCCGTGGCCGCCAACGCCCGCATCGCCGAGGAAATGATCCCCTACTTCCCCCTCGGGGAATACAAGGACGTGACCAAGGAAGGAGGGACCTGCTAGTGAACCTCTATCAAGATGTCATCATCGCCGGATTCGGCGGCCAGGGCGTCATGCTCATCGGCAATCTTCTGGCCTACGCGGGCATGGAACAGGGCCTCAACGTCACCTATATTCCGGTCTACGGCCCGGAAATGCGCGGCGGCACCGCCAACTGCACCGTGGTCGTCTCCAGCGAGGAGATCGGCTCGCCCATCATCCACAGGCCCAAGAGCTGCATCGTCATGAACAGGCCCTCCCTGGACAAGTTCGGCCCGCGCATCGAGGAAAACGGACTTCTCATCCTCAATACCTCCCTGGTGGACCTGGAGCTGGCCAAAGGGCTGCCCGTCAAGGTCGTGCCCATTCCTGTCAACGAGATCGCCGACTCCCTGGGCAATGCCCGTTTGCTCAACATGGTGGCGCTCGGCGCCTACGTGAACGCCTCCGGCGTCATGCCGCTTCAGGCCGTCCAGGGCGCCCTGGGGCACGTCATCTCTTCCCACTACAAGCACCTCATTCCCAAAAACGCCGAAGCCCTCCAGGCCGGCGCGGATTACAAGCCGTAAACGGGGGCGCCGCCCCCGGCCCCCCGTCAGGGGGAACCTTCTTCAGGAGAAGGTTCCCCCTGGACCCCTTCCAAGACCTTTACCAGCGCGTTACGGGGCGGATTTGGACGATGCGAGCGGTACCTGAGAAGTTGTTTGGGATCATCGGCCATCCCTTGGGACACACCTTGAGCCCCAGGCTGCACAATTGGGGATTCGAGCAGTTCGGATTGCCGTACGCCTACATGGCCTGGCCCACGCCGCCCGGGGGACTGGCGCGGATGGCCGGGGCCGTGCGCGCATTAGGCATCGCGGGGTTGTCGGTGACGATCCCGCACAAGACGGCCATCATGGAGTATCTGGACGACGTGACGCCCCTTGGCCGGGCGGTGGGCGCGGTGAACACGCTTTTCTGGCGCGAGGGGCGGCTTTGGGGCGAAAACACGGACGTCATCGGGATCATGCGGCCGCTCACGGAACGCGGGATAGCTCCCGGGACGGCGCTCGTCCTGGGGTGCGGCGGGGCCTCGCGCGCGGCGGTGGCGGCGTTGCGGGAGCTTGGGATTCCCCGGATCTACGTCACGAACCGCACGGCGGAGAAGGCGGCGGCCCTGGGGAGCGAATTCGGGGCCGAGCCCATTCCCTGGGAGGAGCGGGGCCGTCTTGGCGCTGAGCTTCTGATCAATTCCACGCCCATAGGCATGTCGGGCAAGTTCGAGGGGCTCTCGCCCATGCAGCGGTATGATCTGCGCAAGGGGATGACGGTCTTCGACCTGGTCTACAATCCCTATTCCACGCGGTTTCTGGAAGACGCCAAGGCGGCGGGTTGCGCGGTCATCCCGGGGCTTGAGATGTTCTACCATCAGGCCGTGGCCCAGTTTCGGATATGGACGGGCCGGGAACTGCCGGAGGCCGGGGCGCGGGCGCTGTTGATGGACGCCCTGTACGGCTCCGGCGCGGTCTGATCGTTCGCTTTTTTTCAGGATCATTTTTTCCCCCAGTAACTTTTTCCAGCGGTTCGCGTCTATCTGGTAGGCGAGCTTGCCGACGTTCGCTGACGAGGACTCTCCCGCCTCGTCTCCCGGATACGGCCGAACCCGCCTTCCTGTCGCTCCCTGGGGTTCGGCCGTAACGCCGGGATGGCTTTGGGGCCGGGAGCGCATCAACGAGGGCGGGCGTCGGCGGGATGGAAGAAAAAGGCCGGTTATGGATGGGCGGACGCCCTCGGGATGAACCGGTTGCATGACGGCGCAATGGCGTCTAGTAAGGAAGTATGGGATATTCGCCCCGGGAGATTGACGAAGACCTGGCCATACGGGAAGTCGTGGGCGGAAACGTCAACGCGTTCGCGGTATTGGTTGAGAAGTACAAGCATCATGTGGCGCGTATCGCTTCCCGCCATGTGCCGCGCGATTCGGTGGAGGACGTGGCGCAGGAGAGCTTCGTACGGGCATGCCGGGGGCTCAAGGGATTCGACGGGCGCAAGCCCTTCGAACACTGGCTGTCGAGGATCACGGTGCGCTGTTGCTGTGATTATTGGCGAAACAAGGGGAATAGCCGGGAGACCCCGCTCAGTGATATGAGCGAGGACGGGCAGATGTTTCTGGACAGGCTGACGGCGCGAATGGGCCGTGAGGAGTTTGATCGGGAGGCGGAAAAGGCGGAGGCGCTCAAGTTGCTCACTTGGGCGCTGGGGAAGCTGGGCGCCGAGGACCGTACCGTGTTGACGCTCACGTATCTTGAGGGAAGGAGCGTGGCGGAGACCGCGGATCTTATGGGAATCAGCGTCGCCAATGTGAAGGTGCGATCTTTCCGGAGCAGGAACAAGCTTCGGAAATTGTTGGAAAGCGCCATGGAGGGTGTGCAATGAAGTCGAGTGATCGCCTGGATGATCTCGAACGGGCAATGGTTCGGGCGCATCGGGAGCGGGAGGTTCCCGAGTTGGGCGCCATGTTTACGCAGAACGTCATGGCCGCGTTGCACCGCGACGCCGAGCCGGCGCGCAAGGCGGCGGCCCGGGGCGCGAATTTCGGAGAACGGTTGATAACGCGGTTCGCCCTGGGCGCTTGCGGCGCGGCGGCGGCCTGCGGCGTATATGGCGCGATCTCGTTACGCGGGGTGGACGCCGCCATCGCCTGGGCCTCGTTCGCGGGCAGGGTCATGCTGGTGAACAATCCGCTGTCAGGGTTTTAGCGGAGCGTACATGGAACGATCGAAGATTATCGCGGGGATATTGGCGGTGTTCCTTTCGGGGATCGTCATCGGCGCCGCAATTTCCGCGTTTTACATGAAAAGCCGAATGTTTGAGATGTTGGATAATCCTCCCAAGCCGCCGGAGGAGTTTATCGTACAGAAGCTTTCCGAGGATTTGGGATTGTCGGCCAAGCAGCGCCAGGCCGTGCAGGAGATCGTCTCCACCTATTCCGCGCGGATGCACAAGGAGATTTCGAGCTTCAAGCCCAGACTGGACGCCATCCTGGATGAGATGACCGCGCAACTCAAGATGCATCTGGAGCCCGCCCAGCAGAAGAAGCTGGACGAGATCGTGGCGGGGATCAAGAGCCATAAAGGGCCTCCGGGCGGTCCCTTCGGCCCGCCCCCCGGCGAAGGTCCTGGCGGTCCCGATGGCCCGCATCCTGGAGGTCCGCCTCCGGGAGGGCCTGGCGGTCCGCCGCCTGGTCCTCCGGGCGGCCAGCCCGGGATGGGACCTGGAGGTCCCGCCGCGCCATAGGCGCGGCCCCGGGATTTGACGAACGCGGGGCGATGGAAACGGAAATGGAAAAGGTCCGGGAGAGCGATCTCCCGGACCTTTTCTTTCACAAAGCGGGTTATCCGTGTGAAGCGATCAGTCGCCAAGGATTTTAAGGTTGGCGCCCGCCTGCAGGGCCGAGGCGCTTTTCAAATTGTTCCAGGCCATGAGCGATTGGGGCTCCACGTTGAATTTCTTGGCGATGCCCCAGACGGTGTCGCCCTTGCCGACCTTGTAGCTGACGGTCTTTCCGGCTTTGGGCGGCGCTTTGGGGGCGGTTTTGGGAGCCGGACCAGGGGCGGCCTTGTCCTGGACGGCGGCCGGGGCCGCGGCTTTTGGGGCTGGGGCGCCGTCTCCGGGGATGGAAAGCTTCATGCCCACGCGCAGCTTGCCCGGGTCGCTCAAGCGGTTGGCGGCGAGCAGTTGCGCGCTGGAGACCCCGTAGCGCTTGCCGATGGAATAGACGGTGTCGCCTTTTTGCACCTGGTGGGAAGCGGCGGCGGCCGGAATGACCGGGATGGCCGGGGATGCGGGGGCGGAGGCCAGACGGACGGGGGCGGGGGCTTTCCGGGAGGGGCTGGAGGTTGATTTGGCCGGGGCGGCGCTGGCGACCGCTTGAGCGCTGGGGGCTCCGGGCGAATCGGGCGAACCGGGGATGACGAGTTTTTTGCCGATGATGAGTTTTTTAGGAGAGTTCAAATTGTTGGCCCGCATGAGTTCTTCCGGGGCCACGCCGTAGCGCATGGCGATGGCGCTTATGGTGTCGCCTTTTTGAATGACGTGCTTGCCGCCTGAAAGAGCGGGCAGGCTGGAGGCTGGGGCGGCCTCGGCGTACTGGGCGTTCTTGCCGGAGGCGCCGGGGATGGTGAGCCGTTGGCCGATGACCAGACCGCGCGGCGATTTGATGCGGTTGGCTTTCATGATGGCGTTCACGCTCACGTTGTAGCGCGCCGCGATCTTGCTCAAGGAATCGCCTTTACGCACGGCGTACTTCGCGTCGAAGCCCGAGCCCGCGGCGGCGATCATGCTGGAGCTTTCCTCGGAGGGGGAACAGTGCTGCGGGATTTTGAGCCGTTCGCCTCCGGCCAGGGCTTCGCCCACCGAGGCGTTGCACTGGCGCAGGGCGGCCAGGGGGATGCCGGTGCGCCGCGAGATCTGCCACCAGTTTTCGCCCGGCCGGGTTTCGTAGACCGCGTAACCGGAGGGCGCGGCGTTTTCGGGATGGGACAGGAAATTCTGGGCCAGCTGGAGTTTCTCCTCGGGCACGTAGGCGGTGACGGTCTTGTCCGGCGGGCTCATTTGGCGGCGGAAAAAGGAGTTCTTTTCGTGGAACTGTTCCCAGGTCATGCCGCAGGCGCTGGCCAGGGCGTGCAGATCCGTGCCGCCGGGGATGGAGACTTCCTTCATGACCTGGCCCGCCTGCCAGTTCACGGGCTCGAAACCGAGCTCGTCGAGGTTTTTCATGATCTTGAGCACGGCCAGGAACTTGGGGACGTAGTGGCGGGTTTCCTGTTTGAGCAGACGGGGGTTTTTGGCCAGTTCGAAGAAGTCGGTGCGTCCGCTGGCGGCCATGGCCCGGGAGACCTTGCCCTCGCCCGCGTTGTAGGCGGCCAGGGCCAGATTCCAGTCGTTGAACATGGCGTAGAGTTTGGCCAGGTACTGGGCCGCGGCCACGGTGGACTTGTAGGGGTTGCGGCGGTCGTCCACCCACCAGTCCACGGTGAGGCCGAAATCCTTGCCCGTGGCGGGCATGAACTGCCACATGCCGCCCGCTCCGGCGCGGGAATAGGCCATGGTGTTGTAGCCGGATTCGATGAAGGGCAGGACGATGAGGTCGGCGGGCAGGTTGTAGCTGGCCAGGACGGCGCGAACGTAGGGCAGGTGGGGGGCGGCGCGTTTGAGCCAACGTTCCATGGTGGTCCGGCGTTCCACGGCGAAATACCTGAAGAACATCTCCACCTCGTCCGTTTCCTGTACGTCGAGGTTGAGCTGGATTTCACCCTGGGAGGCGAGCGCCCGCATTTCTTTTTCCGTGAGCGGACGGCCGCGCTTGATGTCTTTCAAGGAACTGTCGAAAAGCTCCGGCTCCAGGTTGGCGGCCATGTCGAAATTTTCAACGTCTCCGGATTTATTGGCGCAGCCTTGGGCGAAGAGCAGAAAGGCGCCGAGCAGGATGAGTAGGGAACGTCGCATGCATCCTCCAGGAATGGCAACAGGGGCGAACGTGGGAAGCAATCGCGGCCCCAAGGCCGTGACGGCCCGGAGCGGACGAACGATCATGCGGCGTCCTCCGGCGGGGCGTCTTGCCGGAAACCTCGGGGAGGGCGTCGCAATGCATATATTTTATTCAGATAAAACTTCCGCTAGCTGAAAGCAAAGAAAAGGGCAATGAAAATTTCCGCCCTGGAACGTGCGATTTTCCTTGTTTTTTTTCGCGTCCCTGGCAAGAACTGCGCATGAGCGGAGACAAATTCGAATCGCAGCGGGATGATCTGGGACTGGTGGCGGGGCGCAAGCCCGTGCGCGAGTATCTTCTCGCGTCGCCGGAAAAGGTGGAGGCCCTGTTTTTGCGCAAGGGGCTTCAGGGCCGGGACGTGGAAAAAATGATCGCCCAATGCAAGGCCCGCGACATCAAATACAAGTTCCTGTCCGCCCCGGAGATGGACAAGCTGTTTCCCGGCAACCACCAGGGCGCCCTGCTGGAAACCGCCTCGGGCCGGTACGTGGAGCTCCCCGCGCTTTTTGCGGCCCTCGATGAGGCGCCGCTGCCGGTCATTCTGGCGCTGGACCAGGTGCAGGACCCGGGCAATCTCGGAACCCTGGCCCGCACCCTCTATGGCCTGGGGGGGGGCGGTCTCCTGACGCCCAAGCATGAGAGCGCCCGTCTGGGGGCCGGAGCCATGCGCTCCTCGGCCGGAACGCTGGCCAGGCTGCCCGTGTGCCGGGCCACCAACCTCTCCATGGCCCTGGACGCCTGCCGCGAACGGGGGCTTCCCGTGTACGGGGCCGCCGGGGCCGCCTCCGCCGGGACTGGCGGGGCCGACGGAGCTGGCGGGGTCATCGAACCGCGCAACGTCTTCACGGCGTCCTTCGATTTCCCCTGCGCGCTGGTTCTCGGCGGCGAGGACAAGGGCTTGCGGCCCGGCGTGGCCAAGCGCTGCGACGCCTTCGTGGCCATCCCCATGGCCAGGGGGCTCGACTCCCTGAACGTGGCCCAGGCCGGGGCCATCATCCTCGGCCGCATGGCTTCCCTGCGTTCCCAGAGCTAGCTCGATTCCTTCCCCTTTCCGCGCCCGCTCGTGAATTGGGCCTTGGGCGGCGAGAGCTTCTCCCGCTTCTTCCGCGTCCCGCGTCCGCCCGCGAATGGGGGGCGCCCTCAGGGCTGGCTCAGTTCCTTCCGCATCCCGCGTCCGCCCACGAACTGGGCCATGACCAGGGAGGCGAGGGCCAGCGCCGCCCCGCCCACGAACACCGCCTGATAACTCAGCATCCACAGGGCGCCTCCGGCCAGGGGGATGGCCACGGCCGCGATGTGGTTGATGGTGAAGCCCACGGCCATGCTGGGCGCGATGTCCTTGGGATCGGCGATCTTCTGGAAATAGGTGCGGATGGCCATGGCGAAATTGAAGACCAGATGGTCGATCACGTACATGACCGCGACCACGGCCTTGGATTCGGCGTAGGCGTAGGTCAGAAAGACCGCGATCAGGGTCAGGTACTCCACGGTCATGACCGCCCGCTCCCCGTACCGGTTGATGGCCCGGCCGATGAGCGGCGAGGCCAGGGCGTTTATGGCGTTGTTGAGCATGAACAGGATGGTGATCTCCTGGAGGCTGAAGGAGAATTTCTTGACCAGGAGAAAGACCGCGAAGGACACGAAGATCTGCCGTCTGGCCCCGGAGAGGAAGGTCAGGGCGTAGAAGAGCCAGTAGCGCCTTCGCAGGATCATCTTCTTGCGCTGGGGCGGGATGTTGGCGTCGGACGGGTCGCGCGTGAGCGCCCACAGGGCGGCCAGGATGGTCACGGCGCCGAGCCCCAGGAACATCTGTTTGTAGTCGAAGAAGTAGGCCGCGCCGAAAAGGACCGCGCCCACGGCGATGTTGGTGACGGCGCCGATGGAGCGCAGGCGGCCCAGGACCAGCGGCGCCTGGCGCACGTCGAAGTATTGCAGGGTGAGGGACTGGTTGAGGGTCTCGTAGTAGTGAAAGCCGAAGGACATGACGAGAGTGGTGGCCAGGATCCCTGGAAAGCTCGGGTAATAACCCACGGCCCCCACGCCCAGGCCCATGATCAGAAGCGAGAGGGCAATGAGCCGGTGTTCCTTGAAGACAAGGAGCAGGTAGATCACCAGGAGCGACAAAAAGCCGGGGACTTCCCGCAGGGACTGGACCGCGCCCATCTGAAAGCCGTCGAGACGGCCGATCTCCACCGCGAAATTGTTGAACAGGGTGCGCCAGCCCTGGAATCCGATCCAGGAGGCCACGGTCAGGGCGACGAGAAAGAATTGCATGCGTCCGGCGTCGACCACAGAGGCGGCGCGGGGACCTTGGGGAGAGGGAGAGACGGATGACATGGGAGTTCCTGGGGCGCGCCTGAGGATGCCGGTCCCGGCTGCTGGCGGTTACATATACGCGTCGGCGGGGCGAAGGGAAGGCGATTACGCCCGGCGTTTTTTTCTGTCAACCAAGGCGAAGCGGACGGAAAAACGCAATATTTCCGCAGATTGGCGCGAGGTGGTTCGGACCGGGTCCAGCATTTGTGGATCGATGGGATGGGCGGCGCCTGGAACGCGCCGGAATGACGGGATATCAGGCGATGGACCGGGAAGCCCGTTTTTCCGGGAAAATCCACAAACAATGGAACGCCCGGAGCCGGACGGCGGCGTGTTCGCCGTCCGGCTCCCGGACGTTCAGCGGGTCATCCCGTCTGCCGCCACCTTGCGGGCCAGCTCCCGGTAATCCTCGGCGCCCGGGGAATTGGGAGCGAATTCGAAAATGGTCATGCCGTAGGAGGGCGCTTCCGAGAGCTTCACGTTGTAGCGCACCGGCTGGCAGATCAGGTCCGGGTAGAGCTTGACCAGTTCGTCGTAGAGCTCCTGGGGCTGTTTGACCCGGCGGTCCAGGAAGGTGGGAAGGATGTAGCGCAGGCTGATGTCCTTGTTGTAGTTGGCGATGAGCTGATAGCTGCGCAGGAATTCCCCAAGTCCCTGCAGCGACATGACTTCCAGAGCCACAGGGATGAGAATCTCGTTCACGTAGAAAAGCACGTTCACGGTCAGCGGGTCCCAGCCCGGGGCGGAATCCACCACCACGTAGTCGTACTGCGAGGAGAAGGGCGCAAGCGCCTCGGCCAGGGTGCGTTCGCCGCCGAAATCCTTGCGGCTGATCAGGCGTTTGATTCCGGCCAGGGATTTGCCGCCGGCTATGAGCCAGAGGTTTTCGCGGGCTTGGATCACGGCGTCCTCGGGACCGAGCTCGCCGGTGACCAGCTCGGTCAGCCCGGCCTTGGGCGCCACGCCCAGGGCGTAGGCGGCCTGTCCCTGGGTGTCCGCGTCCACGATGAGGGTCTTGTGCCCGGTCAGGGCCAGACCGGCGGCCAGGTTCACGGCCGTGGTGGTCTTGCCCACCCCGCCCTTGCTGATCATGACCCCGATCTTGCGGGCCCGTTCCACCTCTTTCGCGGCCAGATCCACGATCTTCTCCGTGGGCTCCTCGGCCAGGCCCTGCTGCCGGGCGGCCAGCTGGCGGTGGATGCGGGCGAAGGCCTCCCGGGCAAGCCGCTGTTCATCCTCCCCGGTTTCGCTCCGGGCGCGGACAGCGGTATCGGCGTTCGCGTCCAGGACCGCCCGCGAGGCGCCGTCCGGCGGCGCCTGAAAGGACAGGGAGGGCGATGGCTCCCGGGGCGCGGGCGCGCGGACGGGGTCCTGCCGGGCCGGGTCCGGCCTCGCCAGGTCTGGCCGCGCCGGGCTTTGCGTATGGTCGAAGGCGGGACGCGGGGGCGTAAGCCCGGCCGCGCGATTCGTATCCGCGGCGTCCGCCGCGTCCGCGCCGCCGGGGCCGAAGGCGGCCCGGCCGGGGCTCTCGTCCGCGGACGCCTCGGGGACGCCGGACTGGGACGGGAATTCGGGGCGGCGTAGCGGAAACCGGCGATGGCAGTTCTTGCAGATGGCCACGGTGGTGTTCTGCGGAATGCGCCGCTCGTCGATGTTGTGCTGTTTCCTGCAAAAGGGGCATATGATGAGCATGGCCGTTCTCCCTTTCCGTCAGCTCTTGTCCCTGGAGTCGAGCACTTTTTGCACGAGCTTGCTTCGCTCGCCGTTGGTTTCGAAATCCTCGAGCAGCAATTGCAGGGCCGAATCCACGATGAGGGATTTGGACACCCCGGTCTTGATCTCCCGGGGCGCCAGCCTGCGGATGGCCTTTTTGGCCTTGGACAGCTCCTCGAAGGTGTCCTTGGAAAGATAGTGGGTGGTCTTTTTCTTCCTGGGCCGCTTTTTGGCGGCCGTCTTGGCGTTCTTCGCCTGTTGTTTCGCGGAAACGGCCGGTCGCCCGGGAACGGGGGCGGTGTTCGCACGGGCGTTGGGCGCGGCCGTTTCCGCGAGTTCCTTGGGAGAATGCTGGGCCGGAGCGGGAGACCTGGTCACAAAAAGAAAGGGGACGTCCCCGGCGGGTTCCATTGCCGGGGGTTGATCCTGCGCGTTTTTCGCGGGGGCGGGACCGTCCGGGGGAGCGGTTTTTGAAACGGAGGGCTCTTCGGGCGGTTGACGGCGGGTAAGCCGGTCGAGCCGGTTCAGGCCGCCGATATCCGGGCTTCCGGGAGCGCGCTTGCCTTCCAGCAGCTCGTCGAGGAGGTCCCTGGGCGTCTTGCGTTCGTTCATGGGCCGGTCCTCCCGGGACGAAGGCGCGGTCCCGGGCGTTTGCGCGCGGCGTCGTTGCCAGTAGGCTTCGCCTGCCAGAGCCGGATTGGTCTGGGGCCTGTCCGGTCCGTCCCCGCTCTGGCTTGCCCTGCTTACCTGACGGGCTTGGCGGTTTTTCGGGGCGGGCTCCAGAAACAGGCTGCCAACGTCCACCAGCCCGCTTCTCCACTCCGGCCATTCCGGACGATCGTCGCGCTTCATGTCGTTCTCCCCGGCGCCTTGGTTTTCGGGGAATGCTCCAGCTTTACATACGGGGCGAAGAAAGAACAAGCCGCGTCCCCGAAACGCCGGATATTTGCATCATGCGGCCCGCCGGGCCGTCTTGCGCATTCCCGTTTCGAGAGATAGCTATTCAAGAATCATGCTGGAAAACGCGCCACGAAGAAAGAATCCACTCGCCGGCCCTCCTTTTATGTCGAAGGAGCCGGGCGGCGATGACCCGTTCCGGGGGCCGCCGGGCGGCGCCGCCCGGGAGAACCCGGCCGGCTCCGAGGCTGTTGACGAGGAGGACGGCTGGTTCGTCTGCAAGGCCTGCGGCCGGAAAATCGCCCGGCTCGCCGACAGGATGGCGGACGGGGACGGGGGGAAAAGAACCTGCGCCAACCCCCACGGCCTGGTCTTTACGATCCTGCTGTTTCGCGCCGCGCCGGGTTGCATGACCGCGGGCGCGGCCCAGAGCGCGTTCACCTGGTTCCCGGGGCATTGCTGGAGGGTGGCCCTGTGCGCGGGCTGCCTGGCCCATCTGGGCTGGCGCTACGAGGGCGGGAGTCTTTTTTTCGGGCTGATCGAAGGGGCCCTTCGCGAGACCGGCTGACGCCGCATTCCCCATACGGGGAGCGAAGGCTGGAGATGCGTCATGGCGGGGACGCGGTCTTTCAAAAACAGCGTCGCCGGATAATGACCCTCCCGCCTGGCGGGCTATCCATCCCGGGATTTCCAAGGCAGCCTGGCGGACCGGCCGAAGGAATGGGGGCGCGGCCGGTTCGCGCTGGTCAGGGCGTTTCGCCGTCCTGGCCCGTCCGCGACGCGTCCTGCTCATGCTTCCCGTCAGGCGAACCGTCGCCGGACATCTCCTCGAGCAGGCGCAGCATGTCCGCATCCGTCAGCTCCAGGTCTCTGGACTCGATATAGACGTCGAGCCAGTAGCGCAGTCTGGGCGCGTCGGGGCGGACGGCAACGGCCACCTGGTCCACGGGCTTGTCGAAGATGTAGGAGCGAAGCCGCAGGGCCCGGGCGCTTTTTTCTCCCAGAAACCGCTTCACGTCGAACAAGGTGGAGAGCGCGGCCAGGACCTTGCCGTCCAGGGCGGCCTGGTAGCGCTCCTCTTCCGAGTCGAAGGCTTCGATTTTGGCCTTGGGGAAAAGCTTCGGCGCGATCTCCCCGGCGGCCTGGCCCCTGACCACGGCGATGGGACCGGCGGTGGTTTTGGGATTGAAGGCCTGGTCAGGCTCCCGGGCCAGTCTCACCCGGCTGATGAGCAGGGCGTAATGCTGGCGCAGGTAGGGGCGGGAGAAATAGACCCGAAGCGCCCGTTCCGGGGTGACGGAGAGGTCCGACAGGCCGATGTCCGCCTCGCCCCGGCCCACCGCGCCGATCACCGCGTCGTAGGAGTCGCCCAGCCGCATGAAGACCGGCTCGACCCCGAGGACCGAGGCCACGTCCCTGGCCAGGTCCGCCTCCAGACCGGACAGGCTCCCGCCGGGCCCGGTCATGATCATGGGCGGGATATCCTTGGAAAGAACGGCCACGCGCAGGGTCTTGCGGGCCAGGATTCCGTCCAGGTCCGGGGACCGGGCGGCGCCGTCCTGCGCCAGGGCGGACGGCGCGGCGGCCAGGGGGAGGAGCAGACAGGCCAGCGCGGCCGCCAGGACGGTCTTTTTCCGGGATCCGCCGCGATTGCGGCCCTTTTCCGTATACGCGGCCAGGATGACGTTGCCGAGCACGATGAGCATGTTGGCCAGGGGGCCGGTCACGCAATAGGTGGCCGTGAGCGCTATGCCCGCCAGGGCCGTGGGCATGGCCAGCTCCTTGAGGAGGCTTTCCAGGATGGGAACCATGGCCGCGCCCTGGCCCTCGGCGGCCATGCCGGTGAGCACGGAGCCGATCAGGGTGGTGGCGAGCCCGCCGGTTCCGGGCACGGCGTCGTAGATCTGCATGAGAAAGACCGTGGCGTAGGCGAACAGGAAGATGACGCCCTGGCGGTTGGCCACAAGACCGAAGGGGATGACCAGTTCGGCGATCTTGGGGTCCACCCCGAGTTCGTCCCGGGCGGCGTCGATGGCCGGGGCCATTGCCACCAGGCTGCTGTTGGCCGCGGCCGCCAGGATGAGGGGATCCTTGAGGGCCGTCAGAAGTTTCAGGGGCGAGCGGCCGGTCAGACGGGACAGGAAGAGGAGATAGCCGATGAATAGGGCCGTCGCGCCCAGGCAGTAGACTCCCATGAACCGGGTCAGGGCGGCCAGGAGCCTGGGGCCCGTGTTGGCCAGGGCCCCGGCCATGATGCAGAACACGCCCACGGGCAGAAAGAGCATGACCCGCTTGAAGATGCGCTCGAACGCGGCCATGAGGGCGTCCGCCAGGTCGAGGACGTCGTCCGCCCTGGCGTGGTCCACCCGGCCCAGCGACAGGCCGGTCAGGATGCAGACGAAGACGATGCTCAGGATATCGCCCTGGCTCAAGGCGTGGAAGACGTTGTGCGGGATGATCCGGCCGATGAAGACCGCCATGCCCAGGCTTTCGTGGCCGGGTTCGCCGCTCGAAAGCAGGGCCTCGCCCAGGGAATCCAGATCGATGGGGTCGATCCGGCTTCCGGGCTGGCCGATGAGCGCGGCCGCCGCCCCGGCCAGAGCCGGAATGAAAAGCCCCAGCGCGTAGAGCCGGATCATCCGGCCGAAGGCGCCCTGGGCGTAGGGGCTGCGCAGGAGCTTGCCCAGGCCCGCCACCACGGCGAACACCATGAGCGGCAACACGCACATGCCCAGCAGATTGACGAAGATCACGCCGTAGGGGGCGAGCGCCAGACCGGCGTCCCTGTGGTAGAAGCCCAGCAGGCCGCCGCAGATCACCATGAGGGCGATAAGCGGCGGGTATTTGGACATGCGTCCGATGCGGTCGAACAGCTCGCGTCTGGTCATGGGGGCTCCCCGGCGCGGCGTTTCCTGAAAACCGGCGGTATTTTCAAGAAAACGGATGGATGCGGAACAACTCGCCGTACGCGCGCAACGCCCCGCCCCAAAAGCGCCGGAAGCGCCGGGAACTCGTCCGTGACGCGAGAGGAAACAGCGAAGAGGCGGATTCCTGAAATCCTACGGGAAAAGGACGGGGCAGGCAACCTTTCGGGCAAGACTTCGTAAATGGCGGCGAGGGGTTGCGTAGGGAGGGAAAACCGGGCGCTCAGGCGGCGGGGGCGAGGGGCAGGCGGACGGTGAAGGTCACTCCCCGGCCCGGGGCGCAGTCCAGGGTCAGGTCCCCCTTGTGAGCCCTGGCGATGAGCCTGGCGGAATAGGTTCCAAGGCCCGTGCCGCCGGGTTTGCCCTGGGTGGCGTACTTGTCGAAGATGCGGTCCTTGAACGCCGGGGGGATGGACCCCTCGTTGCGCACGGCCACAAAGGCGTCGTCCCCGCGGCGGTCCAGGGCGACACGTACGGCGGAGCCCTCCGGGGCGGCCTCCATGGCGTTTTTCTCCAGATTGGCCAGCATGGCGTAGCACAAGGTCTTGTCCCCGCGCGCCTCCAGGGCGTCCTGGGGGGTCAGGGGGCGGCCGTCCATGGTCAGCTCCACGCAGAGCTTCTTGGATTTCGACAGGGAGGCCAGGTCGGCGGTCACGCGCCGGATGAGGGCGCACAGATCCATGCGGTTGGGCCGCAGGACGAACCGGCCCCGCTCCATGTGGTGGATGTCCAGGGACAGGTTGATCATGCGCAGGATGGTCTCGCCGGATTCGGCCACCGCCTTGAGCTGGTCTTCCTGCTCCGGGGTGAGGCCCCCTTCCTCCAGCATGAGCCCGGGGATGTGGATGATGTTCCCAAGCGGCGTGCGCAGGTCGTGCTGGACCATGCGCTCCACGTCCTCGCGCAGCTGCTCCAGCCGGCGCCGTCTGGTCAGGTCCTGGGCGGTGCCCAGAAAGGTCTCTTCCATGGCCGTGGGCATGCGGGTCACCTGCCAGTGGAGGATTTTCTCCTCCCCGGCCGGGGTGCGGATGGGAATGTCGCGCTCTGTGGTGGTCTTTTGTCTGGCCTCGGCCAGCATGCCGACGAAATCGGCCTTGTCCGGGCCCTTCATGCGGTTGAGCATGGGGGCCAGCCCCGGGTGGGTCTTTGCGGGATCCAGGCCCAGGAGATTGAAGAATTCCATGGACCAGCGCATCCGGTCCAGGGCGGGCGTGTACTCCCAGCTGCCGATCCGGGCCAGGGATTGGGCCTGCTTGAAGCTCAATCGGCTCTCTTCCAGGGAGTTCTTCAACTCCATGAGCTGGGCGGCGTGGCGGCGTTCCACGTCGATCCTGGTTTTGAGCAGTTGTACGGCGTAGACGCTGAAGACGTAGACGCCAAGCGAAACGATCACGTTCCAGAAGGAGATGGCCGGGTGGGCGGCGCCGCCCGCGCCGTGGTATTCGGTGAGCGCGGCGAAGATGGCGGCCGGAACGCACAGCATGAGCCCGGCCCGCGAGCCGCAACGCCAGGAGGCGAACACGATGGGCGCGAGATAGAGCATGGACAGGCGAAAGAAATAGCCGGTGACGAAATCGAGCAGGCCCAGCGCCGCGAGTAGCAGCGCCGCCAGGGCGAAGGCCGCCTTTTCCGGCATGGCGGAAAAGGATTTGGGCCAGGAGGCGGGGAGCCAGTAATGCCAGGATGCGGGCATGGTCGCCTGGGTCGGTTCGACGTGTCCGGCGGCGGGACTGCGCGCCGGAGCCTCGACGTAGCCGGTTTGCGGGGCGTTGTACAGCGCCGGGAGGGAAGGCGGGGAATAAGCTCAGTTTTGGCGGTTGGATAGGGAAACGGCGGGGGAAGCCCGGGAGAACGTCCCCCGCCGCGCCGTCCTTCGCCCCCGCCCGTCATGAAGGCGGGGGCGTGGCAAGATCCGCCTAGGCGGTTCTTTTTTTGTAAAAGGCGCAAAAGCGTTTCGCGCCTTCCTCGATCTGGGCGTCGCCGGCGCAAAAGGAAAAGCGCACGAAGCCGTCCGAGCTTTCGCCGAAGGTGAGTCCCGGGGCGCAGGCCACGCCGGTGGCTGTCAGCAGTTCCTTGCAGAAGGCGTAGGAACCGAGCCCGGCCTTTTCGATGTTGGCCAGGAGGTAGAAGGCGCCCTTGGGCACGGAAAAGGAGAAGCCGTTTTCGCGCAGGATGGCGAGCATGAGATCCCGGCGGCGTTTGTAGGCCGCGACCATCTCGCCGATGCAGTCCTGGGGGCCGCGCAGGGCGGCTTCGGCGGCCTTTTGCGAGGGCGCGGCCGCGCAGGAGGCGTAGGGTTCGAGCAGCTTGTTCATGTGCTCGGCCACATGGGCCGGGGCGGCGTACCAACCCACCCGCCAGCCGGTCATGGAATAGGTCTTGGAGGCGCCGCCCACGCCGATGACCCGCTCCTTCGGGTCCAGGGAGAGCAGGGAGACGTGCTCGCCTTCGAACACGATCCGGTCGTAGACCTCGTCGCTTATGATGGTCAGGTCGCGTTTGCGGGCGAACTCCAGGAGCATCTCGCAGGCGGCGCGGGAAAAGACCGCCCCGGTGGGGTTCGCGGGGGTGTTGACCACGATGGCCTGGGTTTTGGGCGTGACCGCGCGCTCAAGATCTTCGAGGCGGGGTTCGAAGCCGTTTTCCTCATACAGCGGGTAGAAGACCGGCTTGCGCTCCATGGCGATGGCCTGCATGGAATAGTTGGGCCAGCCCGGATCGGAAATGAGGACCTCGCCTCCCGGCTCCGTGACCGCCATCATGGCGGCGGCCAGGGCGAAGACCGAGCCCGGGGTGATGGCCACCTGCTCGATGGACACGTCCGCCCCGTCCGCGCGCATGCGGTCCATGACCGCCTCGCGCAGGCTCAAAAAGCCGATGTTGGCGGTGTATTTGGTGAAGCCGTCGCGGATGGCCCTGATGGCGGCCTCCTTGATGTGGTCCGGGGTCTGGAAACCCGGTTCGCCGAGCTCCATGTGAAAGACCTCGTCCATGCCCGCGGCCATGTCCATGATGACCCGGATGCCCGAACGGGGCATTCTGGTCAAAGATTCGCTCAAAACTCGCATACTCGCGCCTTTATTCGGGTTTGGGGGCGGCCCCCGTTTTGCTAACGCTGGTCCCTGCCGCGAGCGGCCCCTTGGGCCACGGCCAGGGTCTCCTCGACGCTGAACCGGCAGAAATCGCCGGGAATGGAGTGCTTGAGACAGCTCGCGGCCGCCGCGAATTCCACGGCTTCCTCTCTGGCCGCGAAGGCCACGAGACCGTGGAGCAGTCCGGCGGTCAGGCAGTCGCCCCCGCCCACCCGGTCCACGATGCGCTCCATGGCGTAGACCCGGGACGGCCACAGTCCGTCGCGTTCCGCCAGGACGCAGGCCACGGCCTGGCGTTCGGCGCTTTGGGTCTTGCGCACGCTTATTCCGATTTTCGACAGGTTGGGCCAGGCCGCGAACAGCTCGTCCGCCATGGCCCGGTAGGCGCCCGGATCATCGTAAATGGCTTGCTCGTCCACCGAGGCCGTCATGCCGAGGCAGGTTGCGAAATGCCCTTCGTTGCCGATGAGGATGTCCACCTGGGGCATGAGGCGGCGGTGGGCGGCGATCATGGTCTCGTCGTCCGGCCAGAGGTTGCGGCGCAGGTTGATGTCGAAGGCCACGCGAAGCCCCTGCTTTCTGGCCTCGGTCATGGCCTCGAGAAGCAGGGCGGCGGCGCCTTCGGACAGGGCCGGGGTGATGCCGGTGCTGAAAAACAGGCTTTTCCCGGAAAAGATCGTCTTCCAGTCGAAGTCTCCGGGAGCGGCTTCGGCGATGGACGAGCGGGCCCTGTCGTAGATGACCTTGGCGGGCCTGCGGTCCGCGCCCGCTTCCAGATAGTAGACCCCCAGCCGGGAGCCCGAGCGGCGGATGCGTGAGACGTCCACGCCGTGCTTGCGCAGCTCGTCCGCCACGGCCTGGCCCACGGCGTTTTCCGGAACGGCGGTGACGAAGGAAGCGTCGTGCCCGAACCGGGACAGGGCCACGGCCACATTGGCCTCGGCGCCAGCCATGGTGACCTCGAAAAGCGGGCTTTGCAGAATCCGCTCGAAGCCCGGGGACTTGAGCCTGAGCATGATTTCGCCGAACAGGACGGCGTTTAGCATGTTTCCTCCTTGGGGTAGGGAACGAGACGGACCGTGAAACCGCCGAGCGTTCCGTGAAGGACGTGTTCGGCGGCTGCGGGAGAGACGCCCTCCGTAAGGGGAGTCGCGGGAGACGAGGCGACGCCCTTGGCCAGGCGCAGCCACAAGGCCGTGCGGGACGGGTTGTTGCAGGCCAGGCGCAATTCGCCGCACGGGGCCCCGTCCGAACGGCCCCAAGGACCCAGCGGGGCGCCCAGGGCGGCGAAGGCCTCGAGAAGCCCGCCGCTTTCAGCCGGGGCCGGGTCGCGGTCCAGGGCGAAGGCGATGGAAAGGGGGCGCAGGCCGTGGGCGATGCGCAGGGCGGTCTTGGCGTTTAAGGCAACGGCCGCGAAATTACCGGCGCGGACCAGGGAGGACTTGGCGATCCAGGTGCCGCCCATGGCCAGAATGAGGCCGCTTCGGGCGTATTCGGCCATGTTGGACGGGCCGAGTCCGCCCAGGGGGATGTAGCGCATGCGCGAACGAAACGGCGCGGCCATGGCGCGCAGGGTGTTCATGCCCCCAAGCGGCGCGGCCGGGAAGAATTTCACGGCCGCGAGCCCGGCTTCCAGGGCCAGTTCGATATCCGTGGCGCAGCCCACCCCGGGGAAAACGGGGATGCCCGCCTCCACGCAGTGACGGACCACTTTGGGGTTGAAGCCCGGGGCCACGATGAAAGCGGCGCCCGCGCTGACGGCTTCGTCGGCCTGGGCGGGCGAGAGCACCGTGCCCGCGCCCACGAGCAGTTCGGGCCGCGCGGCGCGAAGTCCCGCGACGGCCGAAAGGGCGGCGTCCGTGCGCAAAGCCACTTCCAGGGCGTCGACGCCCCCCTGGACCAGGGCCTCGGCCAGGGGGCCGGCGGTTGCTGGATCGTCGATCTCGATGACGGGCAGGACGCCCAGGGCCTCGATGCGTTCCATGACGGGGGATGCGTCCCTCACAGGATTCTCCTTATCGGCGCGGGCTATTTCAGCCCGATCTGCTGCATGAACTGGCGGGTGCGTTCGTTTTGCGGGTTGTCGATGAGCGCGGACGGCTCGCCTTCCTCCACCACCACGCCGCCGTCCATGAAGATCATGCGGTCGGCGGCCTGGCGGGCGAAGCTCATTTCATGGGTGACCACGAGCATGGTCATGCCGGAATCCGCGAGATCCTTCATGATCTGGAGGATGCCGCCGGTCAGCTCCGGGTCGAGGGCCGAAGTGGGCTCATCGAAGAGCATGACCTTGGGCTCCATGGCCAGGGCCCGGGCGATGGCGGCGCGCTGCTGCTGGCCGCCGGAAAGATTGTTCGGATAGACGGTAAGCTTGTCGCCGATGCCCACCTTGGCGAGCAGGTCCTTGGCCGCGGCCTTGGCCTGGGCCAGGGAGACGCCCTTGGCCTTGGTGAGCGGCATGGTGATGTTCTGCTCCACGGTCAGATGGGGGAAGAGGTTGAAGCTTTGAAAGACCATGCCGATGCGCCGGCGCAGGTCCAGCATGTCCGTGCCCGGGGCGTGGACGTTCACCCGGTCCACGATCACGGTTCCCCGCTGGATTTTCTCCAGACCGTTCAGGCAGCGCAACAGGGTGCTTTTCCCGGAGCCGCTGGGCCCGGCGAAGACCACGGTTTCGCCGGGGTCGACCTCGAGGCTGATGCCTTTCAGGACTTCGAGATGATCGAAGCGTTTGTGCAGGTCCAGGATGGATACGATGGGCATGGGGTCTCCTCGATGTGAAAAAGCCGTCCCTGGGGATCAGGCCCTCTTGGCGGCGAGTTTTTGTTCGAGTCCGGAGGCGTACCTGAGCACGGGATAGCAGACGGCGAAATACATGACGGCCAGGACCGCGAAGGTCACAAGGGGCTCCATGTTGCTTTGCATCTGCACGCGGGCCACCCGGGTCATCTCCGTGAGCGCGATGATGGATACCACGGAGGTGTCCTTGATGTGCAGGACGCTCTGTCCGGCCATGGGCGGCAGGGCGATGCGCACGGCCTGGGGGGCGATGACGTAGCGCAGGCGTTTGGCCGGACTGAGCGCCAGGGCCTTGGCCGCCTCGTGCTGGCCGAAGGGGATGGCTTCGAGGGAGCCCCGGACGATCTCCGAAAGATAGGCGCCGGAATGCAGGGAGAGCGCCAGGACGGCGGTCTCGAAGGCGTCGAGCCGGATGGAGAAAAAGGGCAGCACGTAATAGAGGAAAAACACGATCATGAGAAAGGGCAGCCCGCGCATGCAGTCCACATAGCCCCGCAAGAGCTGGGAGAGGACGGGCATGCGCAAGAAGCGGACCAGCCCCACGCAGCCCCCGATGAGCATGGCCAGGACGTAGCCGATGACGGCCAGCGACAGGGTGACGGGAACGCCTTCGCGCAGGATCAGCTTGAAGACGCTGAACGCGGTATGCAGAGCTTCGGCCGGATGCATGTCACCACCGCCTGAGACGGCGTTCCAGGAAGGAGGCGCCGTAGATGAGGGATAAGATAAGAACCAGGTACATGGCCATGGCGGGCAAAAACGCCTCCAGGGGGCGGAAGGTCTCGGCCTGCACGGTGTTGGCCGCCTTGGTCAGCTCCACCACGCCCATGACCGAGACCAGGGCGCTGTCCTTGACCAGGTAGGAGGCCTGGCCCACCAGGGGCGGAAAGATGTTGCGGAAGGCCTGGGGCAGGATCACGTAGCGCATCTTCTGGGCGTAGGAGAGCGCCAGGGAGTCGGCGGCCTCGTACTGGGTCTTGTGGATGTGCTCGATGCCCGCCCGGATGATCTCCGCGCCGTAGGCCCCGGAGTTGAGGGCCAGGGCGATGACGCCCACGGTGAAGGCGGGCAGGAGGACGCCGAGTTCGGGCAGTCCGAAAAAGAGGAAATAGACCTGCACCAGAAGGGGGGTGGCCCGGATGCTCTCCACGTAGGCGGCGGCCGCCTTGGAGAGGAGCCTGGAGCGGGAAAGCCTGGCCAGGGCCGTGAAGACGGCCACCACCAGGGCGAAGGCCATGCCCACCGCCGAGACCAGGGCCGTGTTGCGCAGGCCCCAGCACAGTTCGGGCAGATATTTGACCATGACGGTCGTATTGATATCGTAGTCGAAGAACACCGGGGGCCTCGCGTCGTTTGGGTTGGCTTGCGGGCCGGACGCCCCGGGGGGGATGGGGCGTCCGGCCGGTCGGAGGTTCTACGGGAGAAAGTCGAACGAGGGCTTGAAAGGCTTGCCCAGCCATTTTTCGTAGATGGCCCCGTATTCGCCGGTGCGCATGATGGTGGCGAAATAGAGGTCCAGCCATTCCTTCAGGTGCATGCTGTCCACGTCCGGACGCAGGGCGTAGGCGTAGACGTCGGGCTGCATGTTGCCGTCCAGCATCTTCACGCCGTCGATCTTGGCGGCGAATTCCTGCACGATCAGCTCGTCGTTGACGGCGGCGTCCACGCGCCCGTCGGCCAGGGCCTTGCGCTGGTCGCCGTCGAGCTCGAAGGTGACCAGTTCGGCCTTGGGCAGCTTGGTCTCGACCACCTTGGCGCCCAGCGCTCCGGCGATGGCGGCCACCTTGACGCCTTCCTTGTTGAGGTCTTCCCAGGTCTTGGCGCCGCTTTTTTCCGTGGCGCAGGCGAAGGTGCCGGTCAGGAGCCAGGGATGGGCGAAGGTGATCTTGGTGGCGCGCTCCAGGGTGGCGGACATGCGCGAGCCGATGATGTCGATGCGCTTGGACAGAAGCGCGGGGATGAGACCGGCCCAGGCCATGTCCTCGACCTTGACCTTGACGCCCATGTACTCGCCGAGCTTGTTCATGAGGTCGATTTCGAAGCCGGCGGGTTTGCCGTTTTCGTCCTTGAAGGCGAAGGGCGGGGCGGCCAGGGTGGTGCCGATGACGATTTCGCCCTTGTTTTTGATGTCCTCGATGAGATCGCTTCCGGCCATGGCCGACGAGGCGGCGATGACGAGAAGAGCCAGGGTCAGGGCCACGAGCAACGACGGTCTACGCATGTTTTCCTCCCAGGGTGAAGATGAATGTGGATAGGCGACAGCGGGCGTCCGCTGCGATTCCCGTTGTTCCCGCGGCCTAGACATGCTTGTTCCGCAGGGCGCGCTTGACCTTGTCGAGGCGCTCCTGGGCCTCGCCGGGCATGCGCATGGCCGCGTCGATGAAAAGGGCGTCCAGAACGGCCAGCATCATGAGGCGGCTGGTCATGGGCGCGAGCCGCAGGCTGGATTCCTTGCTGGCCACGGAGAGGACCAGGTCGCACTGGGCTGAAAGGGGCGACTTTTTTCTCCCGACCAGACCGATGACCGGGGCGCCCGCTTCCCGGGCGGCTTCGGCGCTTTCCAGAATGTCCTTGGTGGAGCCGGTGTGCGAGATGGCGAAGACCACGTCCCCGGGGCCCAGGGTGGCGGCGCTCATGACCTGCATGTGCGGGTCGATCAGGGCGGCGCAGGGGATGCCCAGGCGGAAGAATTTGTGCTGGGCGTCCAGGGCGACCACGCCGGAGCCGCCGGAGCCGTAGAATTCCAGCCGTCTGGCCTGGCTTATGAGGATGGCGGCCTTTTCGAACATGGCGATGTCCATTTCGGCCATGGTGGCGTTCACGGCTTCGATGACGGACTGCATGCCGGAGGCGAAGATTTTTGACGCGGGGTCGCCGGGGCGCACGTCCTCAAGGATGGGAAGGGGGCTCGGGCGGGAGGCGGCCAGCTTGAGGCGCAGCTCCATGTAGCCTTTGAGGCCCAGCTGGCGGCAGAAGCGGACCACGGTGGGGTCGCTGGTTCCGGCGAGCTGGGCCAGTTCGGTGATGGTGCTGCGCATGGCCAGGTCGGGATTGTTGAGCACGGCGTCGGCGACCTTTTTTTCGGAGGCGCGCAGGTGCGGCAGTTTTTCCCGGATGGCTGCGAAGAGTTGGTCCATGTCCCCTCCCTGTCTGGAGTAAATTTACACCACAACAGCGTCATACCGTCAAGGCTTTCCTTACCATTTTGTAAATTTAAGGTAATATACTGAATTTAAATGATTAAAATTTGGAGAGGCGCTTGTAGTATATTTTCTAAGATTTGAGAAATGAGGGGGGGCTGTGTAGAGGGGCTCAAGGAAGACCACGGGATTTCACCGGTTGCGTAAATGAATTACAGAGTGGCGCCGGGCTGGCCGGATGCGCCGGGTGGCTGGGCGCCTCAATGCGCCACAGGCGCGCCAGCTAGGCCGAATGGGCCGAATGTACCAGGCGGGCCTGGTGGGCTGGATGCGTCGGGCGCGCGATCGCCAAGTGGACAAAAAGGAAACATAAGCCAACGACGGGGCTTCAGGACAAGCGAAGCAATCGACGCAAGCTCCCCGGGCGCGCCCCGGCGCATCCAGCCCACCAGATCGGAAGAGCACACGTCTGAACTCCAGTCACGGCTACATCTCGT
>CALGYO010000006.1 GCA_937934715.1 uncultured Desulfovibrionaceae bacterium | reverse complement strand
TGGACGCCAAGACCCTGGTCATCCACCCGGCCAGCACCACCCATTCCCAGCTCACCCCGGACGAGCTGGCCGCGGCCGGGGTCGCCCCGGACATGGTGCGCATCTCCGTGGGCATCGAGGACGCGGCCGACATCATCGCGGACCTGGATCAGGCGCTGGCCGCCTCCCAGGCCTGACCGCCTGTTCATAAAAGGCGCCGCCCCGGCTTCGCCAGCCCGGGCGGCGCCTGTTTTTTCCGCATCACAAGCCGCATGCGGCCCCTGAACTTGACTTCGGCCGCGCAGGCGGGCAAGCAGGGCGGACATCCGAAGCTTGAAGGAGAGGATCCCCGATATGGCGCACAACATCACCCAAAAGATCATCAAGGCCCACCTGGTCAGCGGCAAAATGAAACCTGGCGCGGAGATCGGTCTGAAGATCGACCAGACCCTCACCCAGGACGCCACCGGCACCATGGCCTACCTGCAGTTCGAGGCCATCGGCATCCCCCGGGTCCAGACCGAATTGTCCGTGAGCTACGTGGACCACAACACCCTGCAAATGGGCTTCAGGAATCCCGACGACCACCAGTATCTGCGCACCGTGGCCGCCAAATACGGCATCATCTTCTCCCCTCCGGGCACGGGCATCTGCCACCAGCTGCACCTGGAAAATTTCGCCAAGCCCGGCAAGACGCTCATCGGTTCGGACAGCCACACCCCCACCGCGGGCGGCGTGGGCAGCCTGGCCATGGGCGCGGGCGGCCTGTCCGTGGCGCTGGCCATGGCCGGAGAACCCTATTTCATCTCCATGCCCAAGGTGGTCCGGATCTGGCTCGAGGGCGAGCTGACCGGCTGGGCCGCCGCCAAGGACGTGATTCTGCACCTGCTCGGCGAACTGTCCGTCAAGGGCGGGGTGGGCAAGGTCATGGAATTCGCCGGACCGGGCGTGGAAACCCTGTCCGTGCCCGAACGCGCGGTCATCACCAACATGGGCGCGGAGCTCGGAGCCACCACCTCCATCTTCCCGTCCGACGCGGTCACCAAACGCTTCCTCAAGGAAATGGGCCGTCCCGACGACTATGCCCGTCTCGTGGCCGACAAGACCGCGACCTACGACGAGGAAGTGGTCATCAACCTGAGCGGACTGGAGCCCCTGGCCGCCGCGCCCCACATGCCGGACCGCCGCGTCAGGATCAAGGACCTGGCGGGCATGAAAGTGGACCAGTCCGCCATCGGCTCCTGCACCAACTCCTCCTACGCGGACTTGAAGACCGTGGCCCTCATGCTCAAGGACAAGAAAGTCGCCCCGGGAACCGATCTCCTGGTCTCCCCCGGCTCCAAGCAGGTCCTCAAGATGCTGGCCGCCGAAGGGTTGCTCGAGCCCATCATGGATTCCGGGGCCCGGCTTCTGGAATGCTCCTGCGGCCCCTGCATCGGCATGGGCGGCTCCCCGGTCTCCGGCGGGGTGAGCGCGCGCACCTTCAACCGCAATTTCGAGGGCCGAAGCGGCACCCAGGACGCGCAGGTCTACCTGGTCAGCCCGCAGACCGCCGCCATGGCCGCCTTAAACGGCGCCTTCACCGACCCGGCCACGTGGGGAACGCCCCCGGCCAAGGTGGTCTTCCCCAGGAAGATCCCCAATATCCGCGATCTGTTCATCTACCCGCCCGAGGACGGCGCCGCGGTCGAAATCCGCCGGGGACCCAACATCGTGGCCCTGGAACGGTTCGAGGCCATGCCCGAGGTCATCGAGGCCAAGGTGGCCCTCAAAACCGGGGACAACATCACCACGGACCACATCCTGCCCGCCGGCGCCCAGATCACGGCGCTGCGCTCCAACATCCCGGCCATCAGCCAGTACGTCTTCAGCCGGGTGGACGAGGGCTTCGTGGGGCGGATCAAGGAGCTCGGCAAGGGCGTGATCCTGGGCGGCGAGAACTACGGCCAGGGTTCCAGCCGCGAACACGCCGCCCTGGGCCCCCGCCATCTGGGAGTCAAGGCCGTGATCGCCAAATCCCTGGCCCGCATCCACCGGGCCAACCTGGTCAATTTCGGCATCCTGCCGCTTCTGCTCGTGGACAAGGACGACTACGACCGGATCGCCGAGGGCGCGCAGCTCTCCATCCCGGCCGCGTCCATCAAGGCGGGCAAGCCCGTTTCCATCGAAGTGGAAGGGGGCAAGCCCATAAAAGTTACAAATGATTTGACCGCCAAGGAACTGGACATTATTTTGGCGGGCGGTCTTCTCAACGCCGCGCGGCGCGCGCGTTCGTAATTGAGGCGTCCGGACGGCCCGAAACGGCGGGCCGCCCGGACGATTTTCCGCGTTCGCAAACCCGGGCGGTTCACATGGCCCGTTCGCGCATCCCCGGCGGATGCGGCGAATCTTTTCGGAAACCAGGAGAAATTCATGCTCGACGCGATTCGCAAAAACGCCTCGTCCTGGGGCGTCAAAGTCATTTTCGGCATCATCATCGTGGTCTTCATGTTCTGGGGCATCGGTTCCTTTCGGTCCGACCCGGCCGTGATCGCCTATGTGGATGACGAACCCATCCTGATCAAGGACTTCAACAAGGCCTATCAGGAAAGCCTGCGCATGGTGCGCAACCAAAACCCCGCCATCTCCGAAAAGGAGCTGGAGGACAACGGCTTCCGCAGGCAGGTTTTCGCCCAGCTTTTAAACACCATCCTGCTTGAGAAGAAAGCCCGCGAACTGGGGCTGGCCGTGACTCCGGCGGAACTGCGCCAGGCCATCGCGGGCATCGAGGCCTTTCAGAACGAGAAAAAACAGTTCGATCCCGAGCGCTACAAGCAGCTTCTGGAAGCCAATGACCTGAAGCCCGCCGAATTCGAAGAGGATTACCGCCGCCAGCTGCTCCTGGACAAGCTCATGGGCTATTTGAGCCTGCCCGCCCAGGTCACCGAGGCCGAGGCCAAAGATCTCTTCAATTTCGTCAACGAGCAGGCCGTCATCTCCTACATCCCCTTCCGCTCCGCGGATTTCACCGCGGGGATCGCGCCCACGGACGAGGCGGTGAAAAGCTATTACGACGCCCATCAGGACGCCTTCAAGACCCCGTACCAGATCAAGATGGAGTACGTGGAATTCACCCCGGCCAAGCTGGCCAAGCCGGACAAGGTCACGGACGAGGAAATTGGCGCCTATTACAAGGCCCACGAGGACAAGTACAAAGAGCCGGAGATGGTGGAAACCCGGCACATCCTGGTCATGGTTCCCCCGGGAAGCCCGGAGAACGAGGTGGAAGCCGCCAAGAAAAAGGCCCAGGAAATTTATGAACAGCTCAAAGGCGGCGCGGACTTCGCCTCGCTTCTGCCCAAGGAGCCCGGACAGGACAACCTGCTCGGCGAGGACTACGCCTGGCTCAAGCGCGGCGGACTGCCGGCCGAGTTCAAGGAATTCGAGGACAAGGCCTTCTCCCTGAACCCCGGCGAGACCAGCGAGCCCGTGCGCACCTCCATCGGCTTCCACGTGATCCAGACCCGGGCCAAGAAGCCCGCCGGGACGCTTCCCCTGGACCAGGTCAAGGACGACATCAAGACCGCCATCGCCCAGGAACGCGCGGCCGACGAGCTGACCAAGGTCCTGGACGAGGTCCATGAAAAGACCCTGGGCGGGGAAAGCCTCAAAAAGGCCGCCGAAGAACAGGGCCTCGGCGTGGAGGAATCGGACTTTTTCTCCAAGGATCAGGCGCCCGCCGACCTCATGCTCTCGCCCCAGTCCCTGGATGCGCTGTTCAAGCTGCAAAAAGACGCCATGACCGACAATCCGCTCAACACCCAGGACGGCTTCCTCCTGGCCAGGATCGTGGACGTCAAGCCTGCGGGCGTCGCCCCCATGGACGAGGTCAAGGACCGCATCCTGGCCACGCTCATCGGCGAGGAAGCCATGAAAAAGGCCAAGACCAAGGCCGAGGAAGTGGTCAAGGCCCTTTCCGGCGAAGCCACGCGCGACAAGACCCTTGAGGAATACAAGGACAAGATCGTGACCAGCGAGCCCTTCACCCGCCGGGGCTTCATCCCCGGTCTCGGCATGGTCCCGCCCCTGGCCCAGGCCGCTTTCGACGGCAAGACCAAGGGCTGGTTCCCCGAGGCCTTCGGCGTGTCCGACGGCTACGTGGCGGCCAAGCTGGACAACCTCACCCCGCCCCCGGCCGAGGCCTGGGAGCAGAGCAAGGACAAGGTCATGGCCTCCCTGCTCCAGGAAAAGCAGCGCGAGGTCTTCCAGGCCTATCTCCAGGGCCTCAAAAACGAGGCCGCCTTCAAACCGGCCAATATCGACATCCTCGGTCCCGAACCCGCCGGGGGCGCTCCCGGAACGGGCCAGGACCAGTAACCAGGCTTTTCTTCGCAAAAAACGCGGCCTTCGGGCCGCGTTTTTCGTTTTGACGCCAGCGGCGTTACCCGATAGCCTGCTTCCGCGTCCGCCGGGAGAACGGCGGACGGAGGATGCCATGGCGGACCCCGAAATCCAGACGGAATGCGCCTTGTTCGACGCCCGGGTGGGAGACAAGGCGCTCATCGAGCTTTCAGGAACCGGCGACCGGTTTTCCAGCGAATTCACCGGCTGGGAAAAAGGCCGGTATATTCAGGTCAGACTGCCTTCCAAGCTGCCCGCCATGGACCATGTCTATCCCGACAAGCCCGTCATCGTCCGGTATCTGCGCCGGGGCGGCGAGGTCCACGCCTTCCAGTCCACCATCCTTTGCGTCCTGCATACGCCGTTTCGCCTCCTCTTCCTCGACTATCCCCGGATGGTGGAAAAACTGACCCTGCGGAAAAAAAGCCGGGCGGATTGCTTTCTCCCCGCCAGGTTCGACATCCTCGGGGACGACGTGCCCGGGTATCTGCTGAACATCTCCCAGGGCGGCGCCAGAGGGTCCATCGCCGCCGGGCGCCTCAAGACGGCGCCGCAACCGGGGGAAATCCTCGGCTGCCGCTTCCTGCTGCACGCCGCCCCAAACGACGAGATCGACGCCCGGGCCGCCGTCCGCAGGATCCAGGAGACCAACGGCAAATGCCTGCTCAGCATGCAGTTCACGGACCTTGCCCAACCCGCCATGGCCCGGGTCGACGCCTATGTCCGGGAATGCCTGGAATACGCGGGCGCGGGGTGGGCCTGCGCCCTCTAGCGTGCGGCCCTTTCCCTCTCGCCGCGAACCCGCGAGCGCGTTTTGACAGCGCCGCCCTTTCCCCCTATCTTCATCATGGCGTCCTTTGTTGCGAAATCCCCGGGAGGGAGCATGACGGACAAGACCGTGCGCACCCAGACGGCGTCTTTCGAGGCCCGCGTGGGGGACAAGGTCATCATCGAGCTGCAGGGCGTGGGGGGACGGTTTTCCACGGAATTCGCGGGCTGGGAAAAACGACGCTACATCCTGATCAAGCTCCCGGCCAAGCTTGATCTCATGGATCACATCTATCCGGAAAAACCGGCCATCGCCCGGTACCTGCGCCAGGGCGGCGAGGTCCACGCCTTCAGGACCACGGTGCAGGCCGTCATTCATTCCCCCTACCGGCTGGTCTTTCTGGACTACCCCCAGATCGTGGAAACGGTGCAACTGCGCAAAATGCCCCGGGCCGATTGTTTTTTCCCGGCCTCCTTCGAGATAGGCGGCGTCTCGGCCAAGGGCTATCTGGTCAACATCTCCCAGGGCGGGGCCAGGGCCTCCATCGAAAAGGACCGCTACGGACTGGCCCAGGCCATCGTCCCCGGAGCGGCCGTCTCCTGCGGGTTCGCCGTGCTGACGGAAACCGCGGCCCAGGCCAAGGCCGAGGGGGTGATCAAGAAAGTCATCGAGGAAAAGGACCAGCGCCTGTTCAGCATGGAATTCACGTCCATCGACGCGGCCTCCAAGGAACGCATCCAGGCATACATCAACGAGCTTGAAGCGTACGTGCTCCGGTCGAACGCCTGTCAGGGATGAGCCGCCGGGTCTTGCGCGCGAAGCGGGGGACCTCAGCGTCTGGCGCCGGGCAGGAAGGTGGCCCGTAAAAAGGCGGGATGGAAAAAATACAGCGGGTTGCGCACGATGGCGTCCGGCAGGAGATGGCGCCAGCGATAGCCCATGCCCCGGTAGAAGGCGGCGGCCTCGTCGCCGCATCCCGCCTCCCTGGCGGCGAAAAGCGCCGCGTCCCGCTGGCAGCGCGACCCGGACACGAGCCGCAAGACCCTGACGCAGAGCCCCCGGCGTACAAACACCGACTTCAGCCGGACGTATTCCCGGTAGCGCCCCAGGGCGTCCGCCTGGCACAGGACGGCCAGGGCGAACCAGCCCAGGCAGACCGCGCCCAGCGCGAGGCTTGCAACCGGGGAGGATTCCATGGACAGGGACAGCTTGGCCAGAAGGAGGCCTACGGCCGCCGAGACGGCGCTGGTGGCGTTGGGCCAGGGCGCGGCCCGGAAATGGCGCGCGAAGCGTCCGGCCGCCCGTCCCAGAAGGGACGAGGGGTCGCCGGGCCTTGCCGCCGGGCCGGGTTTTCGCGGGGACTGGCCGCTTCCGATCGAAAAGCCGGGTCGCATGCTTCGTCCCGCCTAGCGGCAAGGAGGGAAAAGATCAAGCCGCGTCCCGGCCGCCCCGTCCGCGTAAAAAAGGGCCGGACGAAAGCCCGGCCCTTGATGCGGCATGCGTCACGACCGCGCCCCGAAAACGGCGGCTGCGCCCTGAAAAAAACCCGCGCCTCCTGTCCTAGGCGGACGCCCCGGTCCCCGCCGCCTCGCGCTCCAGGGCGGCGATATCGCGCAACCGCGAGGCAAGCTGGCCGAGCTCGTCCACCGCATGGGCCGAATGAGCCATGCCCTCCGCTGTCTCCGAGGAAATCCGGTTGACCTCCTCGATAGCCAGGTTGATCTCCTCGCTGGAGGCCGACTGTTCCTGGGCCGCCGCGGCGATGCTGTTGACCTTGTTCGAGGTCTCCTCCACCAGGCGCAAGATCTCCTGGAGGCGCTCCCCGGACTGGGCGGCCATGCGCGCGCCCTCCACGATCTCCTTGGCAGCGCCGGAGGTGGCGTCCATGTTGTCCCTGGCCCCGCGCTGGATCTCGGCCACGGCGGATTCCACCTCCTTGGTGGCCACCATGGTTTTTTCCGCCAGCTTGCGCACTTCGTCGGCCACCACGGCGAACCCCCGGCCCGCGTCGCCTGCCCGGGCGGCCTCGATGGCCGCATTGAGGGCCAGCAGGTTGGTCTGGTCGGCGATGTCGTTGATCACGCCGATGATCCGGCCGATGCCCTCGGCCTGATCCCCCAGGGAGGTCATCTTGTCCTGCAGGTCGAGCACCTGTTTTTCGGCGGAAGCGATCAGACTGACGGCCTTTCCGGCCACGGCCGCGCCTTCGGCGGCCTTGTCCTTGGCCGTGAGCGCGTTATCCGCCGCCTCGTGGGCGTTCTGGGCCACGTTGAGCACGGTGGCGTTCATCTGGCCCATGGCCGAGGCCGTGGCCTCTGCTCTGCGGCTTTGCTGTTCGGAGCCGTTTCTGACCTCGTTGATCTGCCCGGAAATGGATTCCAGAGACTCGGCGATGCGTAGTCCGGCCGCGTTGATCTCCTCGTTCACCCGCCTGGTGCGCGACAGGTTGTCGGCCATCTCCTGTTCCTTTTCGGCCATCTCGGTCACGTCGCGGATCACCTCCACATAGCCGGTCACCTTCCCGTCGCCATCGCGCATGAGGCCGCCGTAGGGCTTGCCCACGCGCCCCTTGTGGCCGGGCATGGGGATTTCCCTCCCCTCCACCGCGCGCCCGAGCTTTTTGGCGAGATGAATGGGGCACTCGTCCGAGCCGCACAGGACGCCATGGAAGGCGTCGCCGCAGCGTTTGCCGAGAAGCGCGCCCAGGGATTGGCCCGCGGCCTCGGCCGCCCGCCGGTTGGCCGCCACGATGCGCATGTCGTCGTCCACCGCGAAGATGGGATCGTCCACGGCGTTGAGCATATTGATATAGTTCTCGTTTTCCTTGATCGCCGCGAAATTGGCGTCCATGAGGCCGTTGAAGACGCCGGCCAGACGGCCGACCTCGTCCGTTGTCTTGACGTCCATGCGCGCGGTCTTGTCGCCGGAGGCGATTTTGCGCGCCGTGGCCTCGCAGCGGCGGAGCGGTCCGCTCAAGCCGGAACCGAAGAACAGGGAGAGGAAGGCGGCCAGGATCACGGCCGCCGCCGCTCCGATGTACATGGCGTTGCGCATGGGGATTTCCATGCCCTGACGCATGTCCCTGTCGTCCACGCCGATGGCCACATGCCAGTCCCAGGGCTCGAAGTACCGGATGAGGGCCGTCTTGGGGACGCCGTTCACCGCGTAGCGGACGAATCCATCCTTTTGATCCAGCATCTGCTGGGCGAACGGGTAGTCCTTGAGCGCATCGCCCGTAAGATCCGGATCGTTGCTTTGGAGGATCTCGCCCTTGCTGTTGAAGACGAAGGCGAAGCCCTTGCCCGCGACCCGCGTCTCGGCCATGGCTTCCTTGAGCTGGGGCGTCATGATCCGGCGGCCCACGTAGAGCACCGCCACGATCTTGCCCGAGGCGTCCTTGATGGGCTTGTAGGCGGTCAGATACCAGGCGTTGACCACAAAGGCCTTGCCCCGGAAGGTCTCGCCGCTCATGCAGGTCTTGTAGACCGGACTGTCCGAGGGAATGTACGTGCCCACGGCGCGCTGTCCGTCCAGCTTGCGCACGTTGGTGGAGACGCGCAGCAGCTTGCCGGGCAGGACCTGGAAGATGGTGGCCGTGCCGCCGACCATCCTCTGCACCGCGTCCACTATCCCGAAATTGTTGGTAATATTCATGTCTCCCACCTTGAGCGTGGGCATGACGGCGGATTCCTTGTCTTTCGACGCCTGGTTGACGATCTCCATGGATACGGGGGCGGCCTCATCCAGGGAAACCTGCCCGTATTTGGCGAATTCCAGAAGCATCAACTCCAAATCCGAGTTGACTTTCTCCTGGGTGATGGCGTTTTGCATGCGAATGGCGCTCAGCGCGTCCACGCTCACGGTATCCAGAAAGGATTCGCCCATAACGGTGAGCGCGGCGGAGACCCTCCAGAAATTCACCCCACCCATGATGAGGACCGTTGCAAGCGCGAGCGCGATGCCCCCAAGAATGATCTTGTAGGTGAGCGACAAAGACTTGAACATAACGCCTCCAATCCTTTGGTATCATTTCGCGAGTAATAAGATATGGCCTTACGCTATTTCCTTTTGCACTTCCAGAAGGAAACAATCGCCATAGCGAATAGTCGGAATCACAAGATCGGAGGAACGGATCAGCGGCAGGGAGCGCCATCAAAGAGAGAAGACGGCAGCGATTTGATCAGGGCGTCGGTTTTCCCCGCCCGAACGAGCCGCTCGCGCATCACCAGGGCTTCCTTCCTCTTCGGGGTCTTTCCCACAAGGACCCTGTAGACGGGCGTTTTCCCCCGGCGGTCCCTGGCCACGCAGGCCGGAAATCCCTTGGCCCGCAAGGCGGCGGCCTGGCGATCGGCGTTCGCGGTTTTGGAAAACGCCCCGGTCTGGACGGCAAAGAATTCCAGCGGCTTGGCGGCGGCTTTTTTTGCGGTATCGCGGGCCGGTTTCGCGGCGGGAGGCGGCGTCTTTTGCGTCTTGTCCCGGGACGCGGCGGCGCCCGCTTTTTCAGGCGCGGCCTTTTCCTGCGGCGCCTGGGGCGCGCTGGGCGGGGCTTGCCCCCCTGGAGCGGAGGCGTGTCCGGCTTGGGCTTGCGCCGGTTGCGATTCCTGCGGCTGGGGCGTTCCCGGGACGTCCGCGCTTGAAGAAGCGCTCCTTGCGGGCTGTTCGGCTGGCGCGGCCGATTGTCCGTCATGCGCGGCAGGCGCGGCCGACGCGGCAGGCGCGGCTCCGGACCGGTTTTGCCCCCCGTAGGCGCTCTTTTCTCCAGGGATGTCCGTCGGCGCGACGGACGCGTCTTTTTGCGCCAAAGCGGCGAGCTCGAAACGCGATTCGGCGATCAGTCCGCCTTCGTAATAAAGCGCCAGAGTCCAGCCCCCAGGGGGCGGGGGATCGTCCTTGTAGAACCGGTAGGAGGCCAGGGCGGGCCGGCCGATCTCGGCGGGAAAAAACCACCGGACCGGTGGAGCGTCCGCGTCCTCCCCGGACCGCGCCCTGGCCAACCGGGCCTCGATGGGGACGATGTTTCCGGTCTGGCCGCCCTCCAGCATGAAGACGGCCCCAAAAGCCCCGTCCTCGCCGGTTTCGATGACCGGTGCCGGACGGATCAAATTCCGGCCCGCCGTCCGGCCGCCGTTTGTTTCAATGATCCCGGCATCCATGATCCGCGCCGAGGAAAAGGGGAGGGCGCCGGATGGCGCGGCGGCCATTGTCGCGGGCGGGGAGGAAACAAGCAACAGCGCGACAAACGCCAGGCGGTCGAGCCAGAAGAACATCCGGAAAAAACGCGGAGAAAAGGGGCGCCAGGGGCAATATCGCGGCATGCTATTTTCGAAGCGTCGAAGCCAGGCGTCTGGCGGGCTCGTAGTTGGGATCGAGCGTCAGCGCGGCGGCCAGCATCTCCTTGGCCTTGGTGATCTTGCCGCGTCTGTGGGCCGCCGTGGCGATGTTGTAGGGAATGGAGGGCGCCTGCTTCAGGATTTCAGGAGACAGTTCCACAGCTTTATCAAAAAACTGCAAGGCCTGGTCAAAGGCCACCCCTTCCGCATAGGCCACGCCGATATTGTAATACACGCCGGCGTCGTCCGGCGCCAGGGTCAGGGCCTTTTTGTAATTGTCCACCGCTTCCTGCCATTTTCCCTGGCGCCGCAGAATGATGCCGCGATTGTTGAACATCCACAGATCGTCCTTGGACAAGGAGGCGCCTTTGACCTCGATGGCCTCGTCCATGTACTGGAGGGCGAGCTCCCTGTCCTTGTCCCCGATTTTCCGGGCGATCTCCATGAGGGATTCGCTGACCATGTCGTCCGAAATGCGCATGACGACCTTTTTGGCCTGGGAAAAATACTCCCTGGCCTTGTCCGGATCGTCTTTTTCCAGATAGACTTCCCCGATTTCCACCTTGCGGTCGAAATTCAGCGGGGAAAGCGTATCGAGCTTATTGAGGAAATACAGCTTCTTGTCGAGGTTCCCGGCCTCGCTGCTCAAGTCCGCCAACTTCTTGAGGGGTTCGATATACAGCCGCTCGCTTTTGGCGGCGGCCATGTAGTATTTTTCCGACTGGGCCAGGTTTCCCCTGCGCCGCTCGATATCACCCAGAAGCAGATTGCCCTTGAGACTGTCCGGCTTGATCTCCAGCACCTTGGCCACAAGCTTTTCCGCTTCGGAAAGCTCCCCGTCCTCGATCAGGGCCTGGCAGCGCTCGATCAGCACCCCGAGCTGGTTGTTGGGCTTGATGACGAAGGCGGCCTTTTCGATGATGGCGTTGGCGGAAATGGGCTTGGTGATGAAGCTGTCCGCGCCGACCTCGTGGGCCAGCACGATTTCATCGCGGGAGACTTCCGCGCTCACCACGATGACCCGGGCTTTTTCCGGATAGAATTTCTTGAGGGTCTTCACCGTCTTGATGCAGGTGGTCCGGTGGATTTTCCGTTCCAGGAAAATGGCCGCCGGCGCCTGGGCCTTTTCGGCGTTCTGGGCCATGTAGGTCACGGCGTCGTCGTAGCCGCCGAACTCCCGGCAGAAATTCCTGGCGTCGGCCTTGAGCTGGCCGATGGTGAAACGCATGGCCTTGATGAAGGCCTCATCATCGCTGACCACGACGATCACCCCGCCCTCGCCGAAATAATCGAGGACGATTTTCTCGTATTTTCGCGCCGCGTGGTCTGTTTTGACCCGTAAAACGTTGGCCATGCCCGGCTCCTTGCGCGCGGCGAAACGCCGCGCTTACATGGTTCTGGCCTTTTTCAGGAGCGTGGTCAATTCCACGTCCAGTCTTTCCAGAACCGCATTGTCCCCGGCTGGAGCGAGGACGGCGACCGGTCCCCCGGCCATGCGTTGCAGACGCGCTATCGCGGCCTCGTCCAGTTCCGTTCCTTTGCTCAGGCCTTCTTCCCCATCGCCCTCAGGCGGGCGGATATCCTGATCCAGAATCATGCCCGGCGCAAGGTCCGCGAGGCGCGTCTCCTCCCGGGCGTAGCCCTCCCTGTTCGCGGCGAAAGACTCCACCAGTTGCAACACCTTGGGATCGTACCACCCGCGCCGGCCTTTCATGATCTCAACGGCCTGGGCCTTGGTCATGCCCTGGCAGGTCAAGCCGTCATAGTCCAGAGCCGCCTTCAAGAGACGGGCGCCCACGGGAATGTCCGTCCCGGAGCGGCCGTCATCCGGGGGGCCGGCCCCGTTGAACCGCTTTTCCTGATAAAGCACGATCTCGGCGATTTCCGCGAGCTTGGGGATATTGCCCAAAAGGTCCGCCGCGATTTTCGGGTGCATGTCGAAAAGCCGCCGTCTCTCGGGGTCGAGATCCCCTTGCTTGCGCAGATCGGCCAACAGGGACTCGGGCATGACCGCGCAGCCGATCTGGGAAAGCATGACCGCAAGCTCCAGCCGCCAGAGGTCAGGATAGTCGAGATAGCGCCCCATATCGAGCACGAGACGCTTCACCCTGGCGGAACGCCCATGGGCCTCGGCGTTGAGCAGGGCCAACAGATCGGTCAGGACGAGAATCACCCCGCGCAGCGTCCCCTTGAGAAACTCCTTCTCCGCCGTCACCAGCCCGTACTGGACGATCCCGGCCTTGACCGCCTCCTCCACGTCGTTCTCCGGGCAAGGCTTGGCCAGAAAGCGGAACACGTTGCCGGAATTGACCGCCGCCATGGCCGCCTTGATGTCGGCGTAGCCCGTGAGCATGATCCGGACCGTATCGGGGCAGGTCTTGCGCAGTTTCGAGCAGAATTCGATGCCGTCCATGGCGGGCATGCGCAGATCGGAAACCACCACGGCGTACGGCCCGTTTTCCGCCACGGCCTCCAGTCCCCGGATGGGTCCTTCCGCCGTATCGACGGGGAATTTCTTGCGAAACGCCCGCTTGTACGCGGCCAGCACTTCGGGATCGTCATCGACGAACAGCGTCTTGCGATTGGCCATCAAGCCATCCCCCTTGTCTCGCCTCTCGAAGCGCCTTTCCTGGGGCCGCGTTCGGGCAGCCGGACCGTGAAGATCGAGCCGCCTCCGGGACGGTCCTCAAGGAGAATCTCCCCGCCGTAGCGCTCCACCACAAGGGCGTGGGTGATGGCCAGCCCCTGCCCGGTGCCCTTGCCCGCGGGCTTGGTGGTGAAAAAGGGCTCGAATATGCGCGAGCGGATTTCCTCCGGCACGCCCGGGCCCGTATCGGTGAAGGACGCTTCGATCATGCCGTCCTTGTGGCAGGAACGTATGTGAATTTCGCCGGGTTCGCCGCCATCGGCCATCATTTTCTCCTCGACCGCCTGGGCGGCGTTGACAAGCAGATTCAAAAAGACCTGATTCAAATCCTGCGGATGACCGTATATGAGGGGCAGGTCGTCGGCCAGTTCCAATTTCACGTCCGCCACGCGTTTCCATTCGTTGCGGCTGATGGTCACGGTATTTTCCAGGGCGCTGTTGATGTCCAGGGCGACCTCGTCATGCTCCCCGGGGTGGGAAAACTCCCGCATGGCGCTGACGATCCGGGCCACCTGACCGAGGCCTTTCAGGGAGTTCTCCACGGTCTTTGGGATCTCTTCGGCCAGATAGGCCAGATCCGCCCGTAGCTCCCCCTCCTTCGCCTTGTCCGCCAGGGAGTCCGCCCGGGCAGGATCCAAGAGCCGAAGCGCCTGGCAGGCCTCGTCGAGCAGCTCGCGGTACAGCGTAATAAGCGCCAGCGCGTCCGCGAAGGCGTCCCGCAAGAATCCCTCGTTGTAGCTCACATACTGCACCGGGGTGTTGATCTCATGAGCGATGCCCGCAGCCAGCCTCCCGATGGACTGCATTTTCATCTCCAGGGAACGCCGGTCCTCCTGGCTTTTGATCTCGGTGATGTCCTGGGCCAGGATGAGCACGCCCGGCCGCTCGTTTCCGGAAGGCGCCGGATTCACGGTCATGCCCAGCAGACGCCGCTTGCCGTCCGCGCGGACGAACCGGACCTCGTCCAGCCGAACGGCGGCCTTGCCGTTCCTGCACTGGTCGAAAGCCTCCTCCACCGCGCCCGCGTCCCACTGGGCGATCCGGCTGATGGGACGCCCCGCCGCTTCCGCCACGCTCACGCCGAAAACAAGCTCCGCGCCAGCGTTCCAGCGCAGAACCCGGTCCTCGCCGTCGAGCCACACGAGTACGGAGCTAATGGAGGAAAACAGACTTTCCAATTCCGCGTGGGCCAGGCGAAGCCTCTCCTCGGCCAAGGCGCTGGCCGTCACGTCACGCCCGGAAAACTGATATTCCTCAAGCGCGCCGTCAGTCCGGTAGAGGCCGCGTATCGCGACGTCCAGAAAGCTGCTCTCCCCGTTTGGGCGGCGCATCGAAAGACGCAGGGAATGAAGCGGGCTCCCGGGCGTCAAGGCTTCCACGGCCGAGGGAAAAAGCGGCGGGACCGGCTCGAAAAGAAAGGGGCAGGGGGTGTTGAGCAGGCTGTCGGCCCGCTGCCCGAGAAATTCCCCGCAGGCCGCGTTGGCGAAGGTCACGATGCCGTTTTCGTCGAACCGGCAGATCAGGTCGTTCTGACTTTCCAGGACCTGCTGATAGCGTTCCCTGGCTTCGATCAGTTCCTGTTGCGCGCGTTCCAGGGCGCCGAGCATGGCGTTTATGGATCGGGCCAGCTGGGAAAACTCATCGCCGTCCTGATCCTCCAGGCGCAACGAAAGGTCCTGGGCCCGCTCGATCCCGCCGATGCCCGCGATGAGGGCGCGCAATCTGCTGAACACGTTTTTTTCCAAAAGCGTCAGCAGCAGAAACAGGAAGGAGGCGCCAAGCCCCAAAAGGGAAACGGTCTGGATGATCATGGCGGGGCGGGCGTAACGGTCCCCGTCCGTTTGGATGGAAACCTCCAGCGCGGGACCTGGACGTCCGGCGATATCCGTGAGTTGGACGGAACCGGTTCTGAGCCCGTTTTCTCCAGCGGCGCGCACCGTCTCGCCGGTTCGCGCGGAACGTTCCGCTTCGCCTGGAGGGAAGAGCCTGGCCGTGAAACCGCAAATGCGCGAAAGCCGGCTGAGCCACTCGTCGTCAAGCACGTATCCCATGACCAGACTGCCGCGCTCCTCGCCTTCCCTGGCGCTGTTCAGGATGGGGCGTATGGCGGCGAGGAAGACCGTCCGGCCGGACGCCCCCACGCCTTGACGGGGGCGTTGCGCGCGGGGAGATTCGAAAAGGGCCGTTTTATTCGCCGCGAAATACGCCAGCGCATCGGGGGAAGGGGGACGAATGGAGCCACGCTGGCGGTCGTAGCCCGTGGAGGCGGTCAAATCGCCGGATGGATCGAAGAACAAAACGAAGTCGAAGCCGAGGTTCCCGATGGCCTCCAGGGTGAGATTTTGCTCCGCGAAATCGGCGTTTTCCCCGCCCATGAAATCATAGACGTCGGTCCAGCAGGCCCAGTCCTCAACAACCCGGCCAATGTTGTTCGCGTCGTCGTCAAGGAGATTGCGGACAAGGCGCAATCCGTTGCGGACCCGCTCCTCCTCGTTGGCCTCCAGGCGGCTTCGAATGGAAAAATGCGAAGCGATGGCCACAGCGACGACCAGAACCAGGGTGATCACCGCGGCCGCGCGTATGGTCTTCGTTCTGATTTCCATGAAACCCCGCGTCAAGCGCCGGCGGCCCCCCGAAACAAGGGAAAGGGCGCGCTCAGGCGCCGGTTTCCGAACAGGAGAAGCACACGCCGTAGACGCCGGAGGGCGCGTCCAGCCTGATAAGCGCGGCGCCGTCGGGGATGGCGGGAGTCACGGGAACGCGGCGATGGCTCGCCCGTTCCAGAATGAGCCCCTGGTCCCGGAGAATGGAGCTGAAATACCGGGTCGCCACGTCGAAAAACGCCTCCTCATCCGTTATGCGACCCGCATCTGCGCCGTCTTCCCCGAATCGGGACGTTCGCTCGCCGGTCATGGATGCGGGAAGGAAGAGGAGCCCGTGGAATTCGCGCCCCCCGGAAAGGCTGCCGGATATTTCCCGCGCCGCCGCATAGGCCGACGGGTCATAGGCGTCGGCCACGGAGCCGATTCTGATGGCCTCCCCGGCGTAGCGCGCATAGGCGCGCATGAAGGCCTCGACCAGAGAGGACAGGGCCTTATGCTCGGCGAAGAATTCCTGAATGTATTTCAGATCGAGCTTGCGGTCGTTTTCCAGCTCGTAATAATCGCGCATCAAGGCGGCGTACTGATCGGAAGTGATATGGCCCCGCAGGAGCAGGGCCTCGCCAAGGTAGATATAGTGGATTTTCTGAATGAAAAGCAGCTCGTCCAGCCGTTTTTTCGACAGATGCAAATCATTGACCGCGATGGCCCCGAACATGCGCGCATCGGCGCGCTGTTTGGAGCATATCTCCTCCACCTGTTCGGCGGTCAAGGCTCCGCGCTCCACAGCGACTTCGCCAAGGCGCTTATTCATGTCGCGTTGATAGCGTATGGCGTCGTCAAGCTGTTCTTCGGAGATAACTCCTTGGTCTATAAGGAAATGTCCGAGAAAATTCGTCATGATCGCCATGCCCTTTCGCGACGCCCGTGAATGCGCGCCATGGACGCCTCACGCTTGAAACGCTGCACGGACGCCGCAAAACACGTTCGTTACATGATCCTTATGCGATTTTATCGGCTCGCACAATAGATTGGAGCCGCAACCTTCACGGGAAACGGCGCGGGAGGCCGCGGACGAACCGCCCGACGCCGTTTCCAGCTCTCGCAACAGTGGCTATTCCAGTCCCGCCAGCTCCCCCCGCAGCCCAGAGGCCCGAGCCTCCAGCTCCGCCAACCGATCCACGTCCTCGCTCGACGCCGTCCCGGCCGTCTGAGCCCGTAGGGGGCGCACGCTGGCCGCGTCGATCTTCGCCAGTTCGGCCAGGATCGCCGCGCGCATGGCCGCAACCGCCGCCGGAGCGTCTTCAACCAGCGGGCCGCCCCCGAACACCGGGAACCCCGGCCGAAAATCCACTATCTCGGACGCCGCGAACCCAGCCCCGCGCAGGACCGCCGCCACATCCTCCGTGCAGCTGGCCAGGACAACGGTCCCATCCAGCGTGATTGCGGGCGTCGTCTCGTTGCCCTCCTCATCAGTGGCGGCGGAGGTGAGCGCGAGGTCGTCCGCCAAGATGGAGTCGCAGCCTCCGGGCAGACGGATCGCGCCATCCACCACGTACCCGAGCGCGCCCAGATCGGCCAGCAACCCGGCCCGCGTAGGGGCCTGCAAATAGATGTCTTGTCTTTTCATGGTCACCTACCTTGTAAGATATTGCAGGTTGGCGTCACTTAACCGGAGCGGGAAGTATGCGATGTGTTTGATATAACCAGAGGCGGGAGCTGCCCCATTATAATCGGACCCAATACGCAACGTTGTTAGACCTGTTGGAATAGTACAGCTCGAATCGGCTGTCATCTCTGTCCCGTTTACAACAAGGTTTGAATCGTTTTCTTTGTATGCTATAGCTGCCTTAAAGCAAACTCCATCATCAACCGCTGGGCCGGTCCATGACGCGACAGAAGTACCACCCGTATATATTCCTGCGCGTATAGTCTTGTCCGTGTATCGTCTGTAAAGAATAATCCTGTTGTTTGATGCTCCGTCGTCTATTGACGCTAGGTACTGGACAACGGACGATGATGTATAAGGGATCATTCCCTGAACATACAGCGTCCCTTGGGACGGGTTGAACGCGAAATCGCTGGTCAATGTGGTCGCGTAGTCCGCTGCCCGCGTCACGGCGCTGGCCTCGGTAGGAATGGGGGACGTCGGAAATGGTGCGGCTACGAAATCGCCTTGCCACGCATAGATGTACCCGGCGGTGGAAGAGCTATACGTCCCCGGGTAAACATACATTCGCGCCGATGAATTAGTGAATGTGGTGGAAGCCCAGATCCGCCACCAGCCGTTCCCCACATATTGAGAATAGCCCTGACCATTCGCGTTAACAACAGCCCCGGTTTCAAGATTGACTGTAAAACGCGCAAGCACGGTGCTTGATCCGTTCTCTGTGATTGCAAAACTGGCTGTCGCCAAGCTTCCAGCTTTAACAAATATAGACCCTGCATATTGAGAGAGCGACACCGTTACAGCCTGACCAACGCAATCATACGAGGCCGTCTTTGCTAATGTGTCAGCCGTCATTGTTCCATCTGGAGCGATGGCTGTATTGGGTGTTACTGTCAAAGTTGAGGATTTGATTCCCCACGCCGCGTTATCAAGCGCCTGCGAATACATTAGTAGATTGGTCGCCTGCCCCTCGATCAACAGCCCGCGCGTCGTCAGGGCGACCGGATCATGGCCGATGCGCGGGGCGTCCGCCGCCTTTTCTTCGATCAATCCAATCGGATTGATCCTGCCCGCCGTGGAGGCGCGGTAGAACGTAAAGATATCGCTGGAAAAACCGTCTTCGAACGCCAGGCTGAGCGTTGGCCTTGGCAGTGTCCGCGCCCCTGGGACAACCCCAAGCGATGCCAGCTCCAGCGCCAGCCGCATGGCCTGCGTCGTCGAAAGCGGGGTCATGGCCACGGCCGCGCTCGACCCCGCTTCGGCCTGGGCCTGGGTGGCCGCCGGGACCGTGATCGTCCGGTCCGCCGTCAACGCCCCGCCGCCTGTGGCCAGCCCGGCCCCCGTAACCGTTCTGCCGGACGCCGCCGCCCCGATGGATTCCGGCGTGATGGCGTCCCGGGCCCCGGCCGCGTGATTGCCCGCATGCGCACACAGGCTTTCCGGCGCGTCGTTGCCGTGCAGGACGCTTCCCAGATTCGGCGTGAGCGCGTCTCCGGTCATGACCACCGTGGTCAGGCCGTCCGCGTAGGCGCTCTGCGTCACGGTTCCGTATTTAATCCCGTCCCCGCCGCAATCGGCCTTGATCCGCACCCCGGGGAGATATTCTCCCGAACGGTCTCCGGCCAGGCTGAAGGACTGTGATGAAAGAAACGTGGCTTCGGCCATGCGCCCTCCTACTCAAAAGGTTTCCGCACGATGAAGCGGGCGGTCTCGCCCATGCCGCTCCAGGCGCCCAGGGCCAACGCGGCCTGGGCTTTGTACAGCCCGGGCATGGACAGGTCGCCGGGCCTGGTCGCGTAGCGCAGATAACGGGCTTCCCCGTTCATCGCGTAGATGGACGCCGCCCACCGGACCGCAGCCCCGTCCGGGCGGCGCACCAGGATGGCCGTCTCGCGGGCGCCGGAAATGTCACAGCCGCAATCGACGACGACATCAAGTCCGACGTCGCCAACGTAGATTTTTTCCATATGGCCTCCGCCTAGCCCGTCCGCGCATTCATGGCGGAACGCAGGACAAGCCTCGTGGCGCATAGCGATCTGGTTCGGAATTGCCCGTGGATACGGGAAGAAAGGAAAAGCCGCTCTCTTTGGCTCAGGATTGCGCAAACCACCGCCGGTCCGCTCAGGAAAAGCGCCACGCTGACGGCCTTCGTCCGGGCATGGGCGCTCGGGGAGGCTTCAGGGGCCTCCAGCCGCAAAACCGCGACGCCCGCGTCCAGAACGGCGTCCAGCCCGCCGCCCAATACGGCGGACGCGGCGGGCGCCTCAAGCTCCAGCCCCTGAACCCAAGCGGAGGCGAGGGCCGAAGCGTCCACCCGGACGTCGTCCGGTCCCGCCAGCGCCAGGGACTGGACCCCGGCCGCAAGGGACGCGCCCCCCCCTCCATCCTCGCCAAAAGAAAACGCCGCATCCGTAAAGGACACGGCGGCGTCCGTCCAAAAGGACAGCCCCATGGCCTAGCTCAGAGTCAGGACGCCAAGCGCGTCGAATTGAAGGAGGAAGGTTCCCCCGGAAACGGTCTTGTCCTCGCCGAAGTCGAAAAGCTTGACCAGGCATTCCTGGGCGGTCGAGGCGTCGTAGAGAACGGCGTATCTGGCCGAAAACGTCGCCCCGCTCCATTCGGGGTCATCCGCGTCGAAGGTCGCGGTCCCGCCATTTCGGGTCCAGGAGCACCCGGACAACGTCGCGCCTCCGGCCACATAGCCCGTTCCCGCGATCTCATGGGACGAGACGTCCGGGAATCCGGCGTGCCCGGCGTCCGGGACATAGCCGCTTCCGAGCAGGGCGACCTTGAAGACATGGCCGTCCAGATCAATGGTTCCGTCTCCCAGGTACTCCTTGAAGCTGTCGTAAATAAGGTCCGCCATACTGATCTCCTCGCCTGGTTGGATGAAAAACGCCGGTCTCCCGTCTGTGCGGGAACCCGGCGTCATGACTGAAATCCTCGCCGTATAAAAAGGATCAGGTCCGATAGTTGTAGTTGTGGCTGATGCTTTCCCGGAATCCCGAGGATCTGGTCGTACTTTCGGAACTGGAGCGCTGCACGGATTCCGTGACCGAGGTGTTGGAGCGCTCGCCCTTGGACTCGGTGTAGCCGATCTGGGCCGAGGCGTTCACGGAACTCAGGGCGCTCGCTGCCATCTGTGCGGAAATCTGCGCTCCGGATTTGATCTTCTCCGCCTCCAGACGCATGGCGTTCAGGGAGTTCTGCAGGAGCATGTCCGCCTCCTTGATGGAAACCTCGGCGGATTTGAGATAGGCGTCCACCTTGGCGGCGTATTCCTTGGCCCTGGCGTCGATCTCCATGCCCACGGCCCCGGTTTCCGCCTCGAACGCCCGAACCAGGACCTCGCCGGTCTTGAGCCGCAGTCCGGCCTCCTCCATGGCCATGCGGGCCTCGGCCTCGTATCTGGCCACGTCCGCCTTGTATTTCTCGATCTTCAGCCGGTTCTCCTCGGTCCTGGCCGAAAGGGCCAACTCGCTTTGGGCCTTGGCGGTCTTCACGTATTCGGCCCAGGCCTTGACCTGTTCGCCGTAGACCCTGGCCTTGGCCTCCTCCCCGGCGATCCTGGCGGCATAGGCGTTGTAGGCGGCGGTGTTGGCATTGACCCCGGCCACGTAGGCCTGCACCTGGGACTCGTAGGCCATGATGCGCTGTTTGCCGGTTTCGGCGGCCAGGGCCGCGCCCTGCATCCTGGCCTTGTAGGCCTCGATGAGCGCGCCCGTCCCGGCGATCTGGGCCTTGTAGAGCTCCACGGCCTTGCCCTGGACGTCCGCCGCCAGGGCGGCCCCTTCCATGCGGGTCTTGTAGGCCTCAAGCTCGGAGACGGCCGCCCGGACCCGGGCCTCGAACACGGCCGCGTCCGCCTGATAGGCGGCGAGCTGGGCGTTGTAGGCGCTCACTTCGGCGTTCAGGGCCTCGTAGCCGAACTGGGCCAGGGCCTTGGCCCGCTCGAAGGCGCGCCCGGCCGTGTCGTTAAAAAGCGCAAGTTCCTGGGCTTCGAAAGCCAGCGCCTTGTCCACAACGGCCAGGCCGTCCTGACGGGCCTGTTCCGCCTGCCCGAGCATGATTTCCCGGTCAAGCCCGGTCAATTTGTCGAAATACTCGTCATAGGCCCGGCTGGTCAGGGCGTTCATGGCCCCGGGCGGCAGGGCGCAGTTCATGGCGGAAAAGCGTTCTTCCATCTCGGCGAGCCTGTCCTCGAGCTCCCGGCGAAACCGTTCGCGCCCCCGTTCCCAGAGGGCGCTTTCGGCGTCCGCTCCAAGCCCCGTCCTTCCTTTTGCCAGAGAATCAAGGAGGGTTTCGCGCAGGGCCTCGCGCACCGGGGAGACATAGCCCGCCTCTTCATGGATGAAGAGATTGCCGGGCGGCGTCATGGGCGGAACGGCCGGCCGCTCGCCCTCGAAGACCTGGGCGATGAATCCGGGCATGGCCGGGATGTCCACCGGATCGAAGGCGGGCGGATCGGGGAGGACGATGTCCGGCGCGCCGGGCAGGTCGATGACGACGGCCGCCGGAGCCTGGCCCGGCGCCTCGGGCCGCGCATCCGCGGGCGGTTCCGGCAAAAACACGTCCGGCGGCGCGATGGAAAACGCCGGGATGTCGAAGCGCTCCAGCTCCAGGGCGCCGATGACCGGCGGCTCGGGCGCGTCCGGTTGCGCGGCCCCGGGCGCCTCCACCCCGGAAAAGGACGGTCTTCCCGGAAACTGCGGCGCGCCCGGGACCTCCGCGATCCTGGCGTAGGGGTATTCCAGGCTGGCCATCTGACCCAGCCGCGACAGGAAGCCTTCCGCCGCCTGCCAGGCGTCCTGGGCGTAGTTTTGCGCGGTGATGAATTTATTGCTGACGATGCCGGCCGCGCCGGTCTGATCATCCTTCATGTTCCCTCCCGATGACGATGGGGGTGAATCCCTTGTCCATGAGTTCCCCGGCCTCGAAGGCGTCCGCCACGAACGCCTCGCCCGCCGCCTCCAGGAAGAGCAGTTCCGCCTGGTCCGGGCTCAGGGCATGGTGAAAAAAGCGCGGCATGGCCAGATCCATGGCCGGGTTCATGCGAAACTGGGAGATATGGCTCCCATCCTGCGTATTGACGATGAAATACCCGTTGACTCCGGAGGCCGCCCGGACAAAGGCCTCGTCCAGTTCGCATACGGGCTGCCGTCCGGCCCCGGCCTCAAGGGCCGCGTCCGCGCCGTCAAGGCGCGCCAGATACAAACGGGTTTCCCCGTCCGCCTCGTAGCTCATGGCGGCGAAATGCCAGACCCCGGTTTCAAGCCGCCGGGACAGGATCGGGGGATAGGCGTATTGCGCGTGAAAATCCGAAATCTTTGAGGCCATGAGCCGGTTTCCGTCATAAATGAAGAGCCCCGCGCTCTGGACCCCGGTCACGAACCCGGCGGGATGAGGGTAGGCCGCGCCCCGGGCGTCCACATAGGCCGCGCCCTCCAGAAGCGGCGCGCCCGGGCAGCGCGAATCGATCCGGCGGGCGCCGCGCAACGATTGATCCTGCGCCGCGAAATGTTCATTCCAGGGCGCCCAGGGGTAGGTGACGGATTCCAGCCAGTCCCCATGCATCTGAGGCGAGCAGAACCCCAGAAGCGGCGAGAGGCTGCCCGGACAGTCCCAGGTCCACTGATCCCCGTCGTCGCTCAAAAGGACTCTGGCCAGAATGGGGCTGAGGATTCCTTTCTCCTCAAAGCCGTAGTCGAAGGCCAGGACCTCGTTCAGACGGAACATGCAACTGACGGAAAAGGCGCCCGTCCTGGGGATGTGCCCATCGGCGTAGAGCAATCCCGAACCGGATCCTCCGGGCAGGGAAAAGGCCGTGAAATTCCGCCCTCGTCCCTCGCCGTCCAGGCCGCTTCCGCCCGGAAGCGGCGCGGGCTCGGGAAGCCCGGTTCCGGCCATGGGGATGCTCCCCGTCCTTACGCCGAGTCCAAGGCTCCATCCGGCGAGATCGCCGTCCGGGATGTTGTTGCCGAGGCCGTCCTTTCCGCCCAGGCCGTCATAGCGGGCCACGCAGCCGGGGATGACGTAAAAGCTCCCCTCCCTGGCCGGACGGCCGCGCGGCGCGCTACTGCCGGGCGCATCCCCGCCGCGCGAAAACGGCGCGTAAACCGTGACCCATTCCCGGTCGAATTCCCTGCGGCAGACCACCCGCGAGCCATCGGGCAGGATCAGGGTCCGCGAGCAAATCCGCAGATCATCCGTGTTGACTTGGCGCATGACGGCCAGCTCCCGCTCGCCCGCGCCCCGCAGAGCGGCGGTTCTTGCGGGGTCGCCCCGTTCGATCACCGGGGAGGGCGCCGCGAAAGGCCGAAACACCGCTACCTCCTGTCCAGGGCGAGAAACGCCGCTTCGATGGCGGTCACGCGGAAATCCCCGCCCTCCTCGTTGGCCAGACTCAGGGCGAAAAACGTTCCCTGACCGTCCCGGCCCACCGGAATGCGGACCCGGCCCCGTGAAAGGTTCACTCCCTCGCCGTCCCCTCCGAATTCCCCGGCCGAACGCTCCCGGCATTCCCCGTCGTCCGCGCGCACGCTAAGGCGCATCCCAAGGAAAGCCCGGCCCTCAAGGTCCACGTTTCGCAGGCTTTTCCTGCCCCCATGCCCGAAATCCGCGGCGGGCAGTCCGATGGACGCCTCGATGGGCGCCCCGTCGTCGTCCTCCCCGCCCGCGCGAAAAAGCCCCTGGTCCGAGGCGGCGTACAGCGCGCCGTCAATGAGCGCCAGGGAGTTGAAATTCCAGCCCGCGTATTGGCTCAAGGCGCCGCTTTCCAGGTCCAGACGCAATCCGAGAACCGTCCTCACAAGATCGCTCCTTTGCCCGACATGACGATCAGGCCTTCAAAACCCGCCGTATCGGCTGTCCCCCAGGCGTCTCCTTGCATCCCCGGCCCCAGGCCGGCAATCGCGCCCCGGACCTCCAACCGTCCGAACGCGTCCGGCGCGGTGGTCGCGGCCGCGAAAACGGCCTGGCCACAGGCCAGCGCGCCCGCCAGACCGACTCCCCCGAGGCGGAGGGCGGCGGCTTTGGCCGCGCCATGCCCGGCGATTCCCGCCGTTCCCAAGGCGCGCCCGCGCACGAGGGGCAGCTCCCCCCGCCCCCGGCGCACGGCCCCGGGATCAGCTTGCGCCGCGCAGGCCAGGCGGGAAGGCGCCAAGGCCGCCCTGCCCCGGGACCCTGTCCGCCCGGCGGCTTTGAGCGCGGGCCCCTCCGCCGTCCCGGCGGCCCCGGCTCCGGCCCGGCAGCCGAGTCCCGGCAAGGCGGATCGTCCGTTTCGCCAGCCTCCCCGCCCCGCCGCTTCAAACAGAGGAAAGTCCGGACCGGGCGCGCCGTCCACGCGCGTCACGGCGCCCGCTAATGCCAGACACTCCGCTCCGGCCCACAGAACCGAGCTTTTGAAGAGCGTCCCCGTCCCCCGCCCGGCGGCGTTGGTGGCCCCGGAGCAGGTAAACGCGGCCAGGCTCAGGCCCGCGCCGTCGTTTTTGGAGAAAAATTCAGCGGTCGTTCGTCTCACCGCGAAAAAGGCGCCCGCGTTGAGGGCGTAATCGACCTCTTTGTAGTCCCTGGCCTCCAGCATGGCGGGAAGCCCGGCCGTTTCCGCGAAGATTCCGGCGGTCCAGTCGAGCAGGGTCCAGACCTCGTCCGCCTCGCGTTTGTAGGCGGTCCAGGCGTGTCCGGTCAGGTCCAGGCCGGCCTTGCCGAACACGGTGACCAGGCGCGGCGCCGGGACGCCCGCGGCGAGCAGCAGACCATGGATGAGAACGGCCCCGTCCTCGCAGTCGCCCCGTCCCCGATGCCAGGCCGCGGCCGCGCACATCCAGGAGTCGCCGATTCCGCTGGAATCGGCGTCCTTTTCGTAGACCATGTTTGCGGAAACATACGCCAGGATCCGGGCTGCCTTGGCGTCGTTGGCGCCGAGTCCCGCCGTCAGCGCGGACGCCGCCTCGATCAAATCCGGCTCGCCCCGGCACAGAAGCGCCGTGACGGCGGCGGAGCCCGAGGAAAAACGCGCCTCATCCGACAGGGCGCAGTCGTACCCGTGGGCCTGAAACGCCGGGAAGGGGAACTGGCCTGCCATGCGCGGGTCGAAGCCCGCCCCGCCATAGCTTAGGTAGAGGGGGGGCAGGGTCATGTCTCCGGCCGCGCCCGATCCGCCGAGAGCGAACAAGGCGGGCGTCAGCCCTTCCCCGACCAGGGCGATGGCGCCGCTCCCCAGCCCCGCCGGCGAGGGAAGAAAGGCTTCCCCCCAGGCGGGCGACCAGGCGGGCGTCAGAGCCGCCGCCCGCAAGGCGGGGAAAAGAACATCCCCGGCGGGCGCCCACGAAATCGCGCCCGCAAGCTCCGGGAAAGGCAGGACGGCGCCGATGAGGCCGAGCCCGTCGGGCTGATAACCGTCCTCCCACTCCCGCCCCGGGACGGGATCGTCGAACGGCCGTTCTCCCGGCGTTCCGGCGCCGCAGCATCCCGTGGCCGCCATGCCGAAGATCAGGGCGCCGAAGCCCTGGGCTGTGACGGCCTCCTCCGGCAGCGCCTCCATGGCGTAGAGATAATCAAAAAGCCCGCTCATAGCGTCTCCGGTTCCGGGCGGCCCGCGACCCGCCGCTTGCGCGTTTAGGAAAGCCCATAAAAGATCAATTCCGACACGTTGTAGCCGCCCCTCGCGTTGGGCATGAAATCCAGGACCCGCATTCTGTAGAAGAGGAACCATCCCGGCTCGGGGATCTCCATGCGGCCGGAGAGAAATATCCGGCCGTCGAAATCGCCAGGGTAATCCTCCGTGAATGGAGACGACCTGGCGATGTCCATGTCGTGGTAGTCTTCCTTGAAAAGAAGCGTGGTCCAGCTTTCGCCGTCATTGGAAGCCTCCAGGACGAATTCGCTGGGGTAGGAACAGGGCTTGACCCCGTCCGGGCAGTCCGCATCCTCGTAGACGCCGCTTGCGAACTGAAAGGCCGTGACGTTGACCGGCGCGTCGAAACGCGCGCCCAGACTTTCGGGCGTGGAATCCGGCGGATCAGGAATCCAGCAGCCGTTGCGGCCGTCCGTGAGCAGGGACTGATCCAGAAAAAGCGGCCAGGACGAGGAATTGGAGGAATACAGGGGTTCGCTATGCAGGTAGATGACCCGGGACGCCGCATCCGGCGCTCCGAACGCGTCTTTGAAAACCCGCACCAGCGCATGCTCCTGGTAAAAGGCTCTGTCCGCCGGATCGAGATCCGCCCGGACGATCTGGCCGTTTTCCCGCAGATAGGTCACGCCGCTCACGACTCGCCTCCGTGGATTCCGATGTAGGCCGGTCCCGCAAGCTGCATGTCCACCCGCAGGACCTCCTCGCCCTCGGGAGCGTCCCCGGCGTACCAGACGGCGGAAAATCTGCCGAAGGCGGCGTCTTCGCGCCAGGCGACGTCAAGCTCCTGGGGAATTTTCACCAGGGCAGCGTCCAGGGGAATGCGAGTTTCCCAGACATCCATGGTTTCGAAGGCTTTTCGCAGCCCGGCCGCCTCCACGCGTATGCCTTTGATCACGGCCAGGGTCTGATAGTCGTCCGTGTTCAGGTCGGCGATGTAGAACATCCCATGCCCGTAGGAGGAAACCTTGAGTCCGAATTCCTCATCCAGGCCCGTGTCGGAATAGATGATCTCGTACCTGGGCAGATCGCCTCCCTGGACCAGTTCGCCTTGGATCGCGCCGCTTAGCGGGGTCTGGCGGCATTCCACCCGGCTGCCGTAGGAATACGGGCAAAGGGGAAGCGCGTCGAAAGCGCGGCCGCAGGTATAGCGCGTGCGCGCCGGAAATTCCTCGAACCTGCAGTACAGGGAATAGGGATAATATTGGGGCATGAGCGCCTCCTTCGCCTCCATTCGTCCGGCAGGGACCGGCGTTCGCCAGGCTTTTGCCGCGCGCCGTAAAAATGTCTCCGGGACGGCGGCCGTTCCGCCGCCCCGGGGTCCGCGTCCTTTGCGTCCGCCCGCGCCTAGGAGGCGGGCAGGGTGATGGTAAAGCTGTCGATGGTGGTGGTGGCGCCGGAGGCGATGGCCGTGCTCGACATGTTGAGCTGGGCGCCGCTGGTGGAGATGGCGCCGTCGAACCGGGCCGAGGAGGAATCGGCGCCCGTTGTCAGGGAGTTGTCGTAGAAGCGGAACCATCCGGCGGTGCCTGCGGACGTGGCCGCGCCGGACCAGATTTCCCCGTCCGCCTTGGAGACGGAGCCGCCGGAGGGCGCGCCGAATTCCAGGCCGTTGGCGGCCGCTCCGGCGGTAAAGGCGGCGGAGCCCACGGTGATCTCCACCAAGGGGGAGGCGCCTTCCACGTCATCGGCGCTCACGGGCTGCACGCCCGGAAAAATGCGGATCACGCCGTCCATCATGATGTCCTTGAAGCTGCCGGTTCCAAGCAGCTTGTCCCGCAAGCCGGAAGAAAGACGAAGAGCCATTCGATTCTCCTTTTCCATGAAAAAACCCGGCGGAAGGGCTTCCGGCCGGGCTTTCGGGTTACCGTATCAAAACGTTCGGGGCTGCGTTCGCCGTCCCCGCGCAACGCGCCAGCGCGAACGCGTCGCCGCGCCGTCCGTATCTCTCGCAAACAGGGTCATGGTTTCCGAAAACGTGTCCTCAAGGTTCGATCAGGGCGAGAAACGCGTTGTCTCCCGCCAGGGCGCAGCCTCGCGAGCCCCCCATTCCCGGGACGGCCTTGAGCCGCGTCACGGCGCCGCCGCTTTTCCCCAGGTACAGACCGTCCTCCCCGGCGAAAACCAGGGCAGGGCCGTCCAGGGCGGTCCCGGCGACGGCTGCGGGCGCGTCCCCGCGCAAAAGCGTAAAGGCCCCGGCCACGGGGGGCGTCCGGCAAACCTCGCGCAGGATGAACTCCGAAGGGCTCGTCCCGCGCAAAAAGACCACTCCCCGCCCGGTTCCCACGTACAGGCCGTCCCGGACCGCTCCGAGCATGCGGACTTCGGCGTCAAACGGCGCCAGGTGACCGGCCTGGCGGTCCGCCCAGTGAAAGAGCCCGGCCGCGCCGGTGAAGTGGACCATGTGTTCCCGGGCGATGAAGATCCGTCCCGCGTAGGCGGCCAGAAACCGCCCGGCGGGCGGGTCGCCCATGACGCCCGCCGCGTCCGGTCCGGGATAGGGCCGCCCGCCCCAGTCCTCGCAGATCCCGTCCCGGATGATTCCCTTTTCAAAGCCGTTGGCGAAAAAGGTCCGTCCGGCCGTGAACGCGTAGGACATGGGCGCGTCAGGGGTCAGCCCGGTCCGCAAGGGAACGGCGCTCCCGTCCGCGCCCACGGCGGCCAGCGCGCCGCCCGTGACGGCGAAGGCTTCCCGGCCCGAGGACCACAGGGAATGAAACGCCCCCTCCCGGATCCTGGCGAAGCCCGTCCGTCTGGACACGGCCCCCTTGGGACCGATGTCCACGTTCACGGCCCGGGCCAGGGCATAGCTCCCCGCATCCGGGTCCACGACGAGTCCGTCCCCGGCCACGCCGGGATCGAGTCCGAGGCATCGGGTCAGTTTCGCCGTCAGACGCATGTCCACGGCTCCTCATGAAACCCGTAGCCCATGACGTCCGCGATCCCGTCCGATTCCCGGTATTCGGGCCCGTAAAAGGCTTCCAGCTCGCGCATGGCCGCGTCGAACCTGGCTTCGAAACGTTCGGTCTGGGTTTTCCGGCCGTCCGCGCCCTCCTCGATGCGCTCGAAAATCTCCCGGCAGGCGTAGCTGACCAGAAGGGAGGCGGCCAGGTGCTGGGGCAGACAGTCCACCCGGCCGGATTCCGTTTCGAGCGGCTCGGGGGCGCGGTAATAGCGCAGCCGCAGGGTCACGGGCGAGGCCGGAACGCCCTGATAGTACAGCGAGCGTCCGCCGGCGGCGGCCCCGAGCACGTTCCCGGTCCTGTCGAGTCCCGGGAAACGCCGTTCCAGGGATTCCAGGCAGGGGTACAACCGGACCCGGCGCCGTTCGGCGGGAACGGTCACGCTCAGAAGGTCCCTGTGATAGTCGGCGGGAAGCCGGACTTCGGCCCTGTCCGGCGACGCGCTCACCTCGGCCGAGGTCTCGAGCTCGGGCAGCCGGACCCTGCCCGCGATTTCGAACAGTCCCCGGTTGAGAAGCTCCAGAATGCCGGTGGCGGTGAACGACGGATCGCGCGCGATGGCGGCGACCTCGTCCACGAGCCGGCCCGCCCGGCACGTCCCCGGCAGGCGAACCCCTTCCACATCCGGGACGGGCAACATCCCCGAGGCGGCGATTGGCGCCATGCGTTTCTCCTTTGCCCGGCCCGCTCCGGCGTTCCGTCCGGACGCGGGCCATGAGCGCTCGTGTGGCGTCCTCGAAAAAGCGCATCCTCTCTTCGAGAATACCGGTTCAGATAACGACCTGTTTCAAGCGGCGGCGCTATTGAGGGACGCTCCGCTAGTCGATTTTGAGGAAAAAGGGACGGCGCCGTCCCGCGCTCCCGGCCACGGCCAACGCCACGGCCGCCACGGGCTGATCCACGTCCAGCGTGGCGTTCATGGCGGCCAGGGATCCGGCGGTCGCGCCCGGAACCATCATGGTTCCCACGGCCGCCGCGTCCGAGGAAAGGCACAGGCAGGGCCCGCCGGTCTGGACCCAGAGATAGCGGCCTTCCCCGGCGTCGCAGGAGGCCACCCCGGCCGGAACGTTTTCCTCCTGACCGCTGGCGGAAAGACCGGCCCAGGGGGAGGGAACGAGGGTGATGAGGGAGGAGGCGCTAAGCTCCACGCCCAGGGGTTCGGCCAGGGTGACGATCACGTCCGCTCCGGCCGGGGCGGCGGCGTTGGCCAGGATGCGGCGCTGGACGCCCGCGCCCGGGCCTTCGCAAACCAGGAGATAGCCGTCCTCGAAGGCGTTTTCCGTCACGTCCGCCCCGAGGGTCAGGGACAGGACCCGATCGCCGGTCTTTGTGGCCGTGGCGGCATGGTCCGTGAATCCGGCGGCGGATTTGGGGGCCATGAGCAGGGTTCCGGCAAGGACGCCGCCGCTTCCGGCGCGGGCGTAGCGGAACGCGCGGCCGTCGGCCAGGATGCGAAGCGCGCCGAGGATCTCCTTTTTCACGAGGGAGGTTTCGGTCACGTCCTGGGTGAATTGCAGTTTCATGGGTTGGGCCATGAGAGCGCTCCTTTGTTTAGGACAGGTTGGAGTGGGCGGCGTGGGCCTTGCGGTTGGAGCAGACCAGGTTGCCGTGCCAGAGGATCTTCATGGTCTTCCCGGCGGGACCGGCCAGATCCATCCAGGGCTGACGGGCGAAGAAGCCGTTCTGGTGGATGGCGAAGCCGATGAAGTTGGAGT
>CALGYO010000005.1 GCA_937934715.1 uncultured Desulfovibrionaceae bacterium | reverse complement strand
CCTCACCCTCCTAGAACCTTTATCAAAGGGTTCAAAGGGCGGAGGGGAGACGGGGCGTCGGCCTGGATTCGCGCCCTTGCTGTGTGAACATGAAGAGACGATGACGCGGTATTGACATGAACGCGGCGCCGTCCCCTGGCGCGCCGATAAAAGCTTTAGAGAAAGGGGGTCCGGGGGCGCCCGACCGCGACGGACTCGCGGACGTGAATCGCGCCCCGGCCTCGTGAACATTGAGAAACGTTGACGCAACATTGACATGAACGCGGCGCCGTCCCCTGGCGCGCCGACAAAAGCTTTAGGGAAAGGGGGTCCAGGGGGGAAACCCCTTCGCAAAGGGGTTTCCCCCCTGGCCGCCGGAGGCATTCTTTTATGACACGACGCATTTCCACAGTCGCCATCGTCGGCGCCAGGGGGGGGATGGGGCGGTTGTACGCCGGGCGGTGCGCTTTGGCCGGGATCGAGGTCATTGCGCTGGACCGGCCCTTGACGGACGCGGCCCTGGCCGATGCGGCCGGGCGCGCGGACTGCGTCATGCTGTCGATCCCGGTCCCGGCCATGGCCGAGGTATGCCTTCGCGCGGCCCGGTTCATGCGGCCGGGGACGATCCTGGCGGACCTGTGTTCGGTCAAGACCGCGCCCCTGCGCGACATGCTCGCGGCCTACGACGGGCCAGTGGTGGGAACGCATCCGCTGTTCGGCCCGGGCTGGGTCGAGAGCGACGACGCCCGGGTGGCCGTCATGCCCGGCAGGGAGGATTGCGAGGCGGACGAAGACGCCTTGGAACGCATCTGGTCCTGGACCGAAGCCATGGGATTTTCGCCGTTTCGGACCACGCCGGGGGAGCATGACCAGGCCATGGCCTATTTCCAGGGCCTCAATTTCGTCACCTCGGTGGCGTATCTGGCCCAGCAGGCCGGAAACGAGAGCCTGGCGCCCTTTGTGACCCCGTCGTTCAAGCGCCGGTTGGAGGCGGCCAGGAAGCTGCTTCTGGAGGATGCGGAGCTTTTCACCATCCTTTTCGAGGCGAACCCCTACAGTCAGGACGCCGTGCGCAATTACAAGAATTACCTCAACGTGGCCGCGGGCGGCGACGTGGACCTGCTGGTCCAGCGCGCCGCCAAATGGTGGGCCGCGCAAGATGCGGAGAATAAGGAATAATCAATGGGAACCATCCATTTGCGACAAGAGGGGAAATGGCTGCCGGCGGACGTGCAGACGCCGATCAGCCTGTATCTCGGGCTTGTGGGCGACAAGCCGGGGCTTTTGCTCGAAAGCGCCGAGGTGGACGGCAGGCTCGGCCGCTACAGCCTGATCGCCTGGGATTTCCGGCTGCGGCTCAGCCTCAAGCACGGCAAGCTGGACGTCCATTCCCGGGATTCGCGCTTTCAGGATTTATGCGCCCTTTCGGGGGCGGATTTCCTGCCCGGCATGCGCGAGGTCATGGCCCGGCTGGTCATCGAGCCGCCCGAGGGCTTTGAGGACCTGCCGCCCTTGACGCGCGGGCTCTACGGCTATTTCGGCTACGGCCTGGCCGGGATTTTCGAGCCCAAGCTGGCCTCGTGCCTGCCGCCCGAGCGCGCGGAGACCGTGCTGGTCCTGCCCGCCCAGATCGTGCTCTTCGACCACATGCGCCACCGGTGCTGCTCGCTTTCCATCGACAACGGCCGGAAATTGTCCATCAAGCCCGAGGACATCTACCAGCCCATGGAGCGGCCCCAGCTCGGCGCCGTGCGCGACCAGCCCGGCGAGGAGCCCTACAAGGCTTCGGTGGCGGCGGCCAAGGAACTGATCCGTCAGGGCGAGGGCATCCAGGTGGTCCTGTCCAACCGCTTCACCGCGCCCTTTTCCGGCGATCCTTTCGTGATCTACCGGCGCCTGCGGCAGGTGAACCCTTCGCCCTACATGTTCTTCATGCGCTTCCCGCGCGTGACCTTGTGCGGCTCCTCCCCGGAGCTTCTGGTCCAGTGCAAGAACGGTCGGCTCCAGACCTGTCCCATCGCGGGCACCCGGCCCAGGGGCGCCACCCCGGCCGAGGACGCCGCCCTGGCCGAGGAGCTCTTGGCCGACCCCAAGGAGCGCGCCGAGCACGTCATGCTGGTGGACCTCGGCCGCAACGATCTGGGGCGCATCGCTACGCCCGGTTCGGTCAAGGTCGAGAAATTCATGGATATCGAACGGTTTTCCCACGTCATGCACATCACGTCCTACGTGACCGCGCAGCTTAAGCCCGAGCTGGACGCCCTGGACGTGCTGGCCTCCACCTTCCCGGCGGGCACGGTCAGCGGCGCGCCCAAGGTCTGGGCCATGCAGACCATCGCCGAGATGGAGGGCCTGGATCGCGGCCCCTATGCCGGATCCATCGGTTGGATCGGCCTGGACAAGGGCCGGGTGGACATCGACACGGGAATCGCCATCCGCAGCCTCTGGATCAGGGACGGCATGCTGTCCTGGCAGGCCGGGGCGGGCATCGTCTTCGATTCCGATCCCGACAAGGAATGGCTGGAGTGCCGCAACAAGGCCAGGGTGCTGCGCGAAGTCCTGGCGGCCAAGGAGGATGGCGATGTTTTTACTTATTGATAACTACGACTCCTTCACATTCAATCTGGTCCAGGCCTTCCAGCAGATCGGCAAGGACCCGGAAGTGGTGAAAAACGACAATCCGGACGTGCTTGAGCTGGCCCAGAGCGGCAAGCTGGAGATGGTCTGCATCTCCCCCGGGCCGAGCAACCCGCAAAACGCGGGCTACTGCCTGGAATTCCTGAAGCTTCTGCCCAAGGAGATTCCGGTGCTCGGCGTGTGCCTGGGGCACCAGACCCTCGGCTATTTCGCGGGCGCCCCGGTGGTGGTCAACGACGTGATCATGCACGGCAAGACCTCCATGGTGACGCACCGGGAATGCGGGCTGTTCGAGGGCCTTTCCAACCCCTTCGAGGTCTGCCGGTACCATTCGCTGGTGGTGCGGGCGGAAAAGGCCGCCAGGCTCCTTGAGGTCACGGCCTGGACCGACCGCAACGAGGTCATGGGCCTGCGCTACAAGGACCGTCCCTGGGTGGGCGTGCAGTTCCACCCGGAATCGGTGCTGACCCCGGAAGGACCGAGGCTTCTGGCCAATTTTCCGGAGAAAATCCTGTAAGGAGGCGGGCCGTGCAGCATACCAAGATGTTTTTGCCCATCATGATCATCCTGGTGATCCTGACCATCATGGCGAGCAGAACGCGATCCAAGGAAATCGAGATGATCGCCTCGGACGCCATCGACGCGGCCCCGGCGGCGTCCCAGCCCGGGATGAGCTTCGCGCCCGAGACGTCGAGCGACGGCGCGGGTTCCATCCGGCTGGTGACGGACGCGCCCCGAACCTTCGTCATCAAGGAGGTCGGCCCGGTGGACGCGGAAGGGGCCACGCTGACCTACACGGCCATGCTCAAGGCGCAGAATCTCGAAGGCAAGGCCTATATCGAGATGCTGTGCTCGTTCCCGGGCAAGGGAACGTATTTCTCCAGGGGCCTGGATTCCGCCCTGTCCGGAACCACCGGCTGGGAAGCCGTGGCCACCCCGTTTTTCCTGAAAGCGGGCGAGAACCCGGACAAGGTCTCGCTCAACGTGGTGGTGGACGGCAAGGGCGAAGTCTTCGTGGACGACATCAAGCTGGAGAAGGGGCCAAGCAACTAGCGTCTGCTGCAGCGCAAACATTTTACGCGGAAGCTCCATTTTTTGATAGCTTTTTAAATACAGTCATTGGTATGTGTCGTCCTATCAGAGAAGCTCTGAGAGCAAGGAGGGCGGGACATGTCAACGCGATACAGACGCAAGATCTTGAAGGTAAACGAGCAGGAAACATGCGGCAGACTGAAGAGAAATAAAGACGCAAAGGGCGGCTGGATAGCGTTTCATTGTGACAAGCTACAAGACAGGATTAAGGAAGCATGTTCAACAACAAGCGGAATCTTTCTGATTTTCATTCCGTTTATTGTGTATTTCGCCTTGAGCTTGACGTCGATAAAGGACATCGACGTGCTTTTGGGGAAAACGGTCAAGCTGCCGCTGTTGGACATCTCTCTTTCCTTTAGCGGATATTTTTTTATTGCCCCGGTACTGGCGCTGGCGTTTCATGTATATGTTTTAATTCATTTTTACATCATCGCTATAAAAATAAAGATTTTTTATATCAATCTGCAATGTCAACTAGAAAAAGTCGGTGCGCATGAGCTTCAGGCTTACAGTCCATTATTATTATTTGTATACTCGTTCATTCAGGACGAGAAAGAGAGATTTCGATTTCTTAACTACATCATCGTTGTTTTAACACTATACGCGTTGCCAGTTTTTTCTTTTGCATATGCGTATTATATAGCAGGCATTTACGATGATTTTTCATACATTGTATTTTCAATAATTATCTTATTTCTTGACGTATGCGCAGTTTGCATATTCAATGCCAAGGTATTTTCGGAGACACTAAAGCCATTCAACAAGAATAGCACTGTTATCGATGAGAAAATCAAGAGATATTGTTCTGGAAAATCTTCCATTAAAGAGTTTTTACAACAAGATTTGCCTATATACAAATATATATTACGGACAAGATTCAATAAAGGACTAGCCCTTGCAACAGTAATCTCGATGTTATGCATACTCAGTCAGAGCACATGGCTTGTAGCCGAGAAAATCAGCCCCGCGCTTGTTCCGCAGTGGTTGGCGGAGCGGACACGGATAGACGTCGCGGGCCTGGATATTGGGAAGAGGCTGGGCGAAGGAAGATCGCCGGCCGAGTATTTCACGCTGCAGGGACGCAATTTCATCAACGCTGACTTGCGTGGAACCAAATTTGGAGCGGTGGACTTCAGCGAGTGCGATCTGCAAAACGCCAACTTTTCGTATGCGACAATGAAACAGCCAAAATTCACATTATCGAACCTTGAAGGATGCGACTTCACCCACGCCGACATGAACGGCGGGCGGTTTGATTTGTGCAACCTCGCCGGCGCCGATTTCAGCTACGCAGACTTGCCGTTCTCAAATTTTTCCGGTTCATTTTTATATGGGACTCGATTCATCAATTCCAAAATGGCGGGCGCGAATTTTTCCGTTGCGCAAGCGCCATGCGATATTGCGAACAAAGCCGATCTTGCGCGCAAGATGAACGGAAATCTCAAGTCGCTGAAGGGCGCCCACAATGCCATTGTCAAGCAATTCAACGAAAAACTAGCGCGCGCGGACAACATTCCATCCAAGATGTTCGACTACAAGAAATTCAAATTTTATGAAGCCGTTTCCACGGCTTATGGAGGGCATTTTACGCCTCCGGACCCGGATCAAGTTGAATCGTATCCGACCATCGCCTATTTCTGCAATTTTCACGGCGCCGATCTCAGGCTTTCCCACTTCCTCTACGCATGCCTTAAAGGCTCCCTCTTCAGCCACAGTGATCTTGCCTTTTCATATTTTGACAACTGTGACATAGATATTTCCAGCTTTCGCAGTACAAACCTTCAAGGCGCGTACTTTCTTCCGTACAACAACGCATTCCTGGAAATCAAAACAATACCCCTCTTTGATTTCACAAATGCATCGTTTCTGTCTCCAGACGATGAAAGCCGTGTGACATCCTCACTGATACATTTCACCGTACCGAAATCATTTCCCGAATTGTTCATTGCGTACCTTGAAGGTCTTCAATCTGAAGGAAAACCCTTCGTTCTTCTCAGCCAACTTGGCCTTAATTCTGACCTTAAAGAGGAACTTATTACTCTTCTTTCCGACCACCAATACAGGGTTGAAAAATCGATTTCAAAAATCAACTCTTTTTTGCATCGAAACAAAGTACGCTTTTCTATAAACAATGCGTTCAAAATACATCCTTCGGAAAAAGCGCTTTCCGACCTGCAACGGATGTCCGACATCAACTATCCTCAAATGGGGTATTATTATTTCACATACCCCGATATCGCACGCTCGTACATGACCTGCAATACGGATGAGACCGCCGCCTCAAGAGACAAAGGCGCGATGCCGCCCCCCACAAACGGATCAAACGGCAAATCATTTAGCTATGGCTATTTGCCCTGCATACCGGATGTTCTCTTGCCCCATGAAGCCTTCATGTTCGCCTACTATGCCAGCAACACCCCGGACGAGGTCTTCAAGGCGTCACCCCGAGAAGGAGGCAGGACCGACTACTTCTGCAAGGCCTATAATGCATTTGCACAACTCTCTCAGAACGAGCTCCTCGAATTCGCACAACTTATTTCGAGAGAAAGAAATGAAATTTTGTCCAGTGACAACCGTACTCCTGCGTCGGATTCAGCTAAGGAAATATTCGACAAGATCGTAACCACATTTTCTTATGCAGACATCGAAAGAATTTTACTAAGTTATTACATTTCAAACTACGGCCTTCAGTATTGCTCCTTCCCTTCACTGAAAAACCCTGCTTCGGACAGATTATTCTCTTTAATAAATTCAAAATCGCCCCAAAGCGGCAATCCAGCGCAAGCAGCATCAAACATGGAATCCGATAGCCCTGAGCTACCCGGTCGCTCTCTACAAGAATCTTTTCCCTCCACAGCGTTCTCCCTGGCTGTGCAAGGCTTGCTCGAACTGACCTCTGACAAGAAGTTCCATTTGGACGACAGGATAAAGCAAGACGCCCTTGCCTCAAACAAGACGATAGCCAATTTCATATCCGTAAACGCCATGGACAGCCTCAACCAAATCGAGGCCGATTCTTCTGCTCTACAAAAAGCCTCCATTTCCGATGAGTTAGCGGATCTCTCGTTTCAAAAGAAATTTCATAAAGCTGTTCTATCGCTATACAATGACTATCCACATAGCTCCGAAACGATTACATCTTACATTCAATTTCTATTCAATACCACAAACACTGAACCAACATTGTCATTCGGTAACAAATTTAAAGAGGAGTCTGTTGAGTCTAGAGATATACAGGCGTTTTACTATTTGTCCTTGCAAGCTTTTTCAAAAGCCATGTCCGGTGAACAGTCGCACTACCTTGTCGACATGATGCTGGATTATTTCGAAGATCCCAATCAATTTTACTATGACGCGCAATACAGATTCGATTTGTCAAAACTCTACTTCATGTTTTTTGAACACAATGCCGAAGAACTCGGAATCGTCAAGAGAGTCGCCTCGCTCAAACCGCGTTTCAAACGCTCCTTCGACTTTCTCGATGCTCCGATCACCATCCCAACGTGTAAACGACCCAAAACAACCCATCTGCGCCACCCTATTCCATCTGGAGGAAATAATGGACAAATTCGTTGAAGCCCTTGAACTGCTGGCCATTTCCAGAAACCTGCCCGAGGACCTGGCCATGCACTCCTTCCGGAACATGTATTCCGGCGCCATGCCCGCCTCGTGCGTGGGCGCCTTTCTCATGGGACTCAAGACTAAGGGCGAGTCCGCCGTGGAGATCGCGGCGGGCGTCAAGGCCGCCCTGGAGGAGGCCCGCCTCGTGGAGGGGCTGACCGAAGACCGCATCGACACCTGCGGCACCGGCGGCGACAACATGTGCAGCTTCAACTGCTCCACCGCCACAGCCCTCTACCTGGCCGCCCTGGGACACAAGGTGGTCAAGCACGGCAACCGCGCCGTTTCGAGCACGTGCGGCAGCGCCGACGTGGTGGAATCCCTGGGTTTCACCCTGGTTGTGGAGCCTGAGGCCGTCAAAACCGAGCTCAAAGCCCGCAATTTCGCCTTCCTCTTCGCGCCCAACTACCACCCGGCCTTCAAGCGCATCGGACCCATCCGCAAGGAACTGGGCGCGCGCACCCTGTTCAACCTCATGGGGCCGCTTCTGAATCCCGCCCGCCCCACCCATCAGCTCCTGGGCGTGCCCACCGCCAAGCACGTCCGGCTCATGGCCGAAGTCCTGGCCCTCACCGGCCTTCCCAAGGGCTGCGTGGTCCACGGCGCGGGCGGCTTCGACGAGCTGACCCCCTTCGGCCCGGCGGACGTGTGCTGGGTGCGGGACGGCTGGGTGCGCTCGGACGTCATCGACCCCAAGACCCTGGGCATCCCGGAACACAAGGTGGGCGAGGTGGTGGTGGCCGACCGCGACGAGGCCGTGCGCGTGGTCATCGAACTGCTTTCCGGCAAAGGCCCCGAGGCCATGAAGGACATGCTCATCCTCAATATTGGCATGTGCCTGCACCTTCTGGAAGAGGGCCTCACCCTGGCCCAAGGCGTGGAAAAAGCCCGCGACGCGGTGAACGCGGGCGTCGCCGCCTCCTTCTTCGCGGACGTGATCAATGCTTGAGAAATTCCGCAGGGCCAAACAGGCCGAGATCGACCGGCTCATCGGGCTTGACCGCATCGGAGGCGTCCCCTCCCCGCGTCTCACGCCCCGGCCGTCCTTCCGCGAGGCCATCCACGGCAAGCGCGGCGCCGTCATCGCCGAATACAAGCGCGCCTCGCCCTCCAAAGGCGAGATCAACATGGGGCTCGCCCCGGCGGACGTGGGCAAGGCCTACGCCGCGTCCGGAGCGGCCGCCATCTCCGTCCTGACCGAGGAAGTCTATTTCAAGGGCTCCCTCGACTACCTGGAGATCATGAGCGCATTCGGCAGGCCGCTTCTGCGCAAGGATTTCATCCTGCATCCCCTGCAAGTCATGGAAACGGCCTCCACGGCGGCCTCGGCCATCCTGCTCATCGCGCGCATGCTGCCGGGCGACACGCTTAGCGAACTCATCGCCCTGTGCGAAGAGCTCAGCCTCGACCCTGTGGTCGAAGCCTTCGACGAAGAGGACCTGGCTCGCTCCCAGGACGCGGGCGCAAGGATCATCCAGATCAACAACCGCGACCTGGACAAGCTCGTTACCGATCTCGACGTCTCCCGGCGCCTGATCGGCAAAAAGCGGCCGGTCGAAACCTGGATCAGCGCCAGCGGCGTCTTCACCCGGGCCGAGGTGCTGCATTTGGCCTCCCTCGGCTTCGACGCCGTGCTGATCGGCACGTCCATCATGTCCGGCGACGATCCGGGCGCGGCCCTGGCCGTCCTCACCGGCCAGGCCCCCGCGGCGGGGACCGGCGCATGAACGCGAAACGGCTCCTCCTCAAGGTCTGCGGTCTGACCCGCTCCGAGGACCTGCGCGGCCTGCAAGACCTCGGCGTGGATATGACCGGCTTCATCTTCGCGGCCAAGTCCCCGCGCAGAATAAGCCCCGAACAGGCCGCCGCCATGCCCCACGGCCGCAACCGGCGGGTGGGCGTGTTCGTCGAACAAACGGCCGGGGAAATCGTATCCATCATGGACGCCGCGAAGCTCGATTTCGCCCAGCTCCACGGCGCGCATGACGAGGAAGTCTGCCGCGTCATCGGGCGTGAGCGCTGCATCAAGGTCTTCTGGCCCGCGAAATACCCGTCGCGCGACGGCTTCCTGCGCGACCTGGACCGGTTCGCGAACCTTGCTCAATACTTCCTGTTCGACGCCGGAACCTCCGGCGGCGGTCACGGGAAATCCATGGACTTCAACCTGGTGACGAACCTCGATTCCCCGCGCCCCTGGCTACTCGCCGGAGGCCTCGGGCCGCACAACGTCGCCGAAGCCCTGGCCACGGCCCCCGACGGCCTGGACCTCAACTCCGGCCTCGAAACGTCGCCTGGGGTGAAGGATTTAGGAAAGGCGAAAGAAGCGTTTGAGAAAGTGGGGAGATGAAAGGCGCCTCCGGCGGCCAGGGGGGAGAGGGAACCCTCTTTAAGGAAGAGGGTTCCCTCTCCCCCCT
>CALGYO010000004.1 GCA_937934715.1 uncultured Desulfovibrionaceae bacterium | reverse complement strand
GTCGAGCTTGTCCCGAAAGGCTTTCGCCTGATCGGCGTCGAGGACGATGGCGCTAAACATTGGCCACCTCCTGGCTGGTCAGGGCCTGGATGTCCTCGGCGGCCATGGCGACAGCGGCCCCGAGATACTTGGCGGCACGGCGGGCGTCATGCTCGTCCTCCGTTTCGGCCAGGAGTTGCAGGGTCTGCACGGTCTGCATCATGGAGTTGATGCGCTCGATGACCTGTTGGCAGACGGGATGGATCGGGTTTAAGACTTGGTCAGCCATTTAGACCTCCTCGCGGTCTGAAGGGTTAGGCCGGGCTGTGGGAATCGCGTTCCCACGGCTTGGCCGTTTTTATTTCAACGCCTCGGGAAATTATTCCTGGGCGTCGTCCTCGAATAGCCGGCCGCCGCCCTTGGCCTCGTAGTAGGCGGCCAAGTCGGCCTTGGAGATGATGAACATCCGGCCCAGCTTGGCGGCTTTGAGATGCCCGCGCTGGACTTCACGCCGGACAGTCTCTTCATGGACGCCAAGGATCTCGGCCACGTCCTTGGTGCTGTAGGCGGTGCGGGTGGGGTCGACGATCATTTCGGCAATATCCTCCTCGGCCCAGGACGCCCTGGCCGGGTCAATCAGTTCGGGGTGCTCCTTGGCGAGGCGGTCAAGGTTTGCCCGCGCCACCCGAATGGCTTCGAGATTCAGAATGCCCTTGCTTATGCAGCCAGCAACCGCTTCACCTGCTCGGCCAGAAACGCCTTGCCGCTACGGCTGACAAATCCCCTGGCTTCCAGTTCCCTGGCGATGCCTCGAAGGCTCAGGCCAGCGTCATGGCGCCGGCGGGCCTCGGCGATAACCTCCCGTTCGGCAGAAACGGGGACCAGCTTCACGCCGTCATCGGGCAAGGTCCGTAGCCGTAGGGCCCGGAACCGGTGCGCTCATTCCTGGCCTTTTTGGCTCCCAAGGCAGCCTTGGTCCTGGGTGGAGACTCGGAGATATGCCACGTGGGCCATCGGTTCCTCCGTGGGCTGCCTAAATATGCCCATAGTTGTCTCGTTTCAACTATGGCCAATAGTGGCTTAGGCCGGGAATGGGACACCCCCGAGCGTTTCAAGCTCGGGGGTGAGGGTTTGAGCCTCAGCCTTCAGGGCCTCGACGGCCACTATCAGCATATGGACACAAGCGACGTTTTCTTCTACCTAACGTCATATTTAAGCAGACAAAATGTAAGCAAAGGAGAATGCTACCATGGGAAGAGTTCTTGTGCCATTTTTTTTCATTTTTATTACAGCATTTTACAGTCAAACTCCTGCACTTTGCGCCGAAGAAGATGCCTTTACTACCTATAGCAATATTATGAATAAGTTTCTGGAAGAAAAAACCAGAAAGAACGACGCAACAGACTACACCCAAGCCGTTCAAAATTTAACAGGGTCATGGTCTTCAAACTCACCATATATATCAGAAGCAAAGATAATTGATAAAGACAGTGATCTAAGAGGCATCGTAAAGGTTCCTAATGGCAGCAATAAAGATATATACCACGCAGCGGGGGCTTATTATCAAGGATCTGTAATACTTTCATATTTTTCAGACACTGGAGCTCAACTATTTATCGGCACGCTGAATGGAACCACAATAACTGGCGATGTAAGCCTTTATGGGCCAAACAACGTTTACATAGGAAAGTTATACGGAGTTGTCCTTACAAAGAACATATCTAACAATAATATAACATCAAATGCAAATATAAACGGGAGATGGATTACTTCAGTGCTGTCAAAACAAGCTGCTGGAGAAATTTCAACATCAACAACTGCCGCCGTCGGAGAAACTGTACTTATAATTTCTGGATTAGCAAATATATACTACGGAAACACACCCTCACCATATACTTTCAGAGGATATTTACTGAACAGTGGTGAAGTCTTTCTATGGAATTCTAACGGGGTGGACGTGCGCACATTCCTCGGCTCGTATGCAAGCGGGAAGTTCACCGGATTGCTTGAACAAGACGCGGTTACCATCGACTCCAATACAGTTATCAACCGCCCGAGCGCACTTGCTGGGATACTCACACTGATGGACAATTAATCTTAGTAGTGACGGTTCATCGCAGCGGATAGACCCAGGCGACCTTCACCGGATTACACAGATGAAGGTCGCCAAAGAAGTCCTAATCCGTTGGTCTGACCCTGTCCGGGGATATAAAATCCCCGTGTCTGTCGCTCGTGAAGCGATAGGCCATGCGCCAGGAAAGCCAGATTCCATGCCGCATGAAGCAAGGCAGCATGGCGCATTTGCTCATCTGGTCCCGTTCTGGTCCCGACGTTTGTCCATCCCCCGTCCATCCTTTCCGAAATCCTCTCCCCACTCTCTCCCCAGATTTTGTCCCCCAGGTGTCCCCCGGATCTGAAAACCGCCATTCGGGATGACTGGCGTCCCGATGGGTCCGGTGTGTGACAAAGTCCTCGTAGGCGTTGCCGCCGGGTTGGGCGTTGACGCCGCTTTCGGGACAGCAGGGGGCATCCCTTCCCATCACGTTGCAAGCAACACGGCGGCATGATATGTTGCAAGCAACAAAAGGAGACAGCCCATGCCTGACGAAAACACCAAACCCACGTCCACCGCCAGGGTAAATGCCTACCGGAAGCGGCTTGGCTGCGGCACCACAACCGTGCACCTGCCCGCCGTTTACAAGCGCAAACTGCTAAAATTCACCAATCTGGTCGGAGGGCAGAAGGACGCCATCATCACGGCGATTATAGCATTGGAATTGATCCTGAAGGGCAGCAAGACCCCCGAAGATGATGCGCGGGGAATTCGTGCCGGGGTACTTCCAGACCGTCTGAAAGGCAGGAAAGGGAGAAGTTGCAAGCAACAACCAAAAGCGGAGCCTGATTGCCTTGCCGAATTACTTGATGACGAGAGCTTCAATCGGGTCGTCGCCACCGTAGGCAAACACATGCCCGACTTGGCCGAAAAGATGGTGAAAGAAAGAGCCGCCAAACCCAAGTGACGGAATTTCCAAACCTAGCGTTTTGCTAGCTTTGAGTAATTCCAGCCGCTTACAGTGCTGGGAGACGGCAGGGTGATTGACGGGCGAAATGCCGCAGCCTACAAGGGCATGGTCACCTTCGACGCCAGAAATTTCCCGCAAGCTGGATGCCCGTGGTGGAGAGCGGCGGGGCCTCCCGAAGGGACAAGGTTCAAAGCCAAAAAATATGGACTCTGCACGCAGGGTCCATATTTTATTTCCCGCTCACGAAAACCGACCTCACAGACCGCCTTGTACGGCGTTTTTCCGGCGTCAGCCAAGGCAAAGGTCATCCCAGGCCGGAAAGTCGCTTATTCGGGCATTTTCAGCCCTTCTCGCTGGCGCTGGCGATATCTGCCGCACCGGGTTCCCATCTGATCACCAAATGACCAGCCGGGACAGGCCGGCGGTCCCTCGGGGTGCGCCAGAGGATGCCGATGATCCGGTTATCTTCAGCCTCGAGCTTTTCAACCCGGCGAAGCAATGCGGCTGTGCTCATGGATCATATCTCCTGCATTTTACGGTACGGGCATGGCCGCAATAGAGCCATGCCCGCACAGTTACTTTAACTAAGCGACGTAACGCTTGCTGAAGATGCCGTTGACCGGATTCTTGGCCACGACCTCCAGACCCTTCGAGGCGCACCAAGCGTCATACTCCTCGACGCATCCAAGGCCGTGCGCGTATTTGCGGCCCAAGAAGGTGGTTTTCGCAATGGCGCGGGTGTCGCGGTAGCTTTCGATAAGCCGCCGGCGCTCGGTATTGGAGACGGCCAGATCCAGTTGGGCCTCAAGGTCATCGCGGCGACGGGCCAGGATCTCCAGGCGGGTTTTGAGGCCAGCGAGTTCGGCCTGTCTGGCGGCCCGGTCATCGTGCTTGGCGACAACGGCGGTGGCCGTGGCCAGGGCGCGGCGAAGGCCGACAACGGCCACTTGGTGCATGGCGATGCCGTCGCGGATCTGGCCGAGCTCGGCCCAGAGCTTTTTCATCACCTTGGCGTCGCCGCCCTCGAGGACGACCTGGGCGAGCCGGGCCGGGGCGCTGGATTCCAGGTCGGCCAGGGTGGCTTCCTGCTCCGCGATAAGCTGCTCGAGCTCGTTGATGGCAGCGGACGAGGATTCGACGATTTCGCGGGCTTCCTCGATGTTGGTGACTTCCTTGTCCATGATTTTACCTTCCTGGTTGGTTGAGGGTTGGTTGAAAATTACGATCTGCCGGGGCCGGACAGCTTGGACTCGATGGCGGCCAGCCGGCTGGCGAGGTCGGCGGTCTCCAGGGATTTGCGATGGCCTTCGACCAGGGCGGCCAGGGCCGTGCCTTCGCTTGGGGTCAATTCGCCCTGGCTGACCGCGTCCAAGATCCTGGCCGTGGCCTCGGGCAGCTTGGAAGCATCGCCCAGGTTCGGCAGCGGCATCGACACCGGCCTGTCTTTGGGGGCCGGGGCCACCCGGTCAAGGATCACCCTGATCATGGCCGCATCGCCCTCCAGGGCCATCTCCACGGCTTTCTGGGCAACCTCGTCGGCCTGACCCTGCAACAGCGATTCAACGGCCAGGGTCGTCTTGTGCCGGCTGCCCTTGGGACGCCCGGCCGGGTTACCACTTTGCCCAGGCTTCCATGCAGATGCCGGCGGCTTCCGTTTTGTTGTCGTCGGTGTTGATTCAGACATTATCTTTACCTCCCTACAAGTCTTCAGCAGTTAACTCGGTCTGCTCGTATCTGTGGTAGTAATCATCCACACACGGGCAGTCAGTGTAAATTTTATGCTCCCATTCGCCGCAGCGGTCAGAACGACCAACAGTCGGCCAACCTTCATGATCCGGGGTGCTGCGGACACAATAGCCAGAGTGCTTTCCCTTCGGGCGGTAATAGATGCATTCCCCGCAGAAAATATCTTCCGGGCCGGCCTTCATCAGGGCGGCTCCGCGATAAGACATGATGACTTGGATTTCTTTTGCCTTTTCAGCCATTGACCACCTCCTCGGCTTCGGGGCAGTTGCATCCACGGCAAGGCGGCAATGCGCGAAGGATCTTTTTGCGGGCCAAGGCGTGCGCCTCATCGGACCGCAACCACTCCGGGCCGTGGGCGCTCTGGCGGGTCCAGCCGGCCAAGGCGGCAACCGGCGCGGCGAACTGGGCCGCCCAGGTCTGCCGGCGGCAGAAGTTGGCGTCTTCGGCGGTGGTGGTGCGGAACCGGCGGGCTTCTTTGGCAAGCTCGTCAAGCCGGGGCTCTTCGCGGCAAAGCCGTGGCCAGCCGATCTCAGGCTGTGGTGATGCCATTTTGCGTCCTTGCAATGTGCCGTCGCGTCCTGCGACGGGTTGAGGTTTTATAAGCAGCTGCACCCGTAGCAGGCCGGCAGCGCATCATAAATTCGGCGGTAGGCGGCGCTGTATGCCGCACTGGAGCGCAGGGCCGGATTCCGGCGCAGGCAGGACCAGCCGACCAGCCGGAGCAACTGGGGCTTGAGAACCGCGCCCCAAATTTCGTTGGAGCACCACCGCCGGCCTCCGGGCTGGAGCGTGCGGGCGACCTCAAGCATCTGGTCCAGATCCGGTTCCAGATCGACGAGCTCGTCCCAGGATATTTCACCGCCGGTCCAAGGCGGTACATCCTGGCCGGTGCCAGACAACGGGGCGGCGGCCATCAGTTCGGCCATGGATCGGCTTTCGCCATCAGTGTTGAAAAGCGCTTGCTCGATGGCGTTGGCTTGCTGGAGCGTCATCTGCATGTACTTGCCCTCCTGGCGTTTTGCGGGCGGCCATCCTGGCCGTCCTTGGTTGAAAGTTATTTATCTCCTGGCGGAGATATTTATCTCGACGGGGATTCGAAGAGTTCAGGGGTATTTTTCAGCCCTATATGTAAAACTACATTTAAGTTTTTACGGTTTAGGTATGGAAATCCCCTTAACTCTTCGAAACCCCGCCCGAGATAATAAATTTAAAGGAGTAATTCGCACCGCCACAGGTTGACGTTATCCTTTTTCCCGCACTGAACGAACCGCATTTCGTCAACGATTCTATCGGCTTGACGCTCCAACCAGCGGCCGATTTTGCGCGGATTGAGACGGTCGTCGCCAGTTATCTCCGCCAGCGCCGACTTGAGCGCGAACTCCCGCTCACCCTCGATCGCGATATCCACGCGCTTGATGACCTCTCCCACGGTGGTCGGCCGCTCCGAGAAAACCGAGAACCAGGCTTCGAGGAGAGCGCCCAATTTGGCCGTCTCGGGGTCACGGGAGTAGGCCGTGTCCACCGCACCGGCAGGGTCGGCGACATCGAGGAGGCCGAGATCGGCAACGTGGCAAACGGCGCGACGGACGGTGCTGTTCCAGGCTTCAAACGATGCGAACCCGCTGGCGGGCATTTTTGCGGACTGGCCGGCCCGGATGATGGTGAGCGCGGCGGCGACGAGCTCCAGGCGGCGGCTGCGGCAGTATTCGGCGGGGTCCAGGGCGAAGGACCGTCTCCACGGCGCGGCGTCCTGCGGGTCGATGCGGCATCCCAGGACACGGCGGCAGAGGTCGCCTTTGATCAGGGTGTTGTTGCCATTGATCAGCGTCAACATTCTGGTGGGGACGCTTATTTGGTCCGTGACGCCAAGCGGCCGGCCCCGGAAGGTCGAGCTCGTCAGGAAGCTGCACAGCGGGTCAGACGCGAAGGTGCCGTTCAAGTTGTCGACCAGCAACACCCTGGCCCCGGTGCGGCCGAAGGCGAGAAGGCGTTTTTCGATCTCGGCGTCGTCGCCCACGCCGCTCATGGGCGACACCTCGTCATCGCCCGCCAGGATGCCGGCGCATGTGGAGAGCAAGGTCTTGCCGGAGCCGGCGGTCGGCGAACCAATCATGAAGGCCGGGGCCGTTTCGAGCGCCGGCCGGATGACGCCGGTCAACAAGGCCGAGAAGTAGACGCCACGGTCCAAGGCGCTGACGAACGGGAACGCCTCGAACGGTCGCCACAAGACCTTCACGGCGGCGGCGAGTTGGGCGGTCGTGGGTGTTTCCGGCACGCCCGGCCAGCCGCGCAGGTCGCCCAGGAGCAGGCACAGGTCCGTGCCCGCGTCGTGGCCGTCGGTGTCGATGATCCGGCCGGTCGCCGGCTCCATGATCGGCGTGGGGCAGACCGCCTTCAACCGGGGCAACCGCCAATCGCCCCGCATGGACAAGATGGCCTCGGCCACGGGCCTCGGCGCGTCGCAGGGCACGTCCTTTTTCTGGGTCAGGTTGTACTTCGTCCAGGCCGCCAGCCGGTCCATTTCAACTAACAGCCCTTGCAGGCCGAGCGGCTGGATGGAGCCGTTTTCGGACACGCGCACGAGTTCGTCGCCCCGGTCGAAGACGCCGCCGTCCAGGCGCATGAGCTCCAGAACGCGCTGGGCCAGGGCGACCCGTTGGCCGGGCTCCACTTTGATAGTCCGCCGGGCGCGGTGGAGTTCGTAGCGTACGCCGCCGTGGGCGTGGCTGTGAAGGTACGGCCGTCCAGCCGCCCGGAGGTTGGCCCAGCAGATCCTCGGGTCCGAACCGCCGTATTCCGGCTCCAACGGGTCGTGGAAGCGCCGGTTGTGCCACTTCGGCGGATTGTCCAAGAGGTCGCCGACCAGCACATGCTCGCCGTCATCGGCAATGAGCTCGAAGTCGCCGTGCAGGATATGTTTCTCGGCCGCCAGACGGTAGACTTCACGCAAGGCCGCAGCCTCGGACGTATGCGTCGCCACTGACTGGCCCCGCGCCTTGAGTCTCGCCTCCACCCGGGCCTC
>CALGYO010000003.1 GCA_937934715.1 uncultured Desulfovibrionaceae bacterium | reverse complement strand
TACGAGATGTAGCCGTGACTGGAGTTCAGACGTGTGCTCTTCCGATCTATCGATATTAATCCGGATTTCAATGAGGCCCGGCGTTTCATCCAGTACCTGACGGACAAGGATATGATCGACGGCGCCGCCGCGCCCCAGACCCAGGCTTCCGGCGGGCGAAAGGACGATCCTTCCGGGGACGGCGAGCGGCCCAAGCCCTCCGGCAAACCCATCAAGCTCGATTTCTGATCACCCCGGTCAGCGCGCGGACGTCTTCCCGGATCAACCATCCGGGGCGTTTGCGCCGTGACCGGACGGAGAGCGCCGTTGCCCAAGAACTGGAAGTACAGGAACCCGGATACGCCGCCCGCAGCCTTGGCCCAGTGGGCGACGGAGCTTGACATATCCCCCGCCATCGCCGCCCTGCTGTGGCGGCGCGGCTACGCCGATCCGGCCGCCATGGACGCGTTCCTGTCCCCGGGCCTGCGGCGGCTCATGCGGCCCGAGGAGCTCCCGGGGCTCAGCGAGGGCGCGAAGCTTCTGGCCGAGGGGCTGGCCGCCGGGAAAACCCTGGCCGTGTGGGGCGATTACGACGTGGACGGGACCACCGGCGCGGCCCTTGTCCTGGATTTTCTGCGCCAGCGGGGCATGCGCGCCCTCCACCACATTCCCGACCGCCTGACCGAAGGCTACGGCCTGAACATCCCCGGCGTGGAGCGCCTGGCCGAACAGGGCGCCTCCATGCTCCTCACCGTGGACTGCGGCATTTCCAACATCGCCGAGGTTGCGCGGGCCAAGGAGCTGGGCATGACCGTGGTGGTGAGCGATCACCACCTTCCCGGCGACGAGCTGCCCGCGGCCCACGCCGTGTGCGATCCCAAGCTGTCAGACAACCCGGGCCGGGATCTGGCCGGGGTGGGCGTGGCCTTTTTCCTCATGGCCGCCGTCAACCGGCTTTTGCCGGGCGCGCCCGTGGACGTGCGCAAGCTGCTCGACCTCGTGGCGCTGGGCTCCCTGGCCGACGTGGTGCCGCTCGACGGCCAGAACCGCATCCTGACCAAGAACGGCATGCTGCTCATAAGCGAGGGCGCCCGGCCCGGGGTGTACGCCCTCAAGGAAGCCAGCGGCCACGCGCCCAGGGGGGCGCTGGGCGCGGGACGCATCCTTTTCGGGCTCGCCCCCCGGATCAACGCCGCCGGGCGCATGGGCCAGGCGGACAAGGCCTTGTCGCTGCTCCTGGCGCGCGATCTGGACGAGGCGAGACCGTTCGCCGCCCTGTTGGATCAGGAAAACGCCCGGCGCCGCAAGGAGGAGGAGGACATCCTGGAGGAAGCTCTGGCCCAGGCCGAGGAACAGGCCGGGCTTTTGGGACTCACGCTTTTTTCGCCCGGCTGGCACACGGGCGTGATCGGCATCGTGGCCTCCCGGATCGTGGAACGCCATTACCGGCCCACCCTGATCGCGGCCATGGAGAACGGCCGGATCAAGGGGTCGGGCCGGGCCGTCCCTGAATTCGACCTCCACGGCGCCCTGACCAATCTTTCGGAGCTCTTCCTGACCTTCGGCGGCCACAGGCAGGCGGCCGGGTTCTCCCTGTCCCCGGACAACCTGGAGGCCCTGCGCAAAGGGTTTCACGATCAGGTCAAGGCGCAGCTCGGCGAGACCCCGCTCACCCCCTCCCTGTCCCTGGACGGCGAGCTGGATTTCTCGGCCATCGACGCCGTGTTCCTGCGCGAGCTGGAACTCATGCAGCCCTTTGGCTGCGGCAATCCCGAGCCTGTTTTCGCCTCCCCGCCCGTGACCGCCTCCGACCGGCGGATTTTCGGGGCCAACCACGTCAACCTGGGCCTGCGCGACCCGGGGCTCGGGCTGTCCATGCGGGCCAAAGCCTGGCGCATGGCCGAAGAAATACCCCAATCCATCCTGGGAAAAACCATCCGCGTGGCCTTTACGCCGCGTTTCAACACCTACAACGGTCTGACCTCAATCGAGCTTGGGCTGAAGGATTTTCAATATTTTCAGGGGAATTGATTACAGTCTTCCTCCCCGCCGGATACAAGATTTTATACCGTAAAAAAATTTTTACCCTTGTCAAAAAATCATCGTTTTCCTCTTGCCACTCCTGTTCAAAGCGGTTAAAGAATTTGTACCTTCAGTCTGGCGAAAGCCGCCCGAAGCTCGCCACTTCGGAACGACTGGAGCAGGCATTGGACGGAGTTCGGATCAACCCAACATTTAGAGGAAGGTTAAACATGAAACGTATTATCACCCTCGCCCTCATGGCCGCCTTCGTGCTTGGCATGTATGCCAGCGCCCAGGCCGCCATGGAAGTGAAGATGGTCGGTGATGCCCGCATCAGCGCCAACTTCCGGTGGAACAAGAACTACACCGGCTGGAACGCTTCCGGCACTCAGACCGAAGAACCCCTGGACATCTGGGAACGCTTCCGTCTGCGCACCGACTTCGTGGCCAACGAGGCCCTGAAGTTCCGTTTGGGCGTCAAGGTTGAGGACACCTGGGGTCACAACGGTTTCACCGTTGACGCCGACAGCGCCAACCTTTACGTTTACCAGGCTTACCTGCAGTTCAAGTGGCCTGACACCGACGTTGAAATCACCGCCGGTTATCAGTCCGTCACCCTGCCCGTGGCCTCCATCTGGAACGGCTCCCTGATCCTGGACACCGAGACCGCCGCCATCATCGTGAGCGCTCCTCTGATTCAGGACACCCTGGGCCTTTTGGCCGGTTTCACCCGCATGGTTGACACCAACCAGCGTTACGACACCACCACCACTCAGGTTCCTGATGAGTTGGATGCCTATGTTCTGGCCCTGCCCATCACCCTGGATGGCTTCACCATCATTCCCTGGTCCGTCATCGGCGTGGCCGGCAATGCCGCCAACTACGCCGCTGCTGGCATCGCTGACAACCTGGTTTCCGCCGGTTATCTGTTGACCCCGGCTGGCTTCCGTGAGTCCCAGGCCGTTTACTGGTGGGCTGGCGGCGTGTTTGAAGTGACCGCCTTCGACCCGATCAAGTTCTACGCTGACGTGATTTACGGACAGGGCGCCATGGGCGACCGCACCAAGAATCGCCGTTGGGGCTGGTTCATCGACGCCGCCGTCGAGTACACCGGCTGGGACGTCCTGACCCCGCAGCTGTTCGGCTGGTGGTCCACCGGTGAAGACAGCTCCACCACCAATGGTTCCGAGCGTCTTCCCAACATCAACACCGCCTGGAACTGCGGCAACTCCTTCCTGATGGACGGCGGCCAGGCCTTCAAAGACGGTTACATGGGCTTGAACCCGATCGGCAGCTGGGGCCTCGGCATCTCCCTGAACGACATTTCGTTCATCGAGAACCTGTCCCACCGCTTGACCTTCGCGTACGCTCGCGGCACCAACTCCTCCAAGGCTCTGCGTGACGCCAACGCCGCCCTGGGTTACGGTAACGCCCTGTTCCAGATGGGCCGTGACCTGACCGTGGACGAGTATGTCGTCGGCGTGAACTTCGACACCCAGTACATGATCTACGAAAACCTGGCTGCGATCCTTGAGACCGGTTGGTCCCATGGTGAGTTCCAGTCCAGCGTTTGGGGCCACCGCCTGACCCAGCAAGCTCGCGATGGCGATGCTTGGAAGGTCGCGTTCGGTCTGCAGTACAAGTTCTAATTACTCCTGATCCGATATATCCAATGCCGGAAAGGCCGGGACCCTCGGGTCCCGGCCTTTTTCACGTTCGCTCCCCCCGGCCTCGCGCGGGCATGGTTCAAACGCGGCGCGAGACGGCGCCCCATGCGCAGCCACGCCGCGAATGACGGACGCTTCCGCAACGAAAGTTCCCGTCTCAACCCCATGTTGGCCAGATCCCCCCGGACTTGCGGCCTTTTCTCCGCCCGGCCCGGCGCTTGCCTTGCCCGCGGTCCGGGTGTACCCCTCGTTTTTTCGTCAAACATTCCGGGACGCCCCAGGAATAAACGCTCACGGAAGGCGCATGGACGTTCTCGCGCAAACCCTCCCCCTGCTCAAAATCCTGGCCGTCTTCGCCGGCATGCTCGCCGGCATTCGCTTCAAACTGGGACTTGCGGGCTCCATCACCCTGGGCGGCTTCGCCCTTCTGCCCCTGTTCGGCCGTTCCCCGCTGGAATGGCCCGGCGTGGCGCTGGCCGCTCTCACCGATCCCAAGACCCTGTGCATCGGCGTCATCGTCATCCTGATCCTGGTCTTAAACGGCCTGCTCCAAAAAACCGGACAGACCGCCCGGCTCATGGACGCCATCATCCCCTATCTGAAAAACCCCCGCCTGCGGCTGGCCTTTTTCCCGGCCCTTATCGGCCTTCTGCCCATGCCCGGGGGCGCCATCTTCTCCGCGCCCATGATCGGAACCGTGGGCGACCCCCTCGGGGTCTCCCCCAATGACAAAAGCCTGCTCAACTACTGGTTCCGCCACGTCTGGGAAACCTGCTGGCCGCTTTATCCCGGCGTCATCCTGGCCGCCGCTCTGACCAACATCCCCATCGGCGTCATCATGATCCACACCCTGCCGGTGGTCTGCGTCTGCATCTGTCTGGGCTGGCTGTTCTTCCTGCGGCCCAAGGTCCTCCCCCTGAAGGAATCCTCTCCGGCGGCCGCCGGACCGGCCCCCGCCCGGCCCGGCGAGGTCCTGCGCCTGGGCCTGCCCCTTTTGACCTGCACGGCGGGGGCGCTGATCTTCGAAACCCTCCTCGACGCCGCCTTCCCCGGCGTCATGCGGGAAATGGGCATCATCATCGCCCTGGCGTTCGCCGCCGTCATCTGCGCCGTCCAGAACAAGACCCCCTTCAAGACGGTCCTCAGCGCCTTCGCCAGCCGCAATATCGTCTCCATGCTGGCCGTCATCGCCGCAATTTTCGTCTTCAAGGACGCCATGCAGAAAACCGGCGTGGTCGGGCAGCTGACCGGACTGGCCGGAGGCGACGCGGCCCTTTTCGTCGCGGCCATCCTCCTGCCCATGCTGGTGGGACTCATCTCCGGCATCACCATGGCCTTCGTGGGCGCCGCCTTCCCCCTGCTCCTGGATCTTCTGGCGGCGCTCGGCGTCTCCGGCGAAGCGCGCACGGCCTGGGTCATCCTGGCGCTCGTCTCCGGCTTCACCGGCATCATGGCCTCGCCGCTGCACATCTGCTTCATCTTCTCCTGCCAGTACTTCGGCGTGAACATCTCCGCCGTCTGGCGGCGCCTCCTCGCCCCCAGCGCCCTGCTCTTCGCCACAGGCGTCACGTTGTTCTTCTGTTACAGATAACGGGGAAAGGCGCCTGCGGCGCGCGGGGGGAGGGGAACCCCTTCTTTTGGAAAGAAGGGGTTCCCCTCTCCCCGGCCCCCTCCCTTCCCCAAGACCCCTTACCGGCGCTTCGCGGCGTGGATGTTGACGCGTCATGCGTCAACATCCACGCCGCGAAGCGCCGGTAAAGTTCTTGAAGGGGGTCCAGGGGGGAACTTCTCCGAAAGAAGTTCCCCCCTGGCGGGGGTCCGGGGGCTGCGCCCCCGTTCCCTATTTTCTTCCTCCGAAAAGAACGCCCAGCAGGCCTCGGACGATTTCGCGGCCGATACGGCTTCCTACGGCCCGGGCGGCGCTTTTGGCCATGGCCTCGGCCAGGTTGTCCCGGCGGCCGCCGCTTCCGGCCGTGCCCGCGCGTTCCTTGGCGGCCCGGCGTTCCTCGGCCTCGCGCTCCTGTTCGCGCGTCTGGCGCGCCACGCGCTCGGCAAGCCGCTCGTAGGCCGACTCCCGGTCCACGGATTCCTCGTACTGGCCGTAAACCGGCGACGCCTTGATGATCTCCCGGCGCTCATCCGTGGTCACGGTTCCCAGACGGCTTTGGGGCGGATAGACAAGCGCCCGTTCCACCATGGCGGGCGCCCCGCGCTCGTCCAGGACCGAAACCAGGGCCTCGCCCACGGAAAGGGAGGTCAACGCCTTTTCGCAGTCGAAGGCCGGGTTCTGGCGAAAGCTTCTGGCCGCCGCCCGCAGGCCTTCCTGGTCCTTGGGGGTATAGGCGCGCAGACCGTGCTGCACGCGGTGGCCGAGCTGGCTCAATACCGAATCCGGGATGTCCGCCGGATTCTGGGTGGCGAAATAGACGCCCACGCCCTTGGAGCGCACCAGCCGGACCACCAGCTCGATCTTCTCCAGAAGCGCCTTGGGCGCGCCGTCGAAGAGCAGATGGGCCTCGTCGAAGAAAAAGACCAGTTCCGGTTTTTCCGGGTCGCCTTTCTCGGGCAGGCGCTCAAAAAGCTCGGTCAGAAGCCACAACAGGAACGTGGAGTAGATTCTCGGGGACAAAAGCAGCTTGTCGGCGCTTAAAATGTTGATCACGCCCCGGCCGTCGCGGTCCCGGCCCATGAAATCGAACAGATCGATGGCGGGCTCGCCGAAAAAGACGTCGCCTCCCTGTTCGCCCAGGGCCACCAGCCGCCGCTGGATGGCGCCGGCGCTGCCCGGGGAGACATTGCCGTATTCGGTGCGAAATTCCTTGGCGTTGTCGGCCACGTACCCCAGCATGGCGCGCAGGTCCTTCAGGTCGAGCAGAAGCAGGCCCTGGTCGTCGGCGATCTTGAAGACCAGGGACAAGACGTCCGTCTGGGTCTCGTTGAGATCGAGCAACCGGCCGAGAAGGGTCGGCCCCATCTCGGAAATGGTCGCCCGCACGGGATGGCCGGATTCGCCGAACACGTCCCACAGGACCACGGGATAGCCGCGCCCGGCGTAGTCTTCAAGGCCGAGGGAGGCGGCGCGCTCGGTAAGCTTTGGCTTGTCCGCGCCGGGATAAGCCATGCTCGCCAGATCGCCCTTCACGTCCGCCATGAAAACCGGTACGCCCAGATCGGAAAACCGCTCGGCCAGAACGCGCACGGTCACCGTCTTGCCCGTGCCCGTGGCGCCCGCGATCACCCCATGCCGGTTGGCCATCCCCGGCAATACGCCGATAACCGAATCGCCTTTCGCAAATGCCAGTTTGTCCATGAAATCGCCTCCGGCGGCCAGGGGGGAGAGGACCCCTTCTTTTAGGAAGAAGGGGTCCTCTCCCCCCTGGACCCCCCTCTCCCCCGAAGAACCTGTAACGGGCTTCGCGGGCGCTGATGCGGGCGCGTTTCACGCCCGCTTTCAGGCAGCGGCCGCCTCGCCGCGTCAATGTATCATCCTCAGG
>CALGYO010000002.1 GCA_937934715.1 uncultured Desulfovibrionaceae bacterium | reverse complement strand
ACGAGATGTAGCCGTGACTGGAGTTCAGACGTGTGCTCTTCCGATCTCGCATGCGTGGAAGCCGCCGGGCCATGCCGGAACGGACCGCAAGCATGACGTCGCGGGGCAAAAGGAGCCGAACATGACAAGCCGTGACAAGCCAAGACTCATCATCGTATCCAACAGGCTCCCCATCAATCTGGTGAAGGAAGGGGAGAGAATCGTGGCCAGGGAGTCCGTGGGCGGACTGGTCACCGGTCTTGGCGCCTACCTGGAATCCCTGGACGAATCCTCCCCCTTCGGCGACGAATTCATCTGGGTCGGCTGGCCGGGCATGCACCTGGACGAAGACGCGGATTTCGATTTTTCCTCAAAGATCATGGGGAAATTCTCCATCGAGCCCGTGAACATTTCCGAAGAGGACATGGACAAATTCTACCACGGGTTCTGCAACGCGACCCTGTGGCCGCTTTTTCACTATTTTCCTTCCTATGTGGTCTACGAGGAGGAGCTTTGGGAGGCTTACGTCAAGGTCAACCGCCTATTCTTCGAGACGGTGAACCGCGTGGCCCGTCCGGGAGACGTGATCTGGATCCACGACTACCAGATCATGCTCCTTCCCGGCATGATCCGGGAGACCACGCCCGGCGCGGCCATCGGCTTTTTCCTGCACATCCCCTTTCCTTCCTACGAAATGTTCCGGACGCTCTCCGTGAAATGGCGCTCCGAAATCCTCAAGGGGCTCCTCGGAAGCGATCTCATCGGCTTTCACACCTATGATTACGCGCAGCATTTCTTGAACAGCGTTTCCAGCATCCTGGGGCTCGATCATCATCTCGGGGCCATGACCGTGGGCGAGCGGCTGGTCAAGGCGGACGCCTTTCCCATGGGCATCGATTTCGGCAAATACGCCGAGGCGGCCAAAAATTCCGAGGTCCAACGCAAAAAAACGAACCTGCGCAAAGCCCTGCACGGGGTGAAGACCATCCTGTCCATCGACAGGCTGGATTACAGCAAGGGCATCCTTCACCGGCTGCGCGGGTTCGAACTGTTTTTGGAACGCTATCCCGCATGGCGGGAAAAGGTCGTCCTCATGCTGGTGGTGGTACCCTCGCGCACGGGCGTTTCCACCTACCAGACCATGAAAAAACAGATTGACGAGCGGGTGGGCTTCATCAACGGAAAATACGGCGCTCTTTCCTGGCAACCCATCATCTATCAATACAACGCCTTCGGCCTCGACGACCTGGCCATGCTCTACGACGCCAGCGACGTGGCCCTGGTCACCCCGCTTCGCGACGGCATGAACCTAGTGGCCAAGGAATACATAGCCGCCAAGACCGACGGCAAAGGCGCGCTCATCCTTTCGGAAATGGCCGGAGCGGCCAACGAAATGGGCGAGGCCATCGTCATCACGCCGTACAACGCCATGGAGATCGCCGACGCCATCAAGGAAGCGCTGGATATGGACGAGGCGGAGCTCGTCAGGAAAAACGCCCTGCTTAAAGAACGCCTCAAGCGTTTCGACGTGAACCATTGGGCCGAGGATTTCATGGACTCGCTCCTGGGGATCAAGACCGAGCAGGGAAAATTCGAGTCCCGGTTCGTCACCCCCCAAAGCGCGGAGCGCATCGTGGCGGCCTACAAGGGGGCCTCGCGGCGGCTGCTTCTGCTTGACTACGACGGCACGCTCATCCCTTTCGCCGACGGTCCGGACAAGGCCGAACCTACAAAGGAGATTCTGGACATCCTCAAGGCTCTGTGCGCCGATCCCGCCAACGACGTGGCCATCTTCAGCGGCAGTCCCAGGGCCTGGATGGAAAAATGGCTCGGCGGGCTGCCCGCGCATCTGGTCGCGGAACACGGCGTCTGGCTCCGGACCCCCGGCGGCGAGTGGCGCATGATAAAGCCGCTGCTCAACGACTGGATGGTCATGATCCGGCCCATTCTAACGCGCTTCTGTTCGCGCCTTCCGGGAAGCTACATCGAGGAAAAGGAGTATTCCATCGCCTGGCATTACCGGAATTCCGCCAAGAAACTCGGCGAAATCCGTTCCCGCGAGCTGGTGGAGACCCTGAAGCATCTGGCCGCCAACATGGACATCCAGGTCATTTCCGACAACCGGGTGGTGGAGGTCAGAAGCGCGGGCATCAACAAGGCCGTGGCCGGGCTGCATCTCATGAGCGAGGGCGATTTCGATTTCACTTTGGCTCTTGGGGACGCGGATACGGACGAGGATCTGTTTCGGGCGCTCCCAGGCGAAGCCGTCTCCATCCGGGTGGGCATGGTCAACTCCCATGCGGCCTACAACGTGCGCAACATCCGGGCGGCGCTCGTGCTGTTGCGCAATTTCATCCTCAACGGCCAGGAGCGCTGATCCGGACATGCCGAACCTCACCGCCGCCCCCCGCGCTTTGGCGCTCATGCGCCGTTTCATGCCGCTTCTTCATCTGCGCGACCGGATCGGGACCATGTTCCTGGCCGCCCTGGCCTTGTGTTTCCCCTGGCCGTCCGCCCTGGCCGGGACCGGCGTTCTGCTCTCGGAGCGGGAGGTCAAGGAAATCGTCGCGCCTCTTTTCAACCGCCACGAGGTCAAGGGGCTTGCGGTGGGCCTTCTCTCCCCTTCCGGCCGCGCGGTCTACGGATACGGCCTGATCAAAGGAACGCGCGGTCCGGCGCCGAGCGGCCGCACCGTCTTCGAGATCGGCTCCATCACCAAGACCTTCACCGGCGTTCTTTTGGCCATGGCCCAGATGGAGGGAAAGCTCGACCTGACCGATCCCGTCTCGCGATATCTGCCCTCGGACGTGGCCGGGCCGGAGTCTCCCTTCTCGGGCATGGCCATCCTCGATCTGGCGACCCATTCCTCCGGACTGCCCGAACGGCCGGACAACATGCCTTCCGCCGACCCCCTCAATCCGTTCGCGGGCTACGACCTGCCGCTTTTCTACGATTTCCTGCGCCGCTTCACCCCCAGCCGCCCCGTGGGCGCGCGCTTCGAATACAGCAACGCGGGCGCGGCCCTGGCCGGGCTCATTCTCTCGCGCGTCTACGGCAAGCCCTATGAGGAACTGGTCCGGGACAAGATCTGCGCGCCCCTTGGGATGCTGGAAACGCGCATCACGCTTCCCGATTCCATGAAAAGGGCCTACGCCCCGGGACACAACCAGGCGCTTACGCGCGTGCCCGCCTGGGAGGTCCCGGTCTTCGAAGCCGCCGGAGCCCTGCGCTCCACGCCCGACGACCTTCTGACCTATGCGGCCGCCAACCTGGGGCTTGCCGAGACGCCCCTTCTCTCGCCCATGCTCCTTTCCCACATCCCGCGCTTTCACGTGGCGGAGATTCCGGAGCTGTTCATCGGGCTTTTCTGGAACGCGTACAATTTCAAGGGACATCGCTATGTCATGCACGCCGGGCGTTCCGGCGGCTTTTTCGCCCTGATCATGCTGGACCCGGCCCGCAAGACAGGCGTTGTCCTTCTGTCCAACGCCGAGGGCGATTTGACGAAATACGGCTGGAACATCCTGGAAAAACTCCGGTAAAGGCCGCGCGTGACGCTCGCTTATGCGCGCGGCGCCGCGAAATGAACCAACATCCAATCCCCAAAAGGCGCGCTCCATGACCCAGGCGACCAAGGTTCTCATTGTGGAAGACAGCCGCATCCAGGCCAAGATCATGTCCGATCACGTGCGCGACAGATTGCCCTATGAGGTGCTCGTGGCCGAAACCCTGGCCCAGACGCGGGAGATTCTGGAAGCGGAAGGCGACGCCATCTTCGTGGCCGTGCTGGACCTCAACCTGCCGGACGATCCGGGCGGGGAGATCGTGCGCCTGGCCGTCTCCCACAACGCCCCGAGCGTGGTCATGACCTCCTCCTTCAACGAGGAGGTGCGGACCAGGCTTCTGGAACAAAACGTCGTGGATTATTTCCTGAAATCCATGGCCCAGGTCCGGGACATGGAAGATTTGATCGAGCGGCTGCACAAGAATCTCTCGGTCAAGGTCCTGGCGGTGGACGATTCCAAGCTGGCCCGCAACCGCATCGTCACCCTGCTCAAAAACCAGAACTACCGGACCGTGGAAGCCGAGGACGGCAAGGAGGCGCTCAGGGTCCTGGCGGACAACCCGGACGTGCGGCTTTGCATCACGGACTACAATATGCCGAATATGGACGGGTTCGAACTCATAAGCGAGTTGCGCCGGGACAAACCCAAGGAGGAGCTGGCCATCATCGGGATCTCGGGCGAAGACGGCAGGCAGACCGCGCGCTTTCTCAAGATCGGCGCCAACGATTCCCTGCAGAAGCCCATCCAGGCCGAGGAATTCTATTGCCGGGTCAACCAGCAGATGGACATTCAGGACATGATGCGGGCCTGCCGGGATTACCGGGCGAAACTCGGCTGATCCCGCATCGCCGGGGCGTCAGGGGGCGGGATCGCCGTCTGACGGACTCCCGGCCGGGCTGTTCAGACGGCGGCGCAGATAATCAAGGCGCAGGTTGGGCAGGGCCACCCCCAGCATGATGGCGGCCATGCCGAAGACCTGTTCGGCGCTTATGGGTTCGTTGAGGACCAGTTTGGCGGCCGTCAGCGTGGCCACCAGTTCGAAGGAGGAGAAGATCGAGGCGTAGGCGCCGCCGATTTTCCTGATGGAGGCGTACAGCAAAGGGACGGCCAGGACTGTGGGGAAGATGGCCGCAAGCGATCCCCAAAGCAGCTGCTCCTGGGAAAAACGCAAAAGCGACGAAGGATTGTGCAAAAAGGCGTAGCTTATGGCCATGAAGACGAAGACGTAAAAAGTGAGGGTAAGCGGGTCCTCATCGCGCATGAAGCGCTGCACCAAAAGCAGATAGCAGGAAAAGATGAAGGTGGCCGCCAGGGAAAAGAACACGCCCGCAAGGGGCGCCTGGCGCACGAAGGCGTCGTGCCCGACCAGGCTTGTCCCCGCGAGAATGAAGAGAAGCGCCGCCACGGTGAGGCGCCGGATGCGAAACCCGAAAAAAAGCGCGGACAACAGGGTGACAAGCAAGGGGTAAATGTAGAAAATCAAGGAGTTGGTCGCCGCCGGAATATAGGTCAAGGCCCGCATGAAGCAGTAGCTTTCCAGGGCGTAGAAGCCAAAGGCCGCGATGGCGGCGCGCACGAGGGTTCGCGGCCGGGGCGCGAGCTTTTTTTTGTCCGTGACGAGGAAAAAAGCGGCCAGGATGGGCGCGGCGATGACGAACCGGGACAGAAGCATGTCGAGTTCGCTCATGCCCGAGGCCATGCCCAGCTTGAAGATGATCGGCCCCAGGCCGTAACAGGTCGCCGAAATGATGGCGTAGAAGAATCCGCGCGCCAAGGCCCGCTCCTTTTTTGCAATGCGCAAAGGGGCATACGGCATTGCGGGCGCGGCCACAAGCGGGAACGATAAAAAGGAATCACGATGAAGCCGCACGACAGGATAAGCGCCCGGGTACGGGGCATAAAAATTTCAGCCACCAAACTCATGCCCATGATCGCCGCCAAACGGGGCGGCTGCGTCTCCCTGGGCCAGGGGACGCCCTCCTTCGCCACCCCGGCCCATGTGGTCGAAGCCGTGGCCAGGTCACTTCGGGACGAACCAGCAGCCGGAAAATACTCCCTCCAGCCCGGCATGCCCGCCCTGCGTCAGGCCGTGGCCGATCAGCTCCTGGCGGAAAAGGGGCTCGCCGCGGACCCGCAAACCGAGATCATGATCTCGGTGGGCGCCATGGAAGCTCTTTTGGCGGCGGTATTGACCGTGATCGACCGGGGGGACGAGTGCCTGGTTCCCGAACCCTTCTACCCCTCCCATGTGGAGCAAATCGTGTTGGCCGAGGGCCGGCCGGTCTTCTTCCCCCTGCGCAGAAAGGACTGGAGCCTGGATGCCGAAGCCGCCCGTGCGGCCGTCACTCCGCGCACCCGGGCCATTATCATAAACAGCCCCCACAACCCCACCGGATCGGTCTTCGCCAAGGACGATCTGCTGCAAATCGCCGAACTGGCCCTGGAAAAAGACCTGGTGGTCATCTGCGACGATACCTACGACGCCCTGACCTATGACGGGGAAAAGGCCTTCAGCCTGAGCGAGCTGCCCGAGCTTCGGGACCGGCTCATCGCGGTGAACAGCTTTTCCAAGCGCTACGCCATGACGGGCTGGCGGGCCGGTTACGCCTTCGCCCCCAAGCCGCTCATGGACGAGCTCTTGAAAGTGCACGACTGCGCGGCCATCTGCGCGCCCACCCCCTCCCAGTACGCCGCCCTGGCCTCCCTGACCGGCTCCCAGGACGTTTACCGGGACTACGTCCGCCAGCTTGAGACCCGGCGCGAACTGGCCTGCGCCGCGCTTGACGGCATGGGCCCGCGCGTGACCTATGTCCGGCCAAAGGGCGCCTTCTACGTCATCGCCCGCTACGACGTTCCCGGCCTCGCCTCCATGGACGCGGCCGTCCGGCTCATCAACGAAGCCGGGGTCATAACCATTCCCGGCGACGCCTTCGGCCCAGGCGCGAACCAGGCTCTGCGCCTGTCCTACGGCGCGGACGAGGCGGAGCTTGCGCAGGCGTTCGAGCGCATGGGCCGCTGGTTCAACGCGCTCTAGCGGGCGCGTCCCCACCGCTTGCCCCAGTGTTTTGAGGGCGCCGCGACGGAACAATGGCATGCGGCAAGGCGCGTTCCGCGGGCCGAAAGGCGCAAACGCCCCGCAGGACGGGCTAGAGGATGTCCGCGCCGCTTAAGACGCTCACGAACAGCTTGAAGAGGTCGAGATCATAGGCTCCGCGCATTTCGTCGCGCATGATCCGCAAAGCCTCGTAGGGGCGTTCCGCCTTGGCATAGGGGCGATCGGAGGTCAACGCGTCGTAGGCGTCGGCCAGGGACAGGGCGCGTACATGGACCGGTATCTGCTCGCCGCCGAGACCTCCCGGGTAGCCGCCGCCGTCCATGCGCTCGTGATGCAGCAATATGCAGGCCAGGGATGCGGGCGCCAGAGGCATGGCCGCGCAAAAGGCCGCTCCCCGGGCGGGATGGGTGTTGATGATCCGGCGCTCTTCCGGAGTGAGGGGGCCGGGCTTTTGCAAAATGGCCGGATCGACGCCTTCCTTGCCCACGTCGTGCAGCAGGGTCCCCAATCCGGCCTTGACGATCATATCCTCCCCAAGGCCCAGACGGCGCAGCAAGACGGCGTGGTAAACGAAAACCTGAACGCTGTGACTGTAGACCCCGTAGTCATGGGTCATGAGGGAGGCGATGCGCGAAAGCGAACGCTCATTGGCCAAAAGGACGGCGCTTTTGCGGACCAGCCTCGTAAGCGCCGCGTATTCGGGCGCGCCGAGCCCGAGGGGCAGTCTTTGCGTGAACGCTTCGCGCACGATGGAAACCGAGGCGTCATAGAGCACCCGCGCCCGTTTTTCCAAAGAAACCGAAGCGTCGCCAAGGACACGGGGGAGGCGTTTTTCCAGATGGCTATGGAACGCGGCAAGCTGGGCGGCTTGGATAAAGACGTGTTCCGTTCCGCTTCGGGCGAGCGCTCTGGCGTGATCACCGGTGAACCGCTCGCGTTCGCTGACGAAAAGCACCATCCGTCCGCCGCGCTCGATATAGACGGCGAACCCCTGAACGTTTCCACCGCCGAGCGTTTCCGGCGATATCCGCAGGAAATCCTCGCCGCGGCTCCCGGCATTCTCCCTGATCATCCTCGCCGAAGCGTCGCGCATCATGACAAATCCCCGTTTTCCGGCCTGAACGGACCGTACTCCTCATACGCCACCCTTCGGCCGCCAAGAAAAAAAGTTTAGGCTTTTCTTCTCCGCCGGGAGGTCGCCGGAGGATATCCCCCCATTTTATTCATCGAGAAACTAGATTGAGATTTTGTCAATAAATAGTTTTCATCTATTTGTCATCTTCGCGGCCGGTGACGTAACAAACCGTAACGTTTGATTTGCTGGAGGCTCTCTCCCGCAGCGTCAACTCAAGGAGGCGAACATGATCTCAAAGGCAAAAGCGCTCGTATCCATTCTTCTCGCCCTGGCCATCCTTCTCGTCGCGGGCGCGGCGACCGCCGCCGGTCTGGACGCGTTCTCCGGCAAGTCCGGCAAAATCGACATCGCGGGCGGCACGGCCCATATTCCGGTCATGAAGGAAGCGGCCAAGCGCATCATGCAAACGAGTCCCGAAATCGTCATCACCGTGGCCGGGGGCGGGTCCGGGGTGGGCGTGCAGAAAGCCGGCGAGGGGTTGGTCCAGATCGGAAACACCGGCCGGGCCGTAAGCGACGAAGAAGTCGCCAAGTACGGCCTCGTTTCCTTTCCCTTCGCCATCGACGGGGTGGCCGTCGTGATCAATCCCAAGAATTCCGTGAAGGAACTGACCGCGCAGCAGGTCAAGGACGTCTACGAAGGCAAGATCGCCAACTGGAAGGACGTGGGCGGCGACGACGCGCCCATCAACCTCTACACCCGCGACGAGGCCAGCGGCACCCGCGAGGTGTTCTGGGAGAAGCTTCTCAAGAAGGGCCCCATCGCCTCCTCAGCCAACGTGGTGGCCTCCAACGGCGCCATGAAGACCGCCGTGGCCCAGGATCCCGCCGCCATCGGCTACGTGTCCATCGGCCACATCGACGACTCCATCAAGGCGCCCCTTCTGGAGGGCGTGGCTCCCAACCAGGAAAACGCCGCCTCCGGAACCTATCCCGTCGCGCGCAAGCTCTACATGAACACCAAAGGCGAACCCGAAGGCCTGACCAAAAGCTTCATCGAGTACATCCTGAGCCCCGAAGGCGCGACCATCATCGAGGCCAGCGGCTACATCCCCATCAAGAAGTAAGCTCCGGATTCAGTCCGCCGGTTCCGATATGAGCGACGCGACGCGACGTGCGAACAAACCGGGAACGAACGCCCCCGCCCGCTTGCGGACGGGGGCGCGTCGCCCGTCCGGACGCCTTCAAGGGGCTGTGTTCGCCGGGTGCGCCTTCCTGGCCGCCCTTGCGGTGGCCTTCATTTTCTGCTTTCTGGCCTGGTTTTCCCTGCCGCTTTTTTCGGGAGGCAGGCTGGCGCCGCTTTTCACCTGGGTCTGGAACCCCATGCAAAATCAGTTCGGCATCCTGCCCATGGCGGTTTCCTCCCTGATGCTCGCCGCCACCGCCATGCTCGGGGCCTACCCGGCGGCGGTCGGGCTGTGCTTTTTCATGCACGGCCTGGGTCCGTCCAGGCTGGCCGGGCCGCTCATGAGCCTTGTCCGGTTCATGACCGCCGTGCCCACCGTGGCCTACGGCTTCGTGGCGGCCATTCTCCTGACCCCGCTTTTGCGCCAGACCTTCGCCTCGGGCACGGGCTATTGCTGGCTGGCGGCTTCCATGGCCTTGAGCGTGTTGATCCTTCCCACCATCACGCTCATCGTGGACGGCCGTTTCTCGAACATCGCGCCGGGCCTTCGGACCACCGGCGAGGCCCTCGGTCTCAGCCGGAGCCAGATCCTTCTGCATCTCGTCCTGCCCCAATCGCGCCGGGCCTTGATCGCGGCGGCGGCCCTGGGTTTCGGCCGGGCTGCGGGGGACGCCGTCATCGCGCTCATGCTTTCGGGAAACGCCGCCCGGGTTCCCCATTCCCCGCTGGATTCCATGCGCGTTCTCGCGGCCCACATCGCCCTGGTCCTGGCCACGGACAGCCAAAGCGAGGCCTACGCCAGCCTGTTCGCCTGCGGCCTGCTTCTTTTCGCCGTCATCATCGCCGTGAACGCCGTGTTGCGCCTGCTCGACCGGGAATCCTCCGGCGGACCGGGGTCCCGTGGCTAGGCTGGCGGAACGGCTCGCCCAGATCTTTTCCTGGGCCTGCGCCCTGGCCGTTCCCGGCCTGCTCCTGGCTTTTTTGGGCTACCTCGTCATGCGGGGCGGCCCCACCCTCGGCCCGGAGCTTCTTTTCGGCGATGTTCCGGCGGACCGGGTCCTTTTTCAGGGCGCGCCGGTATTCGACGGAATCTGGCCCGCCGTTTTGGGGACCCTGTGGCTGGTGGTCCTTTCCACCCTCATGGCCGCGCCCGTGGGCGTATTGGCCGGAGCGTACCTTGCCGAGTACGCCTCGGGACGGCTCAAGACGGCCCTGGTCTTCGGCGTGGACGTCCTGGCCGGAATCCCATCCATCATCATGGGGCTTTTCGGCTTCACCCTGATCCTTTTCCTGCGCGACGCCATCGACCCCCAGGCCAACGTCTGCCTTCTGCTGGCCGCCGGTTGCCTGGCTCTTCTCGTTCTGCCCTACCTGGTCAACGCGGCCAGGACCTCGTTCGAAAGTCTGCCCCGGTCCCTGCGTCTGACCGGGGAAAGCCTGGGGCTGACCAGAAACCAGATCATCTTCCACATCCTTTTTCCGGCCGCCAGCCGCGGCATCCTCGGCGGTCTCGTTCTTTCCATCGGCCGGGCGGCCGAGGATACGGCCGTGATCCTCATGACCGGCGCTGTGGCCGGGGCGGCCGCAGGACCCGCGCTTTTCGGCAAATTCGCCGCCCTGCCCTTTCAAATCTACTACCTGGCCGCCGAGCATCAAAACCGGCAGGAACTGGATATGGCCTTCGGCGCGGCCCTGGTTCTTCTTAGCATGACCTCGGTCATGTTCTTCGCTGCCTCGCTCCTGCGCCGTTCCCTGGAGAAACGATGGACGACGTGACGCGCCCGGAACCCGCCATCCGGCTTTTGGATCTGGGCATTTCCTTTTCCGGCCGCACGGTCTTTTCCAGCGTTTCCTGCGAGATCGCCAAGGCGGGCCCCACGGTAATCGCCGGACGCTCGGGATGCGGCAAGACCACCCTGCTTCGGACCATCAACCGCTTAAACGACGGCATCGCCGGGTGTGTAGTCACGGGCGAGGTGGTGGCGCATCTCGGCGGAACCGGGGTCCGGGTCTATGCGGGAGATATTCCCGTGGAAGAACTGCGCAGGCGGGCGGGCATGGTTTTCCAGACCCCCAACGTTCTGCCGGTGAGCGTGGAGAAAAACCTGCTCTTGCCCTTGCGGCTGGCCTGCGGGATCACGGGCGGCGAAGCGATCCGGCGCCTGGAAACGGCGCTTCGGGAGGCGCATTTGTGGGACGAGGTGAAAGACAGGCTGCGCCGCCCGGCGGAAGACCTTTCCGGCGGCCAGCGCCAACGGTTGTGCCTGGCCAGGATTCTGGCCCTCCAACCGGACATCCTGCTTCTGGACGAGCCCACCGCGTCTCTGGATTACAAGGCGGCTGGCAGGATCGAGGACCTGATCCTGGAACTATCCAAAAAGTTCGCCGTGGTCATGGTCTCCCACAGCCTGCGCCAGACCCGGCGTCTGGCGGCCAGGATCCTGATTTTTCGCGAGGAAGGCGGCCTTGCGGACATTCCTGTGGAAACGGCGAAAAACCCGGAGACGTTTTTCCAGGTCATGGAGGAAATGCTCTAGCCTGCGGCGTCCTATTTTCCGGCCGTCCAGTCCGTCAGGCCGTATTTGGCCAGGATGGAGGCGAGCTTGCCCGAGGAACGCAGTTCGCGCATCCCCTCGTCGAATAGCGCGGCCATATTCAAGGATTCCTTCTCCGCCGGACTGAAGCCCAGATAGATGGGGATCGAGGCGTGCGCCTCGCCCGCGGACTGGATCCGCCCGATCATGCCCATGGAACCGGCGGTCATGAGAACCACGTTGGGATCCCCGACAATGGCGTCCACATGTCCCAGGGACAAGTTGCGCAGGCTTTCCTTGACCGGCTCCTCGGAGCTGGCCACGGATACCTTTTCCGGGCGTTCCTGGATATAGCGGTTGACGGCCTCGCCGTAATCATAGCCGAAGGCCACGCCCAACCGGACGTGTTCCAGGGATTCGACCCCCTGGTAGCGCCATGAAGACCCGGATTGAACGTAGAAGGCCGGTCTGGAGACGCCTACGGCGGTTTTGGGGAAAACCAGGTTCGGGGTCTCCGCCTTGGCGCAACCGGCCAGCGCGACCCCCTTTTCCACGGTCGCGCGGCGGATGGCCTGCTCCCAGGGAATAGGCTCATACCTGACGGTCACGCCTTTGGGCTCGAAAACGGCCTTGGCGATTTCGATGACGTATCCGGGCTGGTTGCCGGGCAGACAGGAGAAGGGACACCAGTAGTCGGAAAGAACGGTAAGCTCTCCGGCCAGGGCCGGGAGCGCGGCCAAACAGAAAAAAAACGCCGCAACAAGGCTTTTCATGGGAAGCCTCCGTCGGGTTCGCGGCGGGAAGGAATGCGTCCCGCGCGAACGCGCGCGGAACCGGGCAAGAATACAAGCCGCCAACGCCCAGCCCTCCCGCCGCCCGCTGTGGCTCGGGAGAGAGCCTACCCGATTGAAATCCGGAAAATCAAGCCCCATCTCCCCGTGATTGCGCATTAAAACCCGACAGGATACCATGAGGCCGGAGGCGGTCATGAGCATGGCTGATAGCGGACACGTGAAGCTGGCGTACGGCAAGGCCAGGAAGTATTTTCCTGTGTTCGTGCTTGCCGCTCTGACCGGCGTCATGGGCGGAACCATCGGCGGCGTCTTCCACCTGTCGGTTGACAGAGTTTTCGATCTGCGGACCTTCCTGGCCCAGACCGCCGAACGGTTGTACGACCTGGGCTGGCTCGCTTCCATGTCCTTTTCCGCCGTCATGACCCTGGCGGCCGTGGGACTGGTCCGGCGCTTCGCTCCGGAAGCCTCGGGCAGCGGCGTCCAGGAAATCGAAGGCGCCCTGTCCGGCGTACGCCCCCTTCGCTGGAAACGCGTCCTGCCCGTCAAATTCATCGGCGGCGTCCTGTCCATCGGCGGCGGCATGGTGCTCGGCCGCGAAGGCCCCACCATCCAGATGGGCGCGGGCGGCGGACGGATGCTTTGCGAGCTTTTTCATCTGGACGATCCCCAGGTGCGCCATTCGCTGGTGGCCGCCGGAGCGGGCGCGGGACTGGCCGCCGCCTTCAACGCCCCGCTTGCGGGCATCCTGTTCATCGTGGAGGAAATGCGCCGCCAGTTCCGTTTCAATTTCGTCTCCTTCCACTGCGTGGTCATCGCCTCTGCCGCCTCGGACATCATGGTCCGGCTCATCTGCGGTCCGGCCCAGGACATTCCCATGCGCCTGTTCCCCATGCCGGCTCTTTCCTCTCTTCTTCTGTTCCTGTTCTTCGGCTGCTGCATCGGGGTCATCGGCTTCTTCTTCAATTATCTGCTTGTGGCCACCCTTGATATTTGCGCCCGCATCGAAGCGAAAACCATCGTCCCCATGTCCTTGACGCTCGGCGCGATCATCGGCCTGCTTCTGTGGTTTTTCCCGGACGCGGCCGGGGGCGGACACAGGGCGCTGTTGCGCGCCCTTGGCGGCGGAACGGCCGTGGAGCTGCTGGCCCTGGCCTTTGTTTTGCGTCTGGCCACCACTTTTTTCAGCTACGGCTCTGGCGCGCCCGGCGGCATCTTCGCGCCCATGCTGGCTCTCGGGACCCTTTTCGGCCTGGTCTTCGGCAATTTCGGCCACGAATATTTTCCCGGGCTCATCGAGCATCCCGACATGTTCGCCGTGGCGGGCATGGGGGCCCTGTTCGCGGCCACCGTGCGCGCTCCGGTCACCGGGCTGGTTCTGGTTATGGAGATGACCCTCAACTATTCCCTGACCCTGCCCCTCATCGTGACCTGCATGTCCTCGGCCATCACGGCGGAAATCCTCGGCGGCCGGCCCATCTACACCGTTTTATTGGAACGCGCCCTGAATTTGTCGCAAGGAACAAGCCAGGAAACAGTGCTAGAACAAGCGGATTCCCTGCATGAGGAGAATCCATCAAGCGAAAACAACCCTCCAATATAAAATGATATTTTTGGTTCAAGAACGATCATGAACTTTTCTTGAACCCGCTTCATTCGATCCCCAGACCGCCCCTCATACGGGATGGAGGTCCGGGTGCGGCGAAAGAGTCTTTTCGAGCAGGCCGCTCAAAGAATGCGCTCGCATGGCGCGAAAAAAACCGGACCCTCGCGTCATCTCCTACGCGCGGGCCCGGCATTTTTTTGAATGCGGCGACCGGTCTTCGCAGTCAGCCTGAGGCCGCCTCCATACGGGATGGCGGCCTGTCGGCGGCGGAAGGAGGCCGGATCAGCGCATGGCCTTGTAGGCGTTGATGAGACCGTTGGTCGAGCAGTCGTGGGACATGATCGTCGCGTCGGTGCGCAGCTCCTTCTGGATGTCCAAGGCGAGCTTTTTGCCCAGCTCCACCCCCATCTGGTCGAAGGAGTTGATGTCCCAGATGGCGCCCTGGGTGAAGATCTTGTGCTCGTACAAGGCGATGAGGGAGCCCAGGGTTTCGGGGTTCAGTTCTTTGAAAAGGAAGGAATTGGTGGGTCGGTTCCCGGGAAAGGTCTTGGACATGGCCAGAAGATCAAGATCGGCCTCGGGCGTCCTCTTGGCGGCCAATTCCGATCTGGCTTCCTCGAAGGTCTTGCCCTTCATGAGGGCTTCGGTCTGGGCGAAGAAATTGGAAACAAGCAACAGATGATGCTCGCCCATGGGGTTGTGGGTGGTGGCGGCGGCCAGGAAATCGCAGGGAATGAGCATGGTTCCCTGGTGGATGAGCTGGTAGAAGGCGTGCTGGCCGTTGGTGCCGGGCTCGCCCCAGATGATCGGGCCGGTATCGCAGGCAACGGGCAGGCCTTCCACGGTGATTCCCTTGCCGTTGCTTTCCATGTCGCCCTGCTGGAAATAGGCGGGAAACCGGGCCAGATACTGGTCATAAGGCAGGATGGCGTGGGTCTGGGCGCCGAAGAAATTGGAGTACCAGATGCCGAGAAGCCCCATGATGACCGGGATGTTTTCCTCGAAGGGCGTCTTGCGGAAATGCTCGTCCACCTTGTGTGCGCCGGCCAGCATCTCCTCGAACCGGTCCATGCCGATGGACAGGGCGATGGACAGACCGATGGCCGACCACAGGGAATAGCGGCCGCCCACCCAGTCCCAGAATTCGAACATGTTGGCCGTGTCGATGCCGAAGGCCTCCACGCCTTCGGCGTTGGTGGATAGCGCCGCGAAATGCAGGGCCACGGCCTTTTCGTTCTTGGCCTTGGCCAGGAACCAGTCCCGGGCCGAATGGGCGTTGGTCATGGTTTCCTGGGTGGTGAAGGTCTTGGAGGCGACGATGAAAAGCGTGGTCTCGGGATTGACGATCTTCAGGCATTCGGCCAGGTGCGTGCCGTCCACGTTGGAGACGAAATGGGTCTTGAGCCCGGGCTTGGCGTAATGGCCAAGGGCCATGACCGCCATCTGGGGTCCCAGGTCCGAGCCGCCGATGCCGATATTGACCACGTCCGTGATGGATTTGCCGGTATAGCCCTTCCAGGCGCCGGAGCGGACCTTCTCCGTGAAAAGCCGCATTTTTTCCAGCACCCGGTTGATCTCGGGCATGACGTCCCGCCCGTCCACGTACACAGGCCGGTTGGACCGGTTGCGCAAAGCGGTGTGGAGCACGGCGCGCTTTTCCGTCACATTGATCTTCTTGCCGGAAAACATGTCCCGGATCTTGGCGTCGAGCCCGGCTTCCCGGGCCAGATTCATGAGCAGCTCGAAGGTTTCACCGGTGATGCGGTTTTTGGAGAAATCGAAAAGCATATCCCCCAGGGTCCGGGAAAAGGTCGCGAACCGGCGGGGATCGTTTTTGAAAAGCTCCCGCATGTGCAGATTGGCAATCCTGGCGTGATGTTCCGTCAGGGCCTTCCATGCCGAAAGTTCGGTGGGCAGGGGCATAGGGCCTCCTTATCGCCGCGTGGCTAATCGTTTCTGGTTTTTCTGGAATGAATGCCGTCGTGATGCCTGAGTACGGTGTTCTGGATGCCTGAAAAGCCGCGCTCGTACTCCCGGCGAAAACCGCGCAAGAGGTCCAGGAACCAGCTGAACTTCTGGTGTTCCAGCATCTTGTAGGCGCCGAGCTTCACCATGTCCTGGATGACCATCCACACCAGGTTATACGCCCAGACCAGGGCCACATGGCGCCAGGGCAGGACGGGAACGAGCCAGCCGAAGCCGCACAAGAGGATCGCGAAGATCTGCGTGCCCACGATGGCCCAGAACAACGGCTTGGACGGATAGGGCGGCTTCCAGAAGGCGCCCTTGGACCGGGTGACGAAGAGCATGAGGTGCCCGCCCGCCACCAGTTGCAAAAAAAGCATGGATCGCAATTGGGGATCGGGAAAATCCAGAAGTCTCCGGCCGATGAGCAACAGGCCGAAGGTTTCGACCACGGCGATGACGCCCAGGACGCTCGAAATGGTGAGCACCCTGCTCATGTCCCAGCGCACGGGGTTGGGATCGGCCCGGGTGTTGTCGTAGGCGATGGTCATGATGGGGATGTCGTCGAGAAGGGCCAGCAGGATGATCATGACGGCGGTCAGCGGGTAGAAATCGAAACCCAGCATGGCCAGGACCACGAAGACCATGATGTCGATGGTCATGGCGATGCGGTAGATGGAGTAGCTCATCATGCGCTCGAAGATGCGCCGGGCCTCCTCCACCGCCTTGATGATGACCGAGAGCCCGGGGGCGGTCAGGACCAGGGAGGCGGCCGCCCGGGCGGCGTCGGTGGCGCCGGAGACCGCGATGCCCACGTCCGCCTGCTTGAGCGCCGGGGCGTCGTTGACGCCGTCGCCGGTCATGGCCACCAGTTTCCCCTGGTTCTGCAGGGCCTTGACGATGCCGTACTTGTGTTCCGGAAAGACCTCGGCGAAGCCGTCGGCGCCCAGGATGGCCTTTTCCACGGAAGCGTCCAGGCGGTTGACGTCGGCGTCCTTGGCGAAGAAATTCCCGGCCGGAACGATGTTGGTACCCATGCCCAGCTGGCCGGAAATCTCGCGCCCGATGGCGGCGTTGTCGCCGGTGACCATCTTCACGTCGATGCCGTGGGCCCGGGCCTGGGCGATGGTCTCGGCGGAGTCGTCGCGCGGAGGATCGAAAAGAGGCAGGAGCCCGAGAAAGGCGAAGGCGCCCTCCCCTTCCTTTCTGGCCACGCCGATGGTGCGGAATCCCTTGGCCGCGAAGCCGTCCACGCTTTGTACGGCGCGTTCCTTCTCCTCTGCGTCCAGGCCGCACAAGTCCATGATGACCTGGGGCGCGCCCTTGGCCACGGCGAGAGTCTTGCCCGAAGCGTCCGTGAGTTCGGCCTGGGTGCGCTTGCTCACCGGATCGAAGGGGATGAATTTGACCTGGGTGAAGGCGTCCATGGCCTTTTGATCCTTGAGTCCTCCGAGGACGGCCAGGTCGATGGCGTCGCGGTTTTCGGCCTTTGAGGCGAGCGCTCCGGCCAGGATCAGCTCCTCGGCGTCCTTGGCCTCGAAAACCACCGGTTCGCCCAGGGTAAGCTGGTTCTTGGTCAGGGTGCCGGTCTTGTCCGAACACAGGATGCTGATGCCGGCCATTTCCTCGATGGCCTGGAGCCTGGAGACGATGGCTTTCTGCTT
>CALGYO010000001.1 GCA_937934715.1 uncultured Desulfovibrionaceae bacterium | reverse complement strand
TGATGCCGGCCATTTCCTCGATGGCCTGGAGCCTGGAGACGATGGCTTTCTGCTTGGAAAGCGACAAGGCTCCGAGCGCCATGGTCACGGAGAGGACGGCGGGCATGGCCACGGGGATGGAGGCCACGGCCAGAATCAGCACGAATTCGATGAGCCGGATGGCGGGAAGTCCCCGCATGAGTTCCACGGTCACCAGGATGAGGCTTAAGATGATGGCCGTGACGATAAGGAAATCGCCCACCCGCATGACGGCTTTCTGGAAATGGGAAACCGCGCCGGCTGATTCCACCAGTTTGGCCGTGCGGCCGAAAAAGGTGTTCGAGCCCGTTCCCGTGACAACGGCCAGCATTTCGCCCTGCTTGACCACGGAGCCGGAATAGGCCTGGTCGTCGATTTTCTTGGCCACGGGCAGGGATTCGCCCGTGAGCGCCGCCTGATCGATGCTCAAGAACTCGCCGTCAAAGAGGGAGCAGTCCGCCGGGACCACGTCCCCGAGGCGCAGCCGGATGACGTCGCCCGGAACGAGCGTGTCCGCGCCGGTCTCGCTCCAGGCGCCGTCGCGAAAGACTCTGGCGATCAGAGCAAGCTGGTTCTTGAGCGCGGCCAGGGCGTTGGCGGCCTTGTGCTCCTCCAGGAAACCGATCAGGGCGTTGAAGATCAAAAGCGCCATGATGATGGAAAAATCCACGAAATCGCGCACCACGAGCGACAGGATGGCGGCGGCCTCGATCATCCAGGGGATGGGGCCCCAGAAAAAACTCAAAAGCCGCTTGAGCGAGCTTTCCTTTTTTTCCTCCAAGGCGTTGGGGCCGTATTTTTGCAGTCTGCTCGCGGCCTCGGCGCTTGTGAGCCCCTTGGGGGAGGAGTCCAATTCCGTAAAAAAACTGGCGGCGGTTTTCTTGTCCGCAGCGTTGGACTTTTCACTTTCAGCCATGGGGTATCCTTGCCAGCGGCGGTTTTCCGGCGCCTTTCGCCGGGATCGTTCTAATGGGCGCGGTCACGCTTGGAGACGGCGCAAGGGCCGGTCGCCTCACGCCGTCATTTCGCAATATGTTTTCTTTTTCCCCCACCTTACCTGAAAGATCAACCCTCATTTCCCGGCGAATAGGCGCCGTTTCGCCGGGAAACCGCGTGCGAGGAACCCTCGCGAAGCGGACCCTGCCTACCCGGGCGCGTTGATCATGGCGGTCACCGCCTTGGCGTAGGCCTGGCGCAAGGCCTCCATGTGCGCGGGATCCACCGGCCCCTTCCAGGTGACTATTTCCGAAAACCGCTTGGGAATCCTGGTGTTCATGGGATCGTACCCGGTAGCGGCCTTGAGTTTCCAGCGGGCGTTGCGCACGAAATCCGAAACCCCGTCCAGGTTGTCGGCCAGCTCCTTGTAGCCCAGGCAGGAAAGGGCTTCGGCCGCCAGTTCCGGCTTGTAGACTCCCCGGGCGAACAGGCAGGACACGAGATTCGTCAGCATGACCCGCTCTTTTTCGTCGTCCACCAGGAATTTGACCACCTTGTCCACATCCTTCTCGTCGTGCTTCTGATCGTAGGAATAGCCGCCGGTATCCAGGTGGGAATGGCGGAAACCCAGGGTCTGGGCCACGAAATAGGTCTCTCCCGTGGCGTAGCCGGCCATCTCCTGGCCGATGACGCAGGCGTAGTCCTCGCCCCCGTAACGCTTGCCCGCCACCAGGGCGCCCTGCCCCAGCATCTCGTAGAATTCGTTGGTCTTGTGGCCGATGTGATAGATGGCCGTACGGTAGCCCTCCACATCGCCGAAGGCGAGGTTGGTCAGGGTCTCGTCCCTGGTGATCACGCCCTTTTGCATGGCCTCGGTGGCCCAGGCCAGGGCCACGCCCGCGCTTATGACGTCCAGACCCTGGCGGTCCGTGGCGTCGATGAGGCGCAGGACTTCGGAGGGATCGGTCACGCCCAGCATGGGCCCGCAGGCGAAATTGGGCTCGTGGTCGTAGGAGACCTGATGGATGGCGAAGCGGTGCCCTTTGGAGAACATCTCGCGCAGCATGCCCACGTGGATGCAGCCCACCGGACAGCCCGAACAGGCCGCATTGTGCATGAGCATCTTGTCCGCGAATTCCTCGCCCGAGATTTTCTCGGCGTCCGGGTCGGCGGTGGCCTGCATGTTGCGCCAGGGCAGGGATTTGAGCTCATTGAGCGGCAGCACGTTCACGGGCGTGCCCAGGTTGTGGTACTTTTCCATCATGTCCGTGGCAGTAACTTTATCGTGAATATCCTTGAACAATTTTGGGTAGTTCTTGTCCTCGGGCAGGGGCAGGTCCGCGTCGCCGTGGATGACGACGCCCTTGACGTTCTTGGAGCCAAGGACGGCGCCCGCTCCCAACCGGCCGAAATGGCGGTAGGTATCCACGTTGATGCAGGCGTAATGGGAGAGGTTTTCTCCGGCCGGTCCGATGCGCATGATGCTGCGGTGCCCGGAATTGCCGGGCGCTATCTTGCGCAGAAGCTTGCCCGCGGTGAAGACGTCCGCGCCCCACAGATAGTGCACGTCCAGGACGTCCAGGCGGCGCGAGCCCGCCAAAACGCAGGAGGGACGCTTGGCCCGGCCGCGAAGGACCAGGGCGTCGAGTCCGGCGAAACGCAGCGAGGCCGAGGAACGCCCGCCGGCGTGGGATTCGGCGTATTGCTCATTGTACGGGGACTTGAAGCCGCAGATGGTCTTGCTCATCAAAGGGAAGTAGCCGTTCAGGGGGCCGATGGCGAAAATGATGGGCTGATCCGGATGGAAGGCGGGCAGCTCCTTCTGGCCGTACCGCTCGTACAGAAGCGCCGCCAGCCCGCTGCCGCCGCACCATTTGTCCCGGCCGTCCACAAGGACCAGGTCGCCCTTGCCGCTGGCCAGATCGACGACGAGAACGCGAAAGGCGTTATTTGGGGACATGGCAGGCCTCCTCGCAGGCGGGTCCCGCTTCGCGGGCTTCGATAAGCTCCAGGCAATCGTGGGGGCAAAACGGAATGCACCGGCCGCACTGGATGCACACATAGGGCGTCTGGTCCCGGTCGAGGTAGATGGCTTCCACCGGACAGGCTTTGGCGCATTCGCCGCAACGGATGCAGACGTCTTCCTTGAACAGGACGCCGCCGCCGGACTTTCTCGGCCGCATGGCGCCCGTGGGGCAGGCCTCGGCGCAGGGGGGCGGATCGCAGGACAGACACACTACCGCCTGAAAGCCGCTGGTCACGCCGCCCAGGGATTTGACCCGTATCCCAGCCGTATTCCATGACAACTTCTTATGCACCAGCCTGGCGCAGGCAAGCGAACAGGAATGGCAGCCTATACAGCGCTCCATTCGCGTGGCGCGGAAGACTTTCATGCGATTTTCTCCTCACGACGCTGTTGACGGTTTATCTCGCTTTTATCGTTCAAAGCGCGGGGCGTAAAGCTGGACGCGACGGCTCATTTTGCACGGTACCCCAAATTGATAAAAATACAAGAAACGAATCGGCATCGTTGATCTTAGCGAGGGGAAATCTTGCCTGACCGGGAAGGCTGGCGTACCTTTCAACCATATATAAATCAGACCACCCGCGCCCTTTGCGCGTTCAAGGAGAAAAGCCATGAGCGTCTACGCCATCCACCCCATCGTCATGGGCTCCAAGCTGTTCGACAAGGGCATGATGACCTACCAGCATGATTACGGAAAACCCTACGCCATTCCCATCTACAGTTGGTATCTTGAAGGCGGGAACAAGAAAATCCTGGTGGACACCGGGGAAATGCGCCCCATCATCTCGACGGACCGGGAACGGGCCCTGGGAGGGAGCATTTATACATTCGAAGACGGGCTGGCCAAATGGAAGCTCGCCCCGGAAGACATCGACATCGTCATCCATACCCACCTGCACAACGATCACTGCGAAAACGATTTCAAATGCGTGAACGCTGCCATTTTCGCCCATGAAAAGGAGCTGGAACGCATTCACGATCCGCACCCCCTGGATTTCAGGTATCTTGAGGACTACATTGAGGACGTTGAGGAAAACGGACAAATCGAAATCGTTCGTGAAGATGCGGAAATCGTTCCTGGAATACGCGTGTTGCACGCTCCGGCCCATACCGAGGGAGGCATGTCCGTCGCCGTACAAACGGAATCAGGATTGGCCATCATTACCGGGTTTTGTTGTATCCTGGAGAACTTTTTCCCACCCAAGGAAATAACGGGCATGGAAATGGAAGTCATTCCCCCGGGAACGCACGTCAACGCATACGAGGCCTACGATATAGTGAAGAAGACGAAGGAGATGGCCGACATCATCCTGCCGCTTCACGAACCGTCATTCGCCGCAAAGGAAACGATCCGGTGACGTCTTCAAGGAGCCCTGGCCAAATCCCGGCGTTTTTGCTACCTTCAGTCCATTACAGGAAGGCGTGAACAGCTACGCGTTTCTCGATATGTGACGGCGAATTCCTGGCTGGCGGCGCGACGTGGAGCACTGCATGATCTTCAAGGCCTTATTCAAAAAAAAGGAACCGCAGAGCAACGAACGCCGGCGGGCCTACAGGGTCGCCATCAAGGATCTGAACGTGACCGTGCATGGAAAGGCCTCCACATTCACATTCACGGTCAAGGATCTCAGCGCCAGCGGACTCGGCATCAACTCCCAAGCCAAGGCTTTTCAACCTGGGGTCATGATACGGCTGGATCTGTGTCTGGGCGGGGAGACGGTGGTCAAGGAGATCGTCGCCAAGGTGGTCAGGACGGCTTCGGGCGTGGTGGGCTGCCAGTTCGTCAATCCGTCCAAGGCCCATGAGACCGTTCTGCACGAGCTCGTGCTCAACGAACAGAAACGCCAGGCCCAGATGCGCAAGAAACAGGGGGAGGCCGGCGTCGCCATGACGGACTCCATGGAAGGCAGTCTGACCTTCATCGATCCCTGGTCGAAAAAAAAGGCTTTTTTTTCCGTCAAGGACGAATAATGCCAACGCCTTCCGGCCGCCCGGAGGGATCTCCCGCGCTTACGAACCGCGAAACGGGCGCCTCGCCGGGTCGAAGCGGGACTGTCCGCGCCGCTCGCGTTTATGGTTGCGAAGCGCGCGCCAACGCCTCGGTCTCCCGCGCCGTCCGATCCCATCCTTCCCGCTCGCGCTTCAAGCGAACGGCGCGCCTGCTGTCCGAACCGCTGACGCGCGTGAAAAGCGCGGCCGCGCCGCGTCAGCTGGCGCGGCGTCCGCCCCGAGCCGCGCCCCGAGTCGCGCCCCGGCCAGCGGGCCTGCTGGACGCTTTGCCGTGAAGGCCAAGCCGGACCCGCCACAGGAGCCGCTTGGAGAATGTGACGATCCAGTTGTCGCGGGCCTTTTCCAGGACGATCACCTCCCGTACGGAACCGGAAGCCGTCCCCTCCAGGCCCTTCCTGGCGCAAAGCCGCCGGTGGGCGTAATCCCCCAACAGCTGGACCAGGATCATGCTTTTTCTGAAATCGCGTATCGTCTCATTCAGATAGATGTGATATTTTCCGTCCTTGAACAACAAAAAGCCCCAGCTGCCGATATCGGACGTTTTCACGAGAACCACGTCGTCTCTGGTCTCGGCCAGCTGACAGAGACGATCCAAGAGCCGCGCCATAACTCCTCCCGGGCGTAATCGCCGCGTTCGTTTCCCATGCCTCCATCTTCGAGAAGCGCTCCGGACGGCTGGCCCACTCGTCCTGGATCGGCTCCGCAGGCTCCCTGCCTTCAGCGGTCGCGTTCCTCGATATATTCCCGCTTGTTCTCGCCCACGTAAATCTGCCGGGGCCGGTGGATCCTGGCATTGGGGTCCTCGAACTGCTCGTACCACTGGGCGATCCAGCCCGCCACATTGCCCAGGGCGATCATGACCGGGTACATGGCGGGGGGAATGCCGAGCGCCTTCAGGATCAGCCCGGAATAATAATCCAGATTGGGGTACAGGCTGCGCGCGATGAAAAACTCGTCCTCCCGGGCTCTGTCTTCCAGTTCAATGGCGATCTCAAGCTGTTCGCGCCAGTCGCCGTCCTTGGACAAGGCCAGCTCCTCGGCGATCTTTCTGATGATGGTCGCCCGGGGGTCGCGGGTCTTGTAGATGCGATGGCCAAAGCCCATGAGCTTGGTCCGCCTGTTTTTCACGTCGTCCAGGGCCGAGTCGATCGTGGTCTCGTTTTTACTGATGGCTTCGAACAGGTCGAGGACCCTGCGGCTGGCGCCGCCGTGCAGCGGCCCCCACAGGGCGCAGATTCCCGAGGCCACCGAGGCGAACAGGTTGGCCTGGGTCGAGCCCACCATGCGTACGGTGGAGGTGGAGGTGTTCTGGTTGTGGTCTGCGTGGACGATGAGAAACCGCGACAAGGCCCGGACCATTTCGGGCGTGGTTTCGAAATTGCGGTAGGGTATGGAAAACATCATGTGCATGAAATTGCGGCAGAAGCTCAGGTTCGGGTCCGGGTAGACAAAGGGCAGTCCCTTGGACTTGCGGTAGCTGAACGCCGCTATCGTACGGATCTTGCTCATGATCTTGGCCACGACCTGGCGAAAGACCTCTTCGGTTCTGATGTCGAGCAGGTCCATGTGATAGCTGCCCATGGAATTCATCACGGCGGAGAGAATGGACATGGGCGGGCCGTTGGGGGCGTAGCCTTCAAAATGGTGCAGTAGATCTTCGTGCAGAAGCTCCTGGTCCGTGAGCATCTCCCTAAAGGTGGAAAGATCTTCGGCCGAAGGCAGTTCGCCGAATATAAGCAGCAGGGATGTTTCGATAAATGTGCTTTTTTCCGCCAGATCCTCGATATCGTAGCCCCGGTAGCGCAACACGCCCGCATCACCGTCGATGTAGGTGATGGCGCTGTCGCAGGAAGCGGTGTTGGCGTAGCCCGGGTCCAGGGTGATCATTCCGGAATCTTTGCGCAATGAGGTTACGTCGATGCCGACTTCCCCCTCGGAGCCTTTGATGAGTGGGAGTTCGTATGTCTTTCCGTCGTAGCGTAGCATGACCGTATCCTGTCTGGACATGGGCGCTCTCCTCAAGCATTCGGTCGTAACCGGTCAGAAGGTCAAAGCGGGACGCGGGATCGTACGATTCCGCAAAATATGGAGATGACGCGAAGGCATCTCCGGCGAGTGAGAATATATCTTGCAGCAGGCTCACATATTTGTCAAACGGACCCAAAACAGCCCTGATTACGCCCCATCCGGGTCAAGGACGGGAAGCGGCCAGGCGCAAGGGACGGCGGCGCGCGAAGCGCTCCCCGGTTGACGGACCTTGCGGCCTGAAGGCATGAAGGCTCTGGACGAAGCGTTCAGGAAATGTCATACATTTTGGAGAGTAATACGGCCGGAACAGGCCCAAGCCAAGGACTTCCCATGCGCAGAGCGTTTTTTCTCCCATGCCTTCTCCTTCTGGCCTGCGCCTCGGCCGCGTACGCAAAGGACAAGGCGCCGTGCGAAATCGGCGGGTTCGCCCTCGGGGCGGACGTCTCCACCTACGCGGATCGCCTGGACATGGCGACCGCCAAACCCCTTCCCGACGCGCCCTATCTCGTGCGGGTCAACGTCAAGCCCTTCCCGGGTTTCGGCGGCGGCTACCTGCTCTACGGCGCCTGCGCCTCCCCCGGGAAAATCGTGCGCGTCAAGCTGCGCTACGCCGACGCCGGGCTCTATCTCCTGACGGAAATCAATTCCAGCCTGACGGCCGCCTATGGGCAACCCGAACAAATCCGGGACAACGCCGACCGCAGCTACATCTGCAACAAATGGGCGCTTACCGGCAAGGACGGTCAGGCCATCAGCGTGATCCTGCAGCATTACGACGGCTGGGATCCGGATTACGATCGCGGCAGCTCCATCAAGCTCGGCGACTGGACGCTCATCAACGCCGAGCGCGCCTGCTACGAGGCCGCCCATCCCGAAGCCAAGGCCGCCGCGCCGGAAAAGAACGCGCAACCCGCGCCCAACATGATCCCCAACTGACAGCCATGAAACACGTCATTCCTCTTCTTGCGGTCCTTGCCCTGTTCACGATGGCGGCGTGCGCGAAACACCATGGCGCGAAAGAGGTGCAGCTCGTCAACGGGCAAACGGAACTCATCGATCTGACCGGCGCCAAGGAGCTGGACGAGAAGACCATCGACCAGATCCCCCAGATTTCAGGATCCGAAACCACCTTGCGGGCGTACATCCGGGGCAATGAACAGATCATCCTGTTCACGCTCGTAAACGGCAAGACCTACGCCTTCGCCATACGCGAGCGTGGCAAGCCCGAGCGCATTTTCGCCGACAGAAACGGCGACGGCAAATTCGAGGAAACCGGGCCGGAGTTCTTCATCGACGTCCACGCCTACGGCTACTGAGCCCGAGGCCATCTCGGCGCGGCAATGACGTGGTGACGACGGCCGCCCGCAAGGCCTGAACGCCTTGACGGGAACGGCCAGGGACCGATGGTTTCGCGGCGGCTCGCGCACATCGGCGTTTGAGGAACAGGCAGGAACGACGGCAAGGCCGGGGCGGCCATCGCCCGCAAACCCAGGGACCGCGCAAATGGACTATGATGAAATCCGGCACGCCGTGAAAACCGGCGACAAGATCATGGAGCTCGCCAAATCCCTTGACCTGGATCCCGCCAAGCACACCATCAAGGATCTGGCGGACATCCTGCTCGAAAACGCCATAAAAAAAGACGGGGCGGATAAAAGCCGCCCCAAATGAAAAAGGCGGCCGGAGAGACCGCCTTTCCGCCATAAGCTCGCGCGGGCTATTCGATATCCATGATCACGGGCCCGAGAATGGTGTTCATGGGCCTGGACAGAAACACTTCTTTCTTGATCTCTTTGCCGTCGTACAACATCGCCTCAATAATGATGATCTTGCGCATCCAGACGTCGTTTTCGATGGTCTTGGGCAATTCGCTTTCCACGATTCTCGCCGTGATTTTGTCGATGTCGATTTCATCGACGTCGCTGAAGGAATATCTGTGGATATATTCCTCGTTGTAGGCGAAACAATAGGCGAACTGATTTTTGATGTACGGCTGAAACAAGCGCTTGATGGGCTGCTTCTTGATCTCGCAGCTGATCTTGTTCAGGCTGACCCGCAGTTTTTCCTTTTCATTCACCACGATGTAGACCACAGGCCTGTTCGACTCAAGCAGGTCTTCGCCGGCGGAATGAATGTTCTCATCGCTTTTGTGAAAGACATAATCAATATATCTGTCGCGATTGCTTTCCTTCGCTTCCTTGACGAATTCCTTATCCAGATACGAGTAGAACACTCTCTGGCCGAACCCCTTAATCTCAATACTGAATTTCATCCGAGCTCCCTCCGGTCTCCTTGCTCCTGCGCATGACGATACGCCTCCGTCTCGCCGACGGTTGCTCCCTCACGGATCAAACGGGCCGCGACGAGGATGCGAATCACCCCTAAGTCCGACATCGTTCGGCGCGCCGCATCAACACCCCTACAGGGGAAAACCTCCCGGGTCAAATAAAAGCGGAAATTCCAGGGCCAAGGCGAAAAAGAGG